>JACMML010000228.1 GCA_014379105.1 Phycisphaerae bacterium
CTCCACCACCACGCTCGGCAACATCCGTTTTGACAAGCCGGACACGTACACGATCAGCATCAAGCCGACATTCAAGAAATCCGGCGGGATCATGAACCTGCGAAAAGTGACGCTGAAGCCGGTGAAGCCGAATTGATGATGACCGACGGCCGGGCGAGCGATTTTTCATTTGACTGCCGAGACGTCGATGTTACTCTTATTGCAGTAATGAAAACCGCCGCCGCCCAGTTCAGCTATTGGTTTACCGGATATTTTATACCGGTCTGCCAAGCTACGTCCTGAGCGCTTAAGCAGCTTTATATTGAGAATCGTGAGCCTCGGGACTTCGGTCCTGAGGCTTTTTTCGTTGTATTCGTTGTAACAGGATGCTGAAGAGGAATTGGCCACGGAGGCACAGAGGCACAGAGAGAAGATTTTTTAACCGCAGATTGCGCAGATAAAAAATGCATTTAAAAAAATCTGCGCAATCTGCGGTTCCACCGTATTGCATCTCTCTCTTCTCTCTGTGCCTCCGTGCCTCTGTGGCAAATTCCGCATTTCCATGATTGGAGCTTCGAATGATCGTAGTAATGAAACCCGGTTCGACCGAACAACAGGTCGGCCATGTCGTCAAACTGGTGCGAGAAATGGGACTGAAAGAAAACGTGATCGTCGGCGAAGAACGAACCGTGGTGGCCGTTATCGGGAATGACCGGTTTAAGGATCGGGGCGTGCTCGAGACCGTGGATGGCGTGGACAAAGTCGTGCCGATCCTCGCGCCGTACAAAATGGCATCCAGCGAGGTGAAGCGCGAGCGATCCGTTGTCCCGCTGGGGAACGGAGCGACGATCGGCGGTAAGAAGATCGGCGTGATCGCCGGGCCGTGCTCGGTGGAGGGCAAGCAGCAGATCATCGAGATCGCCCACGCGATGAAGGAAGCGGGTGCCGTGGGACTGCGCGGCGGAGCGTTCAAGCCGCGCACCAATCCGTACAGCTTCCAGGGGATGGGCGAGGAAGGACTCAAGCACCTGGCCGCGGCGCGCGACGCGACGGGGCTGGCGATCGTCACCGAGGTGATGTCCATTGATCAGGTCGATATCGTCTGCCAGTACGCCGACGTGCTGCAGATTGGGGCACGCAATATGCAGAACTTCAACCTCCTCTCGCGCGTCGGCGAATGCACCAAGACTGTGCTGCTGAAGCGGGGAATGAGCGCGACGATGGAAGAATTCCTCCTCGCGGCCGAGTACGTGATGGCGCGGGGGAACCACAACGTCATCCTCTGCGAGCGCGGCATCCGCACGTTCGAAGACTACGTCCGCAACACATTGCCATTGGCGATCGTCCCGGCGCTGCAGCGGGCGACGCATCTGCCGGTGGTCGTTGATCCGAGCCATGGCACGGGGAAAAACTACCTGGTTGAGCCGATGTGCCGCGCCTCGGTGGCCGCGGGCGCGGACGGGCTGATCGTCGAGACGCACGCCGACCCCGAGCACGCGATGACCGACGGCGCCCAGAGCATCACGCCGGAGCAGTTTGCAAAAATGATGCAAAGCACCCGCCGCATCGCGGCCGCGGTGGATCGGGAGATGTAAGACGGATCGGTCAACCCCATAATGACTGTCGGCGTCCGCTCGGCTATGGTTCGATGAAATGCTCCGGCACGCGCGATCGATCTATGCTTTTGTATCTTCACTGGACCTGCTGCTGCTCCTGGCAGTTTTGCTGGTCATCGCCGGCACGTGGGCGTTTGTGGAAGTCCTGGGTGAAATGCGCGAAGGGGATACCGAAGCATTTGATACATGGGCTATAGAGACGATTGGCGGCTGGGCAGCGCCGAAGTGGGTTGAAGAGATCGGGCGCGATCTCACGGCGCTGGGCGGCATCGCGGTGCTTTCCCTTATGACCGCCGCGGTGTGCGGGTATCTGGTGTTTATGAAAAAGTATCACGCGCTTGTGCTGCTGCTGGTCGCGACGGCCGGGGCGCTGCTGCTGAGCACGGCGCTGAAATCGGTGATCGATCGGCCGCGCCCGGCGCTGGTCGAACATCGCTCTTATGTCATCACCCGAAGCTTCCCCAGCGGCCACGCGATGCTGTCGGCGGCGGTGTATCTCACGATGGGCGCGCTGCTGGCGCGGCTCACTAATCGGCGCGTACTCAAACTGTATTACCTCGGCGTCGCGATGGTACTGACTGGATTGGTCGGCATCAGCCGCGTGTTTCTCGGAGTCCATTGGCCCACAGACGTTCTGGCCGGCTGGTCGGCCGGGCTGGTCTGGGCGATCCTCTGCTGGGGCGCCGCCCGCTGGCTGCAGTCGCGCGGGAAGGTGGAGGCGGCGGAGTAGCACTGAGTGGACTTATAGAATGTAAAATGCATGACACGAGACGCTCAAGCGATACAATCACCTCAGCCCTGATGGCGAGGTAATAACAATGGTGACAGAAACAGAACATCTTTACGTCGCCCGCGACGACTCGATTTTGAATGGCGAACCCATCATTAAGGGTACGCGTACGCCAGTGCGCGCTGTGGTCGAGACGTGGCGATTGGGCATCGCTCCGGAGGATATCACGACGCACCTGCCTCACCTGACGCTCGCGCAGGTGTTTGATGCACTGAGTTATTTCGCCGATCATCCGGACGAAATTACGCGGCATATCGAACGCAATCGCGTGTCTGATGATTTGATCGATCCAAGGTCAAAGAATCCGTGAGCCGGCTATTCATAAGCTTGTATCTGGACGAGGATGTTAGCGTCCTGATTGCAAAGCTCATCCGGTCCAGGGGCTTGGCGGCGCTCACTACGGTTGATGCCGGCAACTTAGGACATAGCGATGCTGATCAACTCGCTTATGCTGCGGACCACCAGATGGCGCTCTTGACGCACAATCGTGACGACTTTGTCGCATTATCGCAGGAGTACCACGTCGCGGGAAAAAGTCATTGCGGGATTATCGTGGCTGTCAGACGTTCGCCTTATGACATCGCTCATCGATTGCTGTCACTGATAGATCACGTAACGGCCGACGAAATGGATGGCCAGATTTTATACATCTGACTGTTATCGCAGCCGAGGTGTGTCGAATCGGTTTTGACAATCCCACCCATCGCCATACTGTCCGAGTATGAAAATCGGCACATATTACTACCCAGAGCAGTGGCCGCGGGAGCAGTGGAAGCGGGATTTCGACAAGATCGCGGCTATGGGGCTGCGGATCGTCCATATGGCGGAGTTCGCGTGGTTTGATATGGAGCCGTCGCCGGGGGATATCCGGCTGGATTGGCTGAGCGAATGCGTCGAACTCGCCGCGGAGCGGGGGATTGATGTGATTCTCTGTACGCCCACGGCCGCGCCGCCGGTGTGGTTGTCTGATCAATATCCCGAAGTGCTCGGCCGCGACGTTAACGGTGCCGTCGATCGTCATGGCGGGCGTCGTCACTATACGCCCACCTCCATGCGCATGCAGGAAGCATCGCTCCGCATCGTCACCGCGATGGCGGAACGCTTCGGCGATCATCCGGCCGTCGTCGGCTGGCAGATTGATAACGAGCTCGGGCACGCGTTTGACCAATCCGATCAGACGCACAAGGGGTTTCAGGCATGGCTGCAAAAGAAATACAGCACGATTGAGAACTTGAACCAGGCTTGGGCGAACCAGTTCTGGAATCAGCAATATCAATCATTCGAGCAGATCAGGATGCCCGCTTCACGCGACCCGGCCTATCGCAATCCGCACGAGAATCTTGATGCATCACGCTATTGGTCCTACGCATGGGCCCAATTCGTCAAACTACAGGCCGACGTGCTGAAGCCGAAGATCGGTAATCGCTGGATCACCACCAATTTCATGAACCTGCATCTGGATTGCGATCCCGGCGACATGCGCGATTCGCTGAGCCTGTGGAGCTGGGACACTTACCCGATCACCGGCTGGGGGAGCAATCACACCGATGAAAATTTCCGCCTCGGCGACCCGGCCAGCATCGGGCTAATGCACGATCTGATGAACAGCTACAACGGCCGCTGGGCGCTGATGGAAGTGCAGCCGGGGCAGGTCAATTGGACCGGCGTCCCGTGTCTGCCTTATCCCGGAGCAATCCGTCTGCTCCTGTGGTCGGCGATCGCGCACAACTGCGAATTCATCACCGTCTACCGCTTCCGCCAGCCGCGGTTCGGCATCGAGATGTGGCACGACGGGCTTGTGAATCTGGACGGCGTCACGCCTTCACCCGGCGGATTACAGTTCAAGCAGGTCGCTCAGGAGTCGAAGCTGTTCGCCGATGCCGTTAGCACTTCCGCGACCACCGCGCAGCCCAAGGCCGGACTAATTGTCGATTTCAACCAACTCTGGTGGACCGCCACGCTCCCGCAGGCTAAGCGCTGGAATCAGAGCGAGTTGATATGCCAGTGGCATCAGGCGCTATCGCGCATGGGCCTGAAGGTGGAAATTCTCCACCCCGATCAACCGTGGCCGGATGGATTGGAGATCGTCGTTGCACCGGGGATGCAATTGGTCGATCAGCCGTTGATCGACAAGCTCGATGCCTACGTCAAGGCCGGCGGCAATCTCGTCTTTACGCCGCGCACCGCGCTGCAGGACAAGACCGGCCAATTTTTCGAGGCCCACAAGGCTTCGCTCATCCGCGACCTGATCGGCGGCGATGTCGAAGCCTATGACGCGCTGCCCGAGCAAACATTCGGCACGGTTGAGTTTGATGGTAAGACGTTTAAATGGTCCATCTGGGCCGAGTTGATGTTTGCCGACGAAGGCACCAAACCGTGGGGCCGCTTCACGAACATGTTCTACGCCGGCGCAACCGCCATCACGCACAAAAAGCACACGGCCGGCGACGGGGGTGGCACCGTCACCTATTGCGGCGTATTCGGCGACCGCGACCTGCCCGAAGCGATCATCGAAAAACTCTGCAAGCAGATCGGACTGAAACTAACGCATCTGCCGGACCGCGTTCGCTTGCTCGAGCGCGACGGGCACATGATCTGCATGAATTTCAGCGACAAACCCGTCACAGTCCCGGCACCCAGGAACACCAAGTTCCTGATCGGCTCAAGCAAGCTCGACCCGGCGGGCGTGGCGGTGTGGAAGGTTTGATGATCGCGGGTGGATCAGAAAACCCGCCATACAGTTGCGTAAATCCGTCGAAAGAGCCTTCCTTCAACGGGCCCGTCAATGTCATTTCATATGCACAACCACGTTGCCAACCGACACGACCGGTGCCGCGGCGCCGATGTCCGCCGCGTTCTTGGCGATCCAATCTCTCGCCTTTTGGATGCTTTCATCGATGCCGGCCTGGTCCTGGCACACCGTTACCGTGAATCCGCCGGCGGCGCTGCGCGCAAGCGTGTAGCTGACAAAGCCGTTGACCGCGCGCATCAGCGGCTGCAAATCGGCCGCGTGCTTCTCCAGCAGATCAAAAAGCTCAACAGCGCCTTTGCCGGAATATTGTCGAATGACTGCTTGCATGATGGTCCTTCTGTTATCTGGGATGACGGGAATTCGCAGCGCTCGCGGGATAACAAATATCCTGCAAACCGTGGAAGAGCACTCCTTCAGCTGTCCCGCACCTAGTGCAATAAGCTAGCACCCAGGCGTGATTTAAGCACGTGCAACTTCGGTATGAGAGATTGGACCATGTGATCGTTGCCCAGGCGTCGCTGAGCATTCTGCCCTTCAATGGCCGGGCGGGCACCGATTGGCGCTCACCATATCAAGTGGCGCTTGGCCGGGGGCCGATCACTACGGCGGCAGTTATCCGATGCCGAGCACGCCGTTGCGTATGCCGAGAAATGCCAGAGACGCGATGAAGCCACAGGCCCCAAAGATCTTCCCCACGACGGCAAACCACGCCTGATCAAAGATGTTGCCCCAGAAGTAGTGGCAATGAACGAAGACGGCTGCCGAAACCCAGGCGATTCCGAAAGCAATTGCGTTCGGCCCGTGCAAAGTCATCGAGATCTGACCACCGAAGCTGATCTGCCTCACCGCGATCGCGTAGCTGCCATATCCGATCAACGCCAGCGGCAGCACGACGCCGAGTCCCCACAGGTAGAAGACCCCTTGACCAGGCTGATCCTCCCAGTCGTCATCGTACGCGGTCGGGTTGTATGGATATCGCCACCACATCGCGGGTCGCCTGCATCGGATAACGTAGCACCGTTCAGCGGCTGAAGCCGGGCCAACGGCTCTTGAACTTATGGTAAGCGTTCCGGGGCCGCGATCCAGTCTGGCGGCGCGGTTAGTTCCCCAACCAATCCACCGTTAGCCTGTTCATCGAACCAAGCGCGCCTTGCTCAACGGCCAGTACAAAAAATCAACTACTCCCACCACCGAGGAGGCGCGCGACGGACCCGCTAGCCGCGAATCCGCGGAAGCTTCGACATTGTCTCCAATAAAGAAATATTCGTCTTCGCCCAACCGAATAGATTCGCCATCGCGGTAGCGAGATCGATTAAACGGCAATGTCGATACTGATGCCGAGCAGCGGCCGGCTAAAACCGGCGGCAATGCGATCGGCTGATCGTTGACGTAGAGTCCTCCTTGCTCAAATCGCAACCGTTCACCCGGCAGACCAATCAATCGCTTACAGTAAATCGCTGGTTCAGCGTCATCGTTCCAGTAGGCAACGAGGTCCAGTCTTCGTGGTCTAATCAGTTTGTTCACCACAAATCGATCGCCCGGTTCAATCGTCGGTGACATGCTCTTCGTCGGCATCACGAACGCCTCAACGATGAACGGTTTAATCACAAACACGGTCAGAACGAGTTGCACAAGTATCAGTGCTACGTAAGTCCCGAACGGGGCGAAAGTGCGCTTCACGGTGAGATCGAACGTGGATCGCAGAATGAAAAAAATCGCGATCACCTGAACTATCAGCAGCACCAATCCAGTAACCGGCACCTGCGGCGGTACCGTGGGTGTCATAGCAGCCTCCATCACGGCAAAGACGATTCCCAGCACTATCAGGAGAGCAGCGACGATCAATGCGACGCGAAACCGACCGCGCGGCGAACCTACGGCGCGAGCAGATAGGGATAAGGCCCACGCCGTTGAGAACAGCGATATTGCAAATATCGTGATGAAGACGCCTAGACTAATCAATCACACCTCCCACGACGCCGCTGGCAAACGGCGCGAATAACGGCCGCTGAAATGGTTGGTTATCCGCGTCCGCGCCGAGGAATTCGCGCCACCCGCTCACGCCACGCCTCCGGCGGGTCCCCGCTCGACCAACCGTCTCCCGGAGGTGGTGCCCCGTAGTCCGGGTAAGCCGCGTGGAACAGTAACACGCCGCGGTAGTACTGGCGATTGTCCGCTGACGTGAGCATGGCGAGCAGTTCCTCCGGGGAGGGGCGCGCGTCGATGCCGCGTCGCGCGAGTTCCTCGATCGCGATGCCCAGGTCGTACGACGTCGGGTCGGCGAGATGCGCTCGCAACCGCGCCGGGTCGTCGAGCAAGCGGGTCAGATCGTCGGTCGAGAGCCGGGACACCACGGCTCGGCGTCGCCGCAGCCGTGGAGACAGCCACCTTGCCAACCGCGGCATTGACGAGAGCGATACCATGGCAATTCCTCGGAGCGGATAACGTAATGCCGTTGATCGGCCGCGGCGGCGCACGTGCGACGCTCGACCGCACGTGAAGTATACCGCCGCCGCGGTCCGCTCCAGCGGCGGGTTAGTTGGCGGCCGCGTCGCCGGGACCGACGACGTCAAATCCGCGATTGCGCGACCGAATTCGGCGCAGCACCGTCGGAAACATAAGCATCACGACGCCCGCGATGCAAACCACGGCGCCCGCGCCACTCGCCCAAGTCACGACCCTCATCAACCGCGGCAACTCCCCATGCAGCTTGACGTACGGGCCGGTCACGGGGTACTTCGCGTCGTAATAGTCGTTCAACGCCAACAACCACCGGTCGGGGTAAGGCGATGGCCGTGGCCACCCGGGTTCCGTGAGGGCATCGTACCCGATCCGGTGTACGGCCCACGAGAAGTAGACGAAGACTGCGGCACCGATGATGACTGCGAGGATGCCCGTCACGCCTCGAAGCATTCCGCCAACTAACCTATCAATATCCTGCAAACCGTAGAAAGAACACTCCTTCAGCCGATCCGCAACTTCTATTAAATTAGCACCATCGCATCATTAAATCACGGAAAACTCGCCATCCGCCGGTGCGGTTTGCATACCGCGTGTGATACGACTATTTTGAACCGCAGACCATAATGAACATTCCACTCCCCGTTCTCGACGACTACCCCGAATACGAAAAGAAGGAAAAGTGCGGGCTGTTTGGCATCTGGGGTACACCGTTGGCGGCGCAGATCACGTACGTGGGAATTTTCGCGCAGCAGCACCGCGGGCAGGAGTCGGCGGGGATTTCGGTGACCAATGGCTCGGAGCTTGTGGGGCATACGGGGATGGGTCTGGTCAGCCAGGTCTTTACGCCGCGATTGCTGAAGGAAGAACTCGCCGGCACCGGCGCGATCGGGCACGTGCGCTATTCTACTACCGGCGCGAGCAAGCTGTGCAACGCCCAGCCGCTGGCGCGCCAATACCGGCTCGGGCAGGTGGCGGTGGCGCACAACGGCAACTTGATCAACGCGCCGCTGCTGCGGCAGGAATACGAAGAGCACGGGCACATATTCCAGAGCACGACCGATACCGAGATCATCGTCCACCTGCTGGCCAAGCCGAGCCATATTGAGAAGCACGACACGCTGCCGCACGTGCTGCGGCATCTGCAGGGCGCGTACTCGCTGCTGTTCCTATTCCCTGACCGGATCGAGGCGGCGCGTGACCAGTGGGGCATTCGCCCGCTGTCGATCGGCCGGATGCCGGAAGGGTCGTACGTGGTCGCGAGTGAGACGTGCGCGTTTGATGCGATCGGCGCGGAGTTCATCCGCGACGTCGAGCCCGGCGAGATCGTGACGATCAACGATCAGGGCATCAGCAGCCGATTCTTCGCCCAGGAGGCGGCCGAGGGCGCGCGGTGCGTGTTCGAGCATGTCTACTTTGCCAACCCCGCGAGCAATGTGTTCGGGCACAACGTGCAGAGCGTGCGTGAGGAGCTCGGCCGGCAACTGGCGCGCGAATCGCACGTGGATGCCGACTGCGTCATCCCCATGCCCGATTCCGGCCGCACCGCGGCGTTGGGGTTCAGCAAGGAATCGGGGATTCCGTTTGTAGAAGCGATTGTTCCGAATCGCTTCGTAGGACGAACATTCATCCTACCCGATCAGGCGGCGCGCGATCGCGCGGTCAACCTGAAGCTCAATATCATCAGCGCGCTGGTAAAGGACCAACGGCTGATCGTCGTGGACGATTCCATCGTCCGCGGCACGACGACGCGATCGAAGATGCGTGCACTCCGCCGGGCGGGCGCCAAGGAGATCCACCTGCGGATTTCCTGTCCGCCGATCCGGCATCCGTGCTTTTACGGGATCGATTTCGCATCCACGAAGGAACTGATCGCGTATGAACGTACGCTGGAGGAGATACGCGAGTTCATTGAGGTCGATTCACTGGCGTATCTGTCGCTCGAGGGCACGCTGGCCGCGTCGCGCATCCCCGAAAGCCAGGCATGCACGGCGTGCTGGACGGGCAAGTATAAATTGCCGATTGATCATCCGGTGACGAAGTTCAGCTTTGAGCGCGATCAGTTGAAGATGTTTTAGCGGCTCAACGCACTCATGGGCATCACTCAAACCATCCTGCGCACCGGCCTGCCGCTGGTCGGTGTTGCTTTGCTGGGGCTGGCGATCGTGCACTTCACGCACCGCGGGCCAGATGACGACGTCCCGTTGCGAGCGTTCATCAACCAACCGGCTCCGGATTTTGCGCTGCCACTGATAGACGGCGGGACGCTGAAGCTCTCGGAGCATCGCGGCAAGGTGGTGGTGCTGGATTTCTGGTCGGTCTATTGCCCGCCGTGCATTGTGGGGATGCCGATTAACGAGAAGATCGCGGAGCGCTACGCGGGGCAAGGCGTAGAGATGTTTGCGGTCAATGTCGGCGACTCGGCCGGGGACATCGCGCGCTTGCGCGAATCGATCCGAATCAAAACTCCAATCGCGACCGACACCGACACGGCCGTCGCGCGGGCGTACCAGGTGGTCTATTTCCCGCAGATTGTCGTGATTGATCGCCAGGGGCTTCTGCACGCGGTCGCGACGCCATTGCCGGAAGAACTTGAGAATTGGCTGCCCGCCGCGATTGAAAGCGCGCTCAAATCCGGGGAAGCTGCTGCGAAGTGAAGACAACCGATCCAGACCTGATCCACGACGTGATCGCCGTCACCGGTGCTCAATTGCCGGATTGGCTTGATCCATCCGCCCCGGTGTTGCAGGCCAATCCTTCGGACGAGCCGCTGTATCTCATCGGCGTCATCGGCGGAAAAGACGTCGGCAAGAGCTCGTTGATCAACGCGCTGATCGGAACCACGATCACGCGCACCAGCGCCTTCGGCGAAGGCACTGCAAAAGCCGTCGCGTATGTTCACCACGACGATGCCGCGGCGGCGCGGTCACTGCTCAGCGCGGTGATTCCGGATCAGTTTGAGATCGCCACGCATGCCAATCCTGACGATCGCCGTCGCGTGCTGCTTGATCTGCCGGATATCGACAGCGTGTGGAACGAGCATGTCGAGCTGACTCGAAAGCTGCTGCGGCACATGCTTTACCCGATCTGGGTGCAGAGCATCGAAAAATACGCCGACCGGGAACCGCTGCAGTTGCTTGCAAAGGTGTCGTCCGGCAATTCACCGGAGAATTTCCTGTTCGCGCTGACCAAATGCGATCAGCTCGTCTCCCGTCACGGGCCGGCGGCGCTGGATGAATTGCGGAACGATTACGCTCTGCGCGTCGCCCGCGCGTGCGGGCTGCAGACGCCGCCAAAAGTTTTTGCGCTCAACGGGCTCGATGCCGCAGCATTTGACCTGCCCGATCTGGCGCAGCAGGTGCTGACAGCCCGCTCGATCCAGACTGTCGCCAGGTCACGGGATTTGGCGCAGAAGCAGCAGAATCGCACGGTGGACCAATGGCTGCGCTCGCAGAAGATTGATCAATTGCTTCAGGTTGCCGAGCGCCAGCTTGCCGAGGCGCGGGAGATCGTCGCCGAGCGGTTGTCCGAGCCGCTGGTGGACCAGCTCTCGAACCGGCTGGCCGGGGATGCTTCATTTCGCACGCAGATCGTTGAGCCGGTCGTCCGCGCGCGGCTCGCTTATTGGCCGATCATCAACGTGATCGACGCCGTGCTCGGGCCGGTGGTGTCGATCGTCCGCACAGGTCCGGCGGTCCCCGCAATCGACGCACTGGCCGGCCGCGATCTGGCGACGCACGTGCGTGGCACCTTCGCGGACCTCACCCGGCGCGATCCTCAGTTCCTGCAATATTTTTCGCACAATAAGCTGTGGGAAATTGACCCCGCTTCACGGGCCGCGGCGACCGTGCAGCAGTCGGTGGAGGACGCGATCGCGCGGCATCAGAGTGCCCTCACCGAGAACAATTCGCGTCCGACATTGCTCACGCGTCTGCTAGCGCCGGTTTTGACGATCGGCGCGGCGCGGTGGTTTCCGATCGTCCA
>JACMML010000229.1 GCA_014379105.1 Phycisphaerae bacterium
CCCTGGGTGAGAATGATTATCTGCTCAATATCCGCGACGAGATTCAGCGCCAGTTCGGCGTGACGATCTCCGTCACGCTCGATGCGAAGTTGCGCAGCGCCGACGATCTGCGAATTGAGCCCGGCATCGGCAACGCCGTGCTCGAAGAGGAAAATCCCAATGCCGATGGCACGACTACCACGGCGGAATACCTCTTCTCATCACTCAAACAGCTCGCCACAGCCACCGAGGATCGACCTCTGATCGGCCTGATGGATCTTTATCAGCCGACCAAGCCGCTGCGCGGCGACGACGCGACGTACATCGTCCGTGTCGTCGAGGCGAGCCCGGCTCATCCGCTGGACAAGATGGATGATGTAAAAGAACAGGTGGAGCGCGACGTGCGCCGTAAGCATGCATTTGCCAAAGCTATCGAAGCCGCCGACAGCGTCGTCAAAGATGCCGCCGGACCCGGCGGGCTCTCGGCAGTTGCCGGCCATAAGGTGCTAACCAGCGGATGGTTCGGCGCTGGCAGCCCAATGCTCGCAGATGTTCCCGAAGCAGCGGGATATGGAAACCTGCTGGTGACTCCGATTTTCGGGCTACAGCGCGGCGTGGCGAGCAAATCCGAGTTGCCCAAACGGGATATCATCAAGCTTCAGACCGTCAACAAGGTGGCCGTGGCTGAACTGTTTGACGTAAAAACCGAACTCACGCCAAGCCAGTCGGCGGGGATTCGCTCGTATGCCGGCCAAATGGTGAGCCAGCAGATGATGACCCGCGACACGCTGCGCGACTGGTTCGACACCGCCGCCGTTTTCAAGCGGACTGGTTACGTGCCGGCGGATCAGCCGGCACAAGCACCGGAAAAACCGCGCCAGGCAGCGCCCGGAAGCCCGTTTATGCCGGGATAAGCTCGTCGATTGGTCGGGCGTGGATGACCCTGAGCGTCAGAATCGATAACATCCAATTATGGCAACGCTGAGCTACCGCACCGCGGGCGAGTCCCACGGTAAAGCCCTTATCACGCTCGTCGAGGGCATGCCCGCGGGCGTGACGATCGATCACGATCTCATCAATCGCGAACTCGAGCGCCGCCAAGGCGGCTACGGCCGCGGCGGGCGGCAGAAGATCGAGACCGATCGCGCCGAATTCCTAACCGGCGTCCGCATGGGCAAAACCATCGGCTCGCCGATCACGATGCTGATCCCGAATAAGGATTACCGTCTCGACGACCCGGATAAGACCCCACCACTGACGCGCCCGCGACCCGGTCATGCGGATTTAGCTGGATCAATAAAATGGTTGACGATCGATTGTCGTGAAACCTTAGAGCGCGCCAGCGCAAGAGAAACCGCAGCAAGAGTCGCCGCTGGCGGCTTAGCGCGATCATTGCTTAAGGGGTTCGGTATCGAAGTCTTCGGTTTCGTCAGACAAGTAGGCGAGGCGCGCGGCGCGTTCGACGTGACGCTCGCAAACTGGCGCGACTTGGAAAAGGCCCGCGACGAATCCGACGTCTACTGCCCCGACGCGGCCGCCAGCCAGCAGATGCGCGACTTCATCAACAGCGCCAAAATCGCCAAAGACACCGCCGGCGGGATCGTCGAATGCCACGTCTTCGGCTGCCCCGTCGGACTGGGCTCGAGCATGACCATCGACGGCCGTCTCGACGGACGCATCATGGGCGTTGTCGGCGCAATTCAGGCATTCAAAGGCGTCGAGATCGGCATGGGCTTCGAGGTCGCCAAGCTCCCCGGATCAAAAGTCCACGACGAAATCTTCTACGACGAAAAGCTGAAAGACCTCCCCAGCCTTGGCTTCGTCCGCACCACCAACAACGCCGGCGGCCTCGAAGGCGGCATGACCAACGGCATGCCCATCGTCGTCCGTGGCGCGATGAAGCCCATCAGCACCCTCGGCAAACCGCTGCGCTCGATCGACCTCGCCACCAAGCAGCCGAGCGAAGCGGGTTGGGAACGCAGCGATATTAGCGCGATCAGCGCCGCGAGCGTAATCATGGAGAACGTGATCGCATTTGAAGTCGCCCGTACGCTATTGGAAAAGTTTGGCGGGGATTCGCTGACGGAAGTGAAGCAGAACTACGACAATTTTCTTTCCGCGGCACGACGGCTGCCGTTAGAATGAGTTTCCATGCCCACCACAGTTCGCAAACGCGTGATTCGCATCGGCCCTGACGACAACGGGCGTGCCATGTCGTTGGCGGATTTTGATCGCGCTATCGCCGCGCCGGGGTATCTCTATGAACTTGGGGAAGGGGCGGTTGAAGTGTCGGAAATACCCAACTTGGAGCATGGTCGCGTGGTCGAATTTCTTCGCGATCTGGTCGCTATTTATAAGCACGAGAACCCGGGCATTATAGATTATTCCTCAGGCGGCTCAGACTCGAAAGTCCTTATAGAACTCAACGAATCCGAGCGCCATCCGGATTTGTCGATCTACTGCAAGGCGCCGCCTCAATTGAAGCAACCGTGGGATCTATGGGTGCCGGAGATCGTGGTGGAGGTCGTTTCGGAGTCCAGCCGGAAGCGTGACTACGACGTGAAGCCTGCTGAATATCTCGCTTTTGGTGTGAAGGAATACTGGATAATCGATCCAGTGAAGAAAATATTAGTGGTCAATATCCGCGTCGGCGGCAGGTTCGACGTGAAAGTCCTAAAAGCATCGCAGAAACACCAGACACACATTCTGCCCGGATTGAAGATCGATGTCCGCAAACTGCTTCGTGCTGCGACGGGTGCTAAATAGGGCTTTACAAGTGATCGGCGAAGGCGCAAGCAACTCCGCCAGTGATTGATCCAATTATTCCGATCACTCCGCGATTGCTCGCCACGCGATAACTTTCTGCGCGAACGATTTCCCGGCGTGCGCGGGACTGGTTGAGGGGAGGCGGGTGAACTTAATTCCGGTCAGGTCGGGGGACTGCCGGAAGTGATCGTTGAACGATTTCTCGGCTGTGGCGCCGTTGAAGAAGACGCGCTTGATCCCCCGGTGTTCACGGAAGAACGATTTGAAATCGTTCACAACCAGGGAATCGCGCTCGATCGCCGAGTCGAGGCTTCCCGTGCGGGCGCACGATTGCAGCACGTCCCATAGCGCGATCCGCGCTGCTTGCAACGCAAGAACGCGTCCGGCGTACGGCAACGCCGGATCAAACCGCAGCACCTCGGCCATGATTCGCCAGAATGCGTTTCGGGGGTGCGCGTAATATTGCCCCGCCGCCAGCGACGCTTCGCCGGGCATGCTGCCGAGGATCAGCGTGCGGGCGTCGATCGCCGCGATGGGTGGAAAGCTGAAGATGCGGGGCATGACGTTCAATCGCTCCGGCCGCGTGATCTGAAAATAGCATGACAAACAACTGGTTCACGCATATTAGGCTCATCACGTGGTGTCACGAAGGGAGAGTTGTGCACCGCGCCATTCGACTTTTCCACTGAGCACCCTGCGCACGGAATACAGCAGGATCGCAATTTCAATCGGCGCCCCGATCGGCAGCAGCAGCGCATAAGCCGGCGAATTGCCGGTCCATGTCCAGACGAAGCCGAGCAGGATCGTCATCAGCAGCCAGTGGGCCGTGCCGGCGAGGTACCATGATGGATCGTGGCGGAGGATTCCGTATATGATCGCTACGTAGCTTGTAAGGACGCACGCGAGCAGGAACACAATTCCGCAGATCATCGGCAACACCCGGCCGCGCGATGTGCCGGCGAAGATGCGGGCCCAGCCGTTGAACATCTGTTTCAAATGCGTGTGCATCCGCGTGCTCGCGAGGTGCCGGCCGGCGAAGAAGCGGGTTTTGAAGCCGTCGGATTTGAGCGTTCGCATCAATTCCACGTCTTCGACGATCCGGTCCATCACCGCGGCGTGGCCGCCGACCTTGTTGTACGCCGATGCGCGAATGAGAAACACCTGGCCGTTGGCGACGGCGCGGTCGGGCTGACTGTCTTCATTGGTCTGGTCGGCCGCGAACATCGTCG
>JACMML010000230.1 GCA_014379105.1 Phycisphaerae bacterium
ACCGGCGCTAACCACCGAGCAGGTGCTCGCCAACGCACCCGCTACCGATGGCGCGTTTTTCAAAGTTCCCAAAGTGATCGGCGACGACGACTCGGCGGGATGAACACTCATTTCCGATTTGCGATTTGCGATTGATCCAAACGGCATACTATTTAAGCCAATCGCAGTTGGAATCGCAGAATTACAATGCATCACGAAACCCTCCTCGCCGCACGCGACGCGATCGCTTCTAAAAAGATCTCCTCGGTCGAATTGACCACCGAGACGCTTAGTCGCATCGCGCAGGTCGATCCTTCGCTGCACGCTTATAACGAGGTGCTCGGCGACAGGGCATTATCCATCGCCAGGGAAGTGGATTCCGGATCTCGGTCCGGCCCGCTGGCGGGTGTGCCGATCGCGATCAAGGACAACCTGTGCACCAGCTTCGGCCGGACCACGTGTTCTTCCAAGATGCTCGCCAACTTCCGCGCGCCGTATGACGCAACGGTGGTCAAGAAACTCGAGGCCGCGGGCGCGGTGATCATCGGAAAGACCAATCTGGATGAGTTTGCGATGGGATCATCCACCGAAAACAGCGCCTTCGGTCCCACCGCGAATCCGTGGGACGTCTCGCGCGTGCCCGGCGGATCGTCCGGCGGTTCGGCGGCGGCGCTGGCGGGGTCACTTTGCGCCGCATCAATCGGGTCCGACACCGGCGGATCGATCCGACAGCCGGCGTCGCTCTGCGGGCTTGTCGGGCTCAAGCCCACCTACGGCCGGGTGTCGCGATACGGGCTCGTCGCGTTCGCGTCGTCACTCGATCAGATTGGCCCGTTTGGTTGGACCGTTTCCGACGCGGCGCTGATGCTCAACGTCATCGCCGGCCACGATCCCAAAGACAGCACCTCCGCCAACATCGACGTGCCGGACTATCTCGCTGACATCGACAATCCGATCAAAGGTTTGAAGATCGGCGTCGTTAAAGAATATCAGTCGATGGGCGGACTCGATCCGGAAATTAAGGCATCCGTCGAGGCGGCGATCAAGACATATCAATCGCTCGGCGCCGAGATCGTCGAAGTCTCGCTGCCCAACAGCGCCTACGGCATCGCGGCGTACTACGTGATCGCGCCGTGCGAGGCATCCAGCAATCTCGCGCGCTACGATGGCGTGCATTACGGGCATCGCACCAGCGAGCCCGTCAGCGACATCATCGAACTCTTCTCCAAGAGCCGCGCCGAAGGATTTGGCGATGAAGTGAAACGCCGAATCATGATCGGCACCTATGCCCTCTCCAGCGGCTACTACGACGCGTATTACGTCCGCGCTCAGAAGATTCGCGCGTTGATCAAGGCCGACTTCGATAAGGCGTTTGAGAAATGCGATGTCGTGCTGTCGCCGACCAGTCCGCTGTCGGCGTTTAAGATCGGCGAGAAGAGCGACGATCCGCTGGCGATGTACCTGTGCGACGTGTTCACCGTCACCTGCAATATCGCCGCACTTCCCGGCATCAGCCTGCCGTGCGGATTCACCACCGGCGCCAAACCGCTCCCCATCGGCCTGCAACTGCTCGGACCCGCATTCGGCGAAGCCAAGCTGCTCCGCGCGGCACGGATGTACGAGCAGGCGACCGACTGGCATACGAAGCGGCCGACGATGTAAATCGAGGCGAATGTTCCGGACCCCCTTCGATAGAGACATTCACATTCGCTGTACGTTTACTCTGATGTTGGGTTTAACGTATCAAAGGTTTGGTCATGCGTAAGCACACACTCAAAGCGAACCCCGAGCTCATTGATCTCGCAAAGGGCCTCGCGAACCTCCCTATAGGCCCGAATAGGCGAGAAGTGACCGGACTCATCATACTTCCCAACGGGAAATCGGATCACGAACTGGTCGAATCCGCGATAGTCGAACAACACCGATGATAATCGTCAGTGCTATTCGCGTCCGGCGGCTTTAGCGTCAGTCGATAAACTCCCCAATCCAAGTCGACCCCGAGAAATATCCCCCGCTGTATCCCGTGGCGAAGATAAAGGTGCGATCATTCAGCATCGCCCCGACGCCGCTGAAGCGGGCGGCAGGGATTTCGCCGATCGTTCGCCAGGTTTGCGTGGCCGGGTTGTAGGCATCGACGCTGCGGATGGGCTTGTTATGCACGGGCTCGCCGCCCATGGAAATGATCTGGCCGCGCCAGACGAAGGTGCTGCTGGTGGTGTGTGATCGCGGTCCGAGCAGCGACGGGGCGCTGCTCCACTGGTTGGCCGTCGGGTCGTAGCGCCACATCAGGCTGGTCATCTTCGCCGCGGCATCCTGGCTGATCTGTCCGCCGATGAAATAGACCGCCCCATCCACCGCCGCCGCTGCGGGGTGATTTTGCGTGACGGGCAACGGCGCTCGCGCGACCCAGCCGGCGGCGGTGTTGTCCAGATCAAGCGACCAAACCTCTTTACGATCCACGCGCGTTAGATCGGTCCCGCCCATGAAGTACATTGTGCGGCCGAGCAGCGCCATCGCGCCGGCGCCGCGGGCCGATGGAAGCGACGGCAGCGCCGTGTAGGTGTCGCTATCGGCGTTGTAGCGCCACACGCCGCTGCCGGCGAATTTCTGCGCTCCGTCCTTTCCGGTGCCGGGGTACCCGCCGGCGAAATAGATGTATTGCCCGTCGTCAGCGTGCGCGACGTGCGTCAACGGGACCGGCAGCGATCGGATGCTGGCCCACTTGTTGGTCATCGGATCAAACCGATGCGCCGAGGCCGTGGGTTTGAACGAAGTGCCCGTGTAACCGCCGAACACATACAGTTGCCCGTTGATTGCAGCGCCGAACGATTCGGACCGCGCGACCGGGTGCGACGCCGCGGTCTTCCACACGATCTTCCCGCTCGGAGTCGGTGACGGAGTCGGCTCGGCAGGCGGCGGGCCATCAAGCGGGCCGACGTAATCGATCGTCACGACAGAAATCTGATTCATCGTCGCGCCAACGCCGCTGCTGAGCGTGAGCTTGCCATCGGTGACGGTCACCGTCGTCGCACCGGTTAAGATGCGATTTGAGGATGTCGTGGTTCCCGCCAGCGCCTGCTTGCCTTCGGCGAGGATGTTCACCTTTCCGCCCCACGCCGTTGGATCGCCGGCGCTGACTTTCACCGAGTATTTTCCGGAGTGAACGTGCAAGTCCCAACTGCGCTGGCCGCCTTGAAGCATGTCGATGAACGTTTTATAGCGCTGGTACGGCGTGTACGTGGTGATGCGCGACACCGCGTTGGCGGTAGAGTCGATGTTCCATCCGTATTCCGACCCATTCGCCCGCGGGCCGAAAATCGCGCCGGTATCCGCGACCGTTCCGCCGGCGGGCGCGACGCTAGCGGGCGTAAAATCGATGCTGACGGGAAAATCGCCGTGCATCAACTGCCGGCTTTCGAGCGATTCAATATGTGTAAATGATTTCACAGCTTCTTCTGGTTGAGGTCTTTCAATATACCCCGAACCTGCCGACGGGCGCGACAGTTTTCGGCCGGCGAACGTGCGTTCGATCGCGGGTTTTACATGGTCCGGAAATATCGCGTGCCAAGCCTTTGCATCGCCACGAAGAAGTGTGATTGATAGGCCGTACCGCTTTGTACGAGACGCGCCCCTGGGCAACGTCTACCCTTTATTCCGATTTTGCCGGGTGCAACGGTGACTTAGAGCCGATCTCATTCGCCTGTTTCGTGGCACGGGCTACCAGTCCGAGTCACACAGATGCGGCCGCGACATTGGTTTGAAATTCGCTCCAGCATCCGGCGGAGAGTTTGCTTTCCGATCGTGGGCATCCATCAAATCGCAAGATCAAACTCATCTCGACTGACCATATCAAAGAAATCCGCGGAAAAACGATCACGTATGAGATCGGTGAGTTTGAGAAGATCGGCGCCGGCATTGCCATAAATCCTGTCGCTGCCTTTACCACCAATGAGTGTGTCGTCTCCGGCACCGCCTTGGACGATGTCATTCCCGTCACCGCCCTCAATAAAGTCTCGCCCGCCGTGGCCATACAGGCGGTCGTGGCCTGCTGCGCCGATGAGTTTGTCGTCGCCCGCGCCGCCATCGAGCAACATTTCGCCTTCAACCTGGCCGGCATTGATGAAATCATTGCCGTCTTGGCCGTAGATCGTATCGGTCGCGTAGTTATCCCCGTAAGAGTCGAATGTCACGGTGTCATTACCTGAGCCCAGGTAAACGACGGCGTTTCTAAGTTGCACGCTCAGCAAGACAGCGTCATTCCCGCCGCCCGCCTCTATATGGGCGGAAGAATTGGCGTTTATACCGAGGTTAAACCGAATTTCATCATCGCCATCTCCGGTATTGATGAGGTAACTGGTGACTTGCGAATGAGAGTTTTCGATGAACACGTCGTCATCGCCGTCACCCCCTTGAATGGTCGCGCTTCCGTTGTAAACGTGCAGCCTATCGTCGCCCGCGCCGCCATCGATGCTGGCCGATGAGAAAGTAAAGAAATCGTCGTTTCCCGAACCGCCGATCAACGTTGTCGCGAACTTAGAGCGGCCGAAATGGCGATAGGTATCATCACCGGCACCGGCGTCAAAGGTCGTCGGCCCGATGAATTGCGAGTGAATCTTGTCGTTTCCGTCTCCTCCCTTGATCAATAACGGTACATCGATATCGACTTTGGTATTGATCGTGAGCGATTGTTCGACCGCCATAATCCCGTCATCACCACCACCGCATTCGATAGTGATGCTTTTCAGCTTGTCGAGGGAGACCACAAAATCCGCTGTGAGGAGTTCATAGATTTCGAAGATTCCCCCGTTCACGATCTTCAGGACTCTTGGACTGCCATTCTTGCTCGAATCAATGACCGCGGCGAGCGTGATTGCGTCGGAATACCGCGTTCCGATGATCTTCAGGTCGCCGTTGTCGAAGGTGATTTTTACGTCGGGCGCAATCCGGTCGTACCGATCCATTAGCAGAGAGTCGTTACCGCTGCGTTTCAGAATGGCGTCGCGCTGGCCGTCGGAGGAAGCGACTGTGTCGTTGCCGTAGCGCGTATCGATCAGGTCGGTACCTGCACCAGCATCAAGGTAGTCGTCGCCGGCGGTGCCGATAATGGAATCGTTTCCGTTGCCGCCATGCATTGATGAGCCGACAGTAGAATCCCCGGCGTCGATGATGTCGTTTCCGTCGTCGCCATAAACCTGTCCGATGAATCCATAAGAGTTTCTAATTTGGATTGAATCGTTGCCCTGGCCGCCACGGATCGTGCTGGAACTGGCGCCGGTTTCGATGAAGTCGTCACCTTGATCACCCAGGATCTGACATTGAATGAGATTATCGGTGACCAGGTGGTCGTTTCCAGAGCCGCCAAAAAGTCCGCTTCCGCTGTCGGTGTTTTCAAGATTGAGCAAATCGTTTCCGGGACCGCCATATAGCTGCGAAGCTCCTCCACCGCCGCGGCGTTCGTCGTAGTACCCGACGTTCATAAAATCGTCACCGGCTTCTCCGTAGACGATAGCCCCTTCAAGATTGGCGCCCTCGAGCGTATCGTTCCCGACACCCAGGTATACCAGCGCCGCGGTCGACGCACCGAGACCGACATAGTCATTTCCTGCACCGGCCTTGATCGTGACACCGCTTGGGTCGGCCACCTTCGCGGCAGCGGCGGGAATCGCCGATGAGGCCAGGGCAGATTCCTCGAAAGGAGAAAAAATCGGGGCGACAACTATTTGGTCGTTCCCGTCACCACCGACGGCGGTGATGCTTCGGGCGAAGCCCTGGTCAAGGTAAAGCGCATCATCGCCATCGCCACATTCGATCGAAGCGGTGGCCGGCGCTTTGGCGTTAATCGCGGCGAAAGCGATGCGATCCAGTACCAGCTTGTCTTTCCCAGCACCCAACTTAAATACCGCCAACTTCAAATCGCTGAGATAAAAGGTCTTGATCGCCTCCGCCACCGGACCGGCGTTGTATTTTACGTCATGAAGGTATAGACCGAGTTTCAACTCACCGGGCGTACCCTGTCCCGCCAGCGAGTCAATGTAAATGGCGTCGTCGCCGGGTGTGCCCCGCACATTCAAAACACCATTGCTCAACGTCACCTGAACGGCCAGCAGGACACGGGGGTCTAATGTTTGGAACATGGTCATCTCGATGTGCGTCTTAATTGGCATCGGTCTCGGCGTGCCGCTTATCCACAACGGGCACGGTCAAGCATTCGTCGGTTTCCACCCTTGAGCTGATGCATCGACGTGACAGTTTCTGGTCCCTTTTAATACAAACATCATTGTAGATCACCTTAACAGACACACAAGTGAAATACCTCAAGCAGTGAGCCGACCATAAGTAGCCCTGGTTGCTGAGGTTGAAGTGTGGACTCGCAAGAATCTGTTTCAGCCTATGTGGGGAGAAACAAATGTTCCGATGGTTTGACACATGGAATGAAAAACGCTCGTCCCTGGGATCGGAAAGAGCGTATGTGGAGTGCGGTATTGCTATGCCAATTTGGACGTCACATCGGAATAAAGCTCATCTTCTTATCGATCCGCTTCACCGTCTCGGCGATCAGGATCGCGGCCGCTTCGAGGTCTTCCAGGCTGCAGAGTTCCACCTGGGTGTGCATGTAGCGGTTGGGAATGCTGATCAATCCCGCCGCCACGCCGGCGCGGCTGATCTGGATCGCGTTGGCGTCGGTGCCGGTCGCGCCCGGGGCGGCGGAGATCTGGTGGGCGATCTTTTTCTTGGTCGCGGTGTCGATGAACAGGTCGCTGAGGATCGGGTTGATGTTCGCGCCGCGCTCGATGACCGGCCCTTTGCCGATCTGCACGTCGCCGGCGGTGCGCTTGTCGATCGCGGCGTAGTCGCTGGCGTGGGTAACGTCCACCGCGATCCCGATCTGCGGGTCAATCCCGTAACAACTGGTGCGCGCCCCGCGCAGCCCGATCTCCTCCTGCACCGTCGCGACCGCGTACAGCCCGCAATTGAGCTTGCCCGCACTCGCCAGACGCAACGCCTCCATCACGACGAACGTGCCGACCTTGTTATCCAGTGCCGGGCTGACGATCCGCTCGTTCAGCAGCTTGGTGAGCCCGAGCTGGTAGGTGATCGGGTCGCCGATCTGCACGTGCTGGAGCGCTTCTTTTTTATCCTTGGCGCCGATATCCACCGCCAGGTCGGCCAGCTCGATCTTGCCGCTGTTGCGCTCTTCGGGCTTCATCAGGTGGATCGCCTTGCGGCCCATGACGCCTTCGATCGGGCCTTTCTTCGCATGAATTGTCACGCGCGATCCCGGCAGCACCGCGGTATCGATTCCGCCGACCGCGCCGACATGGATAAAGCCCGTGTCGGTGATGTGATTCACCAGAAACCCGATCTGGTCCATGTGACCGGCCAACATCACCTTCAGCGGCGCGGTGGGATTGATCGCGACGGTCACGTTGCCGTGCACATCGGTGGAGATGACGTCCGCGTACTTGCCCATTCGCTTGCGGACAATCCGCGCGACGGGCTGCTCGTAGCCGCTGGGGCTTGGGGTCTCTTCGATCGATTTTAGGAAGTCGTAGGATTCTGCACGCATAGTGCGGTGAGTCTATACAACCGCGTACGGGAGTCCATGCGCGTTATCGAATTGCGTTGTAACTGCGCCAGGGCCAATTCTCATTCCAGCTATTTCGCAAATACGATTGCGTCCCCGCGTATCTCAAGTGTCATTACGGTCAGCGGCTTTCCCGGCTCGAACACCGACAGCTCGATCCGCCGCTCGAATCGCCCGGCCGGCGGCGCGGATTTCCAGCGGAGCTCATAGCCGAGCGTGCGCGACGGCGCGTCGCCAGACGGGCTGATAATTGGCCGATCATGGGTCGACCGCAACTCCACGTCCGCGGACACCGAGCGCACCGATACCTTCGCGAGTTTTGCATCACCATCGCCGGGGATGACGAGCTTGATGGTTTCGGCTCGCTGAATAACCGCGGCCGCGCTCATCCGTCCGTACGCCACCTCGCGTGGGAACAGCCGAATCTCATCCGCGCCTGGCTCGGCTTTGATCTTCATCCGCACGGGGATTGTCACTGACAGATTGCGCGGATCGTTGGTAGTAAAATAGACTTGGCGCATCACATCGCCTTGGGGCAGCATACTCTTGCGGAAGTGGACTTTAATCACGCCGCATTCGCCGGGCGCAAGTTCACTGATCCCTTCGATTCGCTCGACACAGCCGCAGGCGCTTTTGATATCGCTGAGTGTCAGCGGCATCGAGCCGGCGTTGCGCAGCGGGATCTCGGCGACGATGACTTTTGTGGTGACCGGTATCTCGCCAAGCTCTAGTTGCTGGCTGATCAGGGATAGATGTGGCGCCGCGGCGCCCTGCGTGATGACGATAAATTCCCCGGTCGCGCCCGGCAACACTCTGGCCGAGCCCAGTTCGCCGGCTTCGAGGGCGTGCATCTGCTGTGTCGACGGATCGATCAGCAGCATCCTTTCCCTCGCGGGCACCGCCAGCATGAAATGCGCGGCGCTTTGCCCTTCATACGCGGCCTTGCTGCGCACCACCGCGACCGCGCCCGGTGGCACGGCGGCAAGCATCTCGGCGACGCTGTCAGCGCGGTAGCCGGCGACTGAGAGCCCGTGCGTTTCGAACAATGTCTTTAATTCACCGAACGAGCAGTCCTGCGATCGGTCGGTCCCGACCGGCAGCGACGCAGCGAGGTCGCCGAGCGTGCGCTCGATGCCGAACAGGCGAAGCGCCGTGTACGCACAGTTCAATCCACAATTCTGCTGAAGCATTTCAGCCCCGGCCGACACCTGAGCGAAACACGCGACCACAATCGCTGCTCGAAGCAGGAACATCTGATGGAAAGCTGCAGGCATGTTTATGATTTCCCTGGGCTGATTGAAAGACTGTGATCGACAAAGCTTGTTCTGGAAACACGCTTGTGGCATGGGCTTCCCAGCCCACGTTCTGTCTAATCGGCGCCCGCATTGCTCGACGGCTGAGTCGCGGCGCGAACCGCCGACAGCAGCAGCGCGTCGATCGCACGCGACGTCTGGTTATCGGGCGCGGCGACCTCGTACATGCGGTTCTGCGCCTTATCCGTCACCTGCGTCCCGGCCGGCAGTGACATGCTCGTAATCGCCTGCTCGGTCTCTGGTCTATTAGCGACGATCTCCGAAGCGCTGTAACGCCATCGGGTGTGCGTATCGACCGTCCCGCTAAACGGCGGCGGCTGAATCAGGTCCGCCTCGGCGGGGTACCAGAGATCGTCGGCCACCTTCTCCAGCTTGTTGACGAGGTATCGATTCACCAGCGACCGCGATTCGCCTTGCCGCAGTTCATATCCCACAACAGCCCAGCCACGGGTCGGATCGAGCCGCCATGCGTGCTCGATTTTCCCGCGGTATCCGACAATTACCATCACCTCGCGACTGGCATCGGCCCGGCTCCACTCGACTATGGCAATCGGTTGCAGTTCGGGGTGGCGAGATTGCTGATCGATCCAGTGCCGGAGATATTCCGAGAGCGTCTGAGAAGTATCCGGCGACCAGAAATTGATCGCGAACGCGCTTCCGTTCGCCAGCCGGCAGGACGGGGAGACGCGCATGCTCTGCACGTCGGCGCTGATCTCAGCGACCCGCACGGGCTTCATGTGCCCCGGGCTGCCGACGGTTTTCTGAAGCCTGGTAATCTGGCGGCCGTCATACGCGATCGCGTAGCTTGACTCGAAGTACGGCGGCTTACCCGCCGGGGCATCCGCCCACTTAATCACCTCGCTACTGACATCCACTCTGAACGGCCCGTCGATCAACGCGTTCATCCACGCTTTGACGACGCACGATCCGGGCGTTTGCTTCCACTCGCGTCCATCGGCGCTTTCATTGAGCGTGGCGGTCCCGGTGACGTGGATATTCACCAGGCGTCGCTCCGCTGCCTCAACGGAAGCGATAACCTCGTCGATCGACGGCGCGGGGGCGCTCAGCGCCGGCACCTGCCCGGCTGCGACCGCGCCGAACAAGAGCGACACTGCCAAGGCCCGCACGGCCCGTACGTGAACGAATGCTTGGCGCCTTGGAATGATTAAATGGCTCATGGAACCTCTGTGCGTAAATTGGTCAATTGCACCACCAATTGAATCTAATCACGTATACAGACGCTCACCCCGGCCCGACAATGTTGCACACCGGCCCGTTGGCGATGGTGCGACTCCCTGAAGTATTTGCCGTGGGCATGCCAATCGTGATACACGAACCGTCTGCACCCATTCCACACGTCTGCTCGCGCCAAACCGTGCAGGCGGTGACGATTTCCTCGCACGTGCCGACGTAGACACGGCTTAGATCGCTGAAGCAATAGGTATTCGCCGCTGCCTCGCCATAGACTGTGATCCGCGTTCCGGCGCAGCCGGTGGAAGGAGTGCATGTGTCCGGCGGAGTCGTCTGCCCGCATAGTTCGGCGGCAGTGACCACGCACTTGCCCGGCCAGGTGAAACCGGCGCGCGTCGATGACATCTCGACATCCGAAAGCTTTTTCACATCCCCAAATGCCGTCGGCAAAGTCGGCAGCAGACCGAGCAGCAACAACGCCTTCAATGCGCCGCTGCGGCGCTTAAGTGAGAAGATGGAATACATCTGAATCCCTTTCTAATATCCAACTCGCGGGCGCGGACCAGAGGATGTCCGGGCGACGCGCCCGATCGGAAGTCCCGGTAATCCAAAGCCCTTTTTGACCTGGGCAGACTCTACGAACTGGCCGATGGCGAACCAACAAGGTTCGCGAGTAGTTGTCGACTTTTGTGGTCTAAAGGCCCGGCGGGACCGTGTACGACGTGGACCGAAAGTTATGCAGAATTCACCGACGCCCGGAGAGCGCAACGCCTGGGTCCTGGACCGCCGCCGGTGCGTGCACATGGTCGGACGGCTGGGCTTGCCCGGAGCGCTCGGCGACAAACAGCATCACCAGCACCCACGCCGCCTGGGCGCACATGCTGAACGGGAACACCAAACCCGGCGGCAGCGAGTACATCAGCGTCGTCATCGGGATCCAGAAGCACCAGCATGGGATGATCAGTCGGCCGATGCGCCGGGCGTACCACGATGGCGTCATCGCGCGCAGCAGGCGCGGGACGGACCAATCCACCTCGCGCCACGTAAACGCGATTGATACCGCCGGCAGCGTGATGATGGGTGTATAAAGGAACTGGTCGACAGCCGTCTTTTTCAGCGAAGTGACGATCCTTCCGTCATCGCCAAAAAGCCATTGCTGTAGTTCATAGAAATAGATCGCAATGCCCCCCATGATCGAAAAGAGCACGAGATTGAAGACCAGGTTGTTCCACCGCCTGCGGTCCCAGTGCGTATCGCCGAGCGCGATCATCTTCGCCAGCTCCGGCACCACCGCGCTCGCGATGGCGCACGCCGCCATCGCGAACAGCACGCCACCCTTCGTGCTCCATTGCCCCAGCACGTCTGCGCCGGCTTTCACATGAGCTGATTTGAAATAGGCGACGACCACTACGAGCCCGCACAGTTCGATCAGCAGCATCGGCTTCCAGAACTCTTTGACGGCCTCGATGCCCGGGCGGATGAGATTACGAATCATGCGAACAACACCTTCAACGCCACAACCGGCATTGCCGGGCATTATGGGGGAAATGTGAAGTATTTTCCTGCTCGGCGAACAATGCGCGGGGAAGTCTATGGATTCCCTTGTTCTCAGCCTGAGGATTTCATATCTTTCTACCAGCGCGTCAAGGCCGCGTCTGTGTCCGCGGGAAGGGCTAAGCCCACCTGTTTGATCGGTCGGTACCTATAACCTTTTTCGAAGCCGGCGGGAGCGATGAGCTTCTTTGCGGACAACCGGCGCAACGGAAAGGGTTTGTCATGTCCGATTCCGATTCTGATTCCAGTTCGAACACCCCAGATCAAAATAATCGCAAGCGATTGCCGGTAAATCCGTCGGCGGAGAATCTGCGGAAGCAGGCCAAGCGGCTGGCGAGAATTGAGCCATCGCTTTCGCTCCAGCAGGCGCAGCACAAGCTCGCGGTGCAATATGGGCAGAAGAATTGGGACGAGCTGATGCACGTCGTCGAGACGATGGGCCGCGGTGCGGGGCAGACGACGAACGTGAAAAACGCGTTCGAGCCGCTGCCGGCGGACGCCAATCGGAGTGATCTGGAGGCGGTGCGCGCGATCCTCAGCGAGGGCGCGTTCACTCAACATGATCTCGACCTTGCGCTGGCGCGCGCAGTGTTGAACTTCACGCAACGCGCCCAGATCGCCGAGCTGCTGATCGAGCACGGCGCCGATCCGGACGGCCAATACGGTTCAGATTACGGGCCGATTGTCTTTGTCACCGGCGAGTGTCTCGACCCTGACGGATTGCAATTTCTCATCGATCACGGCGCGGATGTCAGCTTCGCACCGATCCCCACCAAGTACGGACCGGCCACGCCGATGGGCCATACGCTCGGCTCGTACGTGCGCAATCGGAATGATCGCAAGCGCCGCTGTATCGACATCCTCCTGGAGCATCGGGCGGTCGTTCCGGCGGAGACAATCCCGGCGATGCTGGCGATTCATCGCGGGGATGCGATGGAACTGGCGGATTTGATCGATCGCGATCCTTCACTGGTTTTGCAAAACTTCCCGGCCATGCCGTACGGCAACATCGCGCTGGCGGGCGCCACGCTGCTGCACATGGCGGTCGATTTTTGCCAAATTGAGTGCGTAGATGTGCTGATCGACTGCGGCGCGGACATCAACGCCCGCGCACAGATCATTGATGGCATCGGCGGACAGACGCCGGTCTTTCATGCGATCGCGACCAACCTCCGCGCGGCGTGGCCAATGTTACAGCACCTTGTGCTGCGCTACGGCCGCGCGATTGACTGCTCCGTCGCCGCGACATTTCGACTCTACGGCGAACCGCAAGCCGAACTCGTCACCCCGCTCCAATACGCCGAGCGCGGCTTAGCCGACGACGCGCCGGAATGGCGCAGGTCCACCGCGGAGGAAGTTGAACTGATTAGATCCGTGGCACGGGCTTCCAGCCCGTGATATTTTCGTCCGAGAAACGTGGGCTGGAAGCCCGTGCCACGTTACAATCGCTTTCGTTCAAAAGGCGTAAATGGCGTTGACCAAATTAACCCCTGATGAAATCGCACAGCGCCTGCCGTCTGCGCCCGACTGGGCCGTCGACAAAACCGGCGCGCTGCACAGGGAGTTTCGCTTCGTGGATTTCCCACGCGCCTTCGGCTTCATGGCCAGCGTTGCAACGGTCGCGCAGGCGATGGACCACCATCCGGACTGGTCGAACGTCTACAACCGCGTGACGATCCGTCTCAGCACGCACGACGCCGGCGGCCTGACCGAAAAAGATTTTGAACTTGCGAAGCGGATCGATGAATTGGTCCGCGGTTAAGCGCCCTGGATAAATACCGTCATCTCAGCGCGTCACGGCGCGTAACAGTTCCATTCCCAAAGCGAAATATCGCGGCCAGGCACTGACGCGGGGAACACGATGCGCAGGTAGCGTGCCTCGAGCGGCGTATCGATGATCAGCGGGCTGCCGCGCACGGGCTTGTCGGTATAATCCACGACAGTCTGCCATGTCGCGGCGTCGTTGGACGATTCGATCTTGAATGCGTACGGCTTCCACGCGTATTCCGGGCGAATCTCCTGGCCGGCGATTTTTTTCACCGAGCCAAGGTCCAGTTGCAGCCACCCGCCTGCTGCATCCGGTTTGGGCGCCCATCGCGTCGCGTAGTTGTCGTCGAGCACGCGCATTGCGCCGCGTTCTGGAACATCTGAATCTGAAGCGGTTGCGATCGCGGCCGCGGCGATGTTGACGCGCCCGGCGCCGCGGCCTTGCGCGAAGCTCGGGCCGGCGAGCGTGGGGACGATTTTTTTGATCAGCCCGGCCTCATCAAAGTGCAACTCGTCCATGCAGATTTGCCGGCGAATCGGACGGCCTTGGAAAGGCAGGCTGTGCCGGTGATAAACGATGTACGTCTTGCCTTCTTCCCGCAAAAACGTGTGATGCCCCGGGCCGAGAATATTCTTGGGCTTATCGGTGATGAGGATCGGGCTGGTCGAAGCTTCCGTGAACGGGCCGAGTGGTGAGTCGCCGGTGGCGTAATGGACCGCGTACGTGTCACGATCGGTGCGGCCTTGCGAATAGGTGAGGTAATATTTTCCTTTCTGCTTCAGCATGATCGGGCCTTCAAAGTAGTTGCCCGGCGTCACGTCTTTTACTTCGCCGTCAAAACCGGTGAGATCGTGGTTCATTTTTGCGACAAAGCAGTGGCCATTGACCCAGTTCCAGCCGGAGCCCCAGTAGAGGTAGACCGCGCCGTCGTCATCGATGAATGCGTCGGCATCGATCATGTGATACGCGGCGTTAAAATCCGCGCGCACCAGCGGCTTGTCGCCGAGCGTATTTTTCCACGGCCCGGTCGGTGAGTCGGCGACGCCGGTCCAGACTTCGCTGCCGACGGACACGAACATATGAAACTTGCCGCTAGGCGCCTTAATCACCGACGGCGCCCAGACTTTTGCGCCCCCGGATGTGGGACTCGTGCACAGTTTCTTGGTCGGCCAGTTCAATTCACGGAATGTCCAATTCTTAAAATCCGCAGATTCCCAGCACCCAAGCGTCTCGTCGCCCCACGGGTCGAGCGTGGCGTACATGAAATACTTGCCGTCATGCCGGACGACCGACGGATCAGCGTAATAGCCGGGAAGGATTGGGTTGGCATTGCCCGGTGAATCCCAGGCGGGCGCGTCTTGTGCCGGGGCGACCTGAGCTGTCAAAAGAATGATCACGCAGAGTGCGGCAGCAAATTGGGTGGACATTCGTTTAAATGATAGTCCGACGCGCAGGATCGCTAAAGGGCGGCGTGTGGTCTACGGGGGTGCGGGGATGCGCGCGGCCACGTCTGGACTATTGACGATCACTTGGGCGGCGGTGTATCGGAAACGGGATTGGCGCAGGTTGCCGGCGTGGTCCGAGCCGCCTTGCTGGATGTATTGGGCGCGGGACGGATACCAGACGCCGTCGGGCATCGGCAGCAGATCCGCGATATTCATCTGAATTTCGGGCAGTTTCTCCCCGCCGATGACCATTGCCCGGTGCGACTGGAACCCGACGATCGCCCATCCCCGCGCCGGATCAAACCGCCACGACTCTTCCAGCACCGGATCGGTGACGGTGAGACAGACGATCTGCCCTGCCGGGGTTGATTCGGTCCGCACATCGAAACTCATCGGGATGTCCGGCCGCGCTGCCTGCTGGGTCGCCCGGGCGCGCAGATAGGCCGACAGTGATTGTTTCGAATCGCTGTTCCAGAAGTTGGGGGTGAACGCAGTGCCGGCGGCGAGGGAAAAGCCCCCGAGCGTGCGTTCCAGATCGGAAGTTGGCGAACCCGGGACGAACGGGCCGGTGGTTCGCGTCTGGCCGATGGGGCCTTGGGCGCGGGTGATGAGCGAGAAACTCCGCCCGTCATAGATCGCGTCATACCGGGATTCCCAATACGGCGCCGCGCCGTTGGTCCACTGGTTGATGTGTTGTGCGACCTCCATTCTGAACGGCCCGTCCACGCGCCCGTCGAACCAGGCGCGGACGACGAATCCCATCGGCGAGGTATTCCACCCGCCATTGCGATCATTGGGGATGGCCGGGGTGTCTTCTTCGACGCGACCGTCAACGAACACGTTCTGCACGCGATTTTCTGCTGCCTGCAGCGCGGTGATGATCTGCTCGACAGTCGATATCGCCGGCACAAGAGCTGTGCCCGTCTGTCCGGGCGCGACTTGCGGCGTCGGCGCCGCAGACGCCGGGGCGGCGCGTGCGGGCACGCCCTGATATTGAAACAGAACGATCAGCAGGATAATGCCCGCCAAAGACGCGACACCGACGCGGGCGATCAACAGGAAACGCGTCCATGCCAGTGCGCCTAGCCCACCGGCAACGATCGAGACGACGCTGGCCG
>JACMML010000231.1 GCA_014379105.1 Phycisphaerae bacterium
CGATGTGATCAACGGCAGCGACTATGCCTTGATCGACACCGGCTTCTCCTCGCAGACCGGACCTCTTCCGGAACCCGCGATGCTGAGCCTGCTCGGACTGGGCGCGATGGGCATGCTGCGTCGGCGTCGCCGGGCTGTGTAACTTCAAACCCCGGTCGTCATTGACCGGATTACAACCCTCCTCCGCAGCATCGGCAGGCTTGATAGCCTGCCGGTGCTTTTTGTTGTCCAATGCGAGGAATCGGAGGCTGCGGTTCAAACCTGAAGCGTATGACACCGTCAGATCACTTTCCCACTAGCGACATAATCGATCGCGACTGGTTGCGCATCGTCGCCAGTAATTCGACTCCCGCGTCGGCGGCGGTGGGATTTGACATCAAAATCGCGCCGGCGCGGCAGAAGAAGCGGCGCGTCCGCCATAGTGATCGGTAGCGGTCCGCCAGCGTCGACTGCGTCCTGGCGAGGACGCATTCCACTGCAATTTCCGCGCTGCGCAGCGCCAAGCCCATTCCTTCGCCTCCAATAGGCTCGATCGCGGCGGCGCTGTTTCCGATCGGCACAACATTCGTCGGCCAATCGTCCGAAACGGCGTAGCGCGGCAACGGGCTGGCGAGCCAGTCGCTTAGTCGATCTGATCCCCGCATCGCCTTTGCGAGACTGCGGTTCGTATCGACCACTGCGCGAAACGCCGCATCGACGTCTCGGCCGGCGGTCTTAATGCGCGACGCGGGAATTGAGAACGCGACATTCCAGCGATTTGTTGCAGAGCGATTAGTGCCAGAGCGATCCACCTCGATCGGCGCGATACCGCCGTAACAGTTGGCGGTTGCGAACAGCGCGATCGCCTGTCGATCGGCATTCACGTTTTGAAAGTGCGCCTTGATGCCCAGGTCGCCGGACGGCATCGGCGTCCGACCCAGCAGCGACCGAACGCCGGACGCAACGAGGATGACGTCGGCGGCGAAGTCGCGGACGTCGTTTGTTGACAGATCCCGAATCGGCAGCGCCGGTCTGGAAGATCCTTCAACGCCAAGTAGGCGCTCGGCGCGGGCGGGCTGAACGATTGTCGCGCCCGCGCGCCGCGCCTGATCCAGAAGATGTCCATCGAGCAGTGATCGCGACACGCCCAGCATGGGCGCGGGAAGATCGAGCGTGGCAGTTCCGCGTACTGAGTGGAGCGCGGCGCGGGTGAGTTCGATCGCGCCGCGGTCGATAAGAAATTGTTCAAGCCCGTGTCGTCGGAGCACTTCTCGTCCGAGCGCGGAAAGGCATTCGCCGCAGACTTTATCGCGCGGAAAGCGGGATTGTTCGATGATCGTGACTGATGCACCGGCTCGGGCGAGCAGAGTAGCGGCCAGACTGCCCGCCGGCCCGGCACCGACGACGATTACATCCGGCGCTTTGGTCATTGGAGTCGGACCGCGGTTGCCGCTGGGCGCGAATCACATCCCCTGAATCGCACCACCGAATCGCCCCAATCGCCCTCCCCGAATCGCACACCGCGGAACTCGGATGTCACTTACACGCCAGCGGTGGAGGTCTGGCCGTCCTGGGCGCGGCGCTTCAATGAATCGAGCTTGTCGCGGCATTCCTTCGCCAGCAGCGTGTTGGGGAAATCGCGCACCACCTCGTCGGCGATCTTGTGCGCCTCGGTCCAACGACTTTGGTGAATCGCCTCGGCGAGTCCGTCGCGGAGCTGGTTGATCTTGTCTTTGAACACATTGCGGACCGATTCCTGAATCCCAACGGCCTCCTCGGGCGTGAGATAAAAGTCGAGCTTCTTCACAACGGTGATTGCGCCGTCGGTGTCCTTGGCGGCGATGCGGTCGTTGTAGTCTTCCAGCAGCTTGGCTTTGAAAGCCTGGCGGCGCTGCTCCACTTCATTGGCGAGCGAACGCACTTCTTCGATCGTCGGAAACTGCTGCGAAAGCCGTTCGGCTTCGCGAAACGCGGCCGACCACTGCTGGCTGGAAGTGTGCCGGTCGATCAGCGCCACGCCCGCTTGGATCTGCCGCCGGATGTGGTCGGCGAACTTCTGATTGATGTCTTCGCGAATCTGCTCGGCCTCCTGCTTGTAGCCGAACGCCGTGTCCATCTCGTTGACCAGCACCAGCGCGCCTTCCCAGTCGCGGCGGGCGATATCTTCCTGAATCGCGCGTCGCAGCGCTTCGCGATCCTTCTCACGATACGCGACGGACTTGGCGCGGTCGCTGAGGAGCTGCTGCTCGCCGAGTTCGTTGAGCATGACCGAAAATTGTTCGAGGCGCTCGTAGACCGGCGTCATGGCGTCGGTGATTCCGCCGCAGACGGTGCCGCTGTCACCAAGTGATTTAGCGATCGGCCAGGCGATCAGCACCGCGATCACGCTCACCGCGCCGGTGGCGAGCATCGTCCATCCCTGTCCGCGGGCGGCTAGGTAAATGCCCGTCCCGAGCAAGGCCAAAGCGAGAATCAATGCCAGTGGATAAAGAAGCGTAGATGACGCCCGTGCCGATTTTGATGCCTGTCCTTCCATAGCCTGACCTCGCTTTGCTGATGTGCCTAAGGTGTTGGACCGACGCATTGGAACGTCGTGGGTGATTAATCATCAAATGATTATTCGCCGGGTCCAGCGACCGCTTCTTATCGCATTCTAGGGAAGGCATGGAGTAACGGCAAAGTATTCTCTGAATTGCGCTTACGGGTGGTTCGGAGCCTCTGGAATTGCGCGATTTTCCGCGGCCTGCGCCTGTCGGCGGGCGATCGACTTGGCGTCGGATTGGCGCTGGCGCTCATGGCTGATAACCGACAGCATCGCCAGCCCGGCGAGCCCCGCAAATCCGATGAAAAGCCATTCCATACCGGGTTTATCGGATGGCCGACACCGTTCTATTGAGCATCAACTGCTTACTTTTTTACGCTTGAGCACCGCAACAAATCCGCCGTCATGATGACGCGCCGCATCGTCGTCGATGCTCGGCAGCGTGGTCTGGAGCGTCGCGACCTCAAAATCCGGCGTCTGATTGCATAGCCACTGGATCTGGTCGCCGTTTTCTTCGTGCCAGATGCTGCAGGTGCTGTACACGAGGATGCCCCCCTGGCGGATGTGGGGAAGCGTATCCAGCAGGATGCGGCGCTGCAATTCCTGAAGTGATTTCAATGATCTCAAATCCTGCCGATACCGCGCCTCCGGCCGGCGCATCAGAACGCCTGAATTGGAACACGGGGCGTCAATCAGCACGCGATTGAAGGGCTTGTCAGTTTCAATCATGAAGTCGCTCATCATTCCTGCGACGTGCGGATGGACCCAGCCAAGGTTCCTTTTCGCCAGAATTTCCTTTAACCGCTTGATCCTCGGCTCCGCCGGGTCGATCGCAACCACCGTGCCGGTGCTGCCGACCATCTCCGCAATCTGGAGCGTCTTGGTGCCCAGGCCACAGCATCTGTCCAAGGCGCGAGCGCCTTCGTTCAATTCCATTCGGCGGACGACCTTGGCGGAAGTGGGATCCTGCACCTGCGCGATCCCGGCGGCCGCCCACCGGGCGAAGTCGGCTTCACGCGCGTCTTCCACCACCGCCATCCCCGGCTCGGCGTGGGAGCGTACTTTTACGTCACTTCCGGCAAGTGCGGAGATGTCGGAAGTGCGGACGATGGTGGGCGCTTCCTGGTTGTGCCGCTCGCAGAGCTTGAGCGCGTTTTCCTTTCCCATCACTTCAGTCAACCGGGTGAAGAGCTCCAGCGGATGCGATAGCACGATCTGCACGTATTGCTCAGTATTATCACGTGGCGGCAGCGCCACGTTCGGCTCCCGCGCGGCCCGGCGGAGAACGGCGTTCACAAAGCCCGAAGCGCGACCGAGCTTTAGGCGTTTTGTCTGTTCCACCGCTTCATCCACAGCCGCCGACGCGGGGATGCGGTCGAAGAAGCGCAGCTGCGCCAGACCGATCGCCAGTACGACCTGCACGAGCGGGTCAATATTCTTATGCTCACGGCCGGAATAGTGCTTAATCATGTAGCGCAGCAGCATCTGATTACGCACAACGGTGGCCGCGATGGATTCTCCCAGCGCATAGTCGCGCGTATCGGCGGCGCCGCGCACCCCCGGCACCGGCTTGCGGACGGCCCGGGTCCATCCGGGGAGCTTGGAATTGCAGATTGAGTCGAGCGCGAGATCGCGGGCGTTCATCGGGTGAGCATTCATAGGATGGATTCGAGCCTCATCTCCGCGGTCCAGCGGTGGCCGTTGCAGAATTCTTTCAGCGACATCGGGCGTTTGCCTTCGGGTTGCAGTTCGACGATTTCGACCATCGCGTCCGCCGCCCCGATATGGCCGAGGTCGTCGATGATACCGGCAAATCCGTCGCGCGGGCGCTCGATGACCCGTGCGCGAACGAGCGTGACGCGGGCGGTTTCGCTCTCGTGCTCGTCGATGAGGCGTACCCGGCAGCCCGGCCAGGGATAAAACCCACGAATCTTGCGACAGATCACGCTCGCCGGCTGCGACCAGTCGATGGCGGCGTCGGCGCGGGATATTTTTGGCGCCAGGGTCGCGCCGTCGGGATCTTGTTCTAACTCCAGTGCCGTCCCGGAGCGCAGTTCATTCAGGACCTGCTCAACC
>JACMML010000025.1 GCA_014379105.1 Phycisphaerae bacterium
TGCATGAACGAACCCACCGAGTGGCTTTGGAGGCGGCCAAGCCCCCTCACCCCAAGCCCTCTCCCGGAGGGAGAGGGAGTTGTCGTTTGGACAAACGAAGCCAGATATGGGGATTGGGGGTTGGGGATTGGGGTCAGGGGTCGGGGGGAAGACGGTCTGAACAAACGAAGCCAAGTCACCATGGCCCAAGCCCCAGTCCCTAGTCCCCACCCCAGACGCAAACAAACGAACCCAAACTCCAAACACAAAAGCCAAAACACAAAAGCCAAACCCGCACGAACGAACCCACCCACCTATCCCGCAGACCAAAACTGGCGTGAGATCGTGTGGCATGGGTATTCACTGTGACGTCAATCATTCAACGGATCGGTAACACCCGTCCGATAACGGGTTACAGCATGGACGACTCAATCTACCGACTTCGCAATCACGATCTGCTGCTCCTGGTTGTCATCTCGCTGCTTGGCCTGGGGGTGCTGATGGTGCAGTCGGCGTCCATGGGCGTCAGCGGCAACCTGGGGTTTCAACTGACGGACCTGGGCAAGAAGCAGCTGATCTTTGCCGGCGTGGGGATCGGGCTATTCATACTCATCAAGCAGGTGGATTACATGCGCCTGGTGCCGCGGTCGCGATCGGTATGGCTCGCGCCGGCGACCTGGCTTATGTTGATCGCAATGGCGGCGTGTGTGGCGGTGCTGATTCCGCATGTAGGAATTGAGAAGAACGGCGCCCGCCGCTGGCTGCCATTGGGTGTGATGCAGGTGCAGCCGTCGGAGCTGGCGAAGTGGGCGGTGGTGATTTTCCTGGCGTGGTGGCTGACGTATCGGCCGATCGATTTGAATCGCTTTGGCGGGTTCCTCATCACGCTCGTGCCGATCGGACTGTTGACGCTTTTGGTGGTGATACAGGATTTCGGCACCGCGGCGCTGATCGCGGTGGTGACGCTGGCGATGCTGCTGGTCGGGCGGGTGAAGTTGTGGCACCTGGCGGTTGTGGTCCCGCCGGTGATGGCGATCGGGCTGTGGTTCGTGGCGCACAAGGAATACCGCTGGAAGCGCATGACCGCGTTCCTCGACCCCTACGCCGCGCCGCAGGCCGAGGGATATCACATGATCCAGAGCCTGCTGAGCTTCGCGACCGGCGGACTCGCCGGCACGGGAATCGGCGGCGGCATTCAGAAGCTCGGCTATCTCCCCGAAGACACGACCGATTTCATCTTCGCCACCGTCTGCGAAGAACTTGGCCTGTTCGGCGCGCTGCTGATCATCGTCTTTTATCTCGGGATTTTAATGATGGCGTGGCAGGTGATGAAATCCAAGCGCGACAGCTTCGGCCGAATGCTTGCGTTCGGCATCGGCACAATGATCTGCACGCAGGCGACGATCAACCTCGCGGTTGCGACTGTCAGCGTGCCCACCAAAGGGCTCTCACTCCCGCTCATCAGCTCCGGCGGCAGCGGACTCATCATCACCTGCGGCGCGCTGGGACTGCTGGGAAGCATCCTGAAACATCGTCATGCGATCGACGCCGTCGTGCCGGAAAAGCCCCGCAAGAAACGCGTGCGCAAATCGAAGGTCATCAACAACCGAATGTGGTCGGAATGGACAACCGCCTGAGCGGACTCGGCGCTTTACACAGAGTCCATAGAGACACGCACCCGAGGCGATTGCCGCGTTACTTGATCCCGAAGGTCAGCCCCTCGACTATCACCGCTCGCTTGATTTTCAGCGAATAATACAGCTTCTTGGGCGCCGTCTGACGAGTGCGCTGAGCGGGGATGATGCGGATGTTATGTACACCCGAGGTGAGCGTAGTAAACGCCCATGTGCCGTCCAGTTGCCGCGCCGCGCTGATCTCTCCGCGGTCGAACTTACTATTGTTGTTCGCATCGTCATAAATCGTGTAATTGGAGATCGCCAGCAATTCGGTCTTGGAGCGTTTGCCATCGCCATTTTGATCTGTGAAGACATTGCCGCCGATGTAAATATTGTCAGTGTTGCCGAAATTTCGCGCGCCCACCGTGTCGCTGTCGGTGATCGTCACCGTGTACAGGTTGCGTGACGGCCGGGTGATTCGCCAGCCGGCGTGCTGCTCCTGGCGGATCAGGTAGGTGCCGGGCGCGACGCCGATGAAGCTGTAGGCACCGCTCTTGGCGGCGGTGGCGGTGAGCTCGCCGGCATCGCGGACCTTGTTGTTGTTCTGGTCGAGATAGACGATCCAGCCGAGCATGCCGCGTTCGCCGAAGTCGAAAAGTCCGTTGGAATTGATATCGTTGTACAAGTTGCCGCGGATCGCACTCAGATTGGTGTCGCCGAAATTGACACCGGTGACAACCCCGCCGGACGTGACCTTGATCGTGTAGAAACCCGCGGCCGGGCTGGTGAGCCGGTAGGTCGCCGGTGTGAGATGCCCGATGACCCGGCGGCCGGGCTTCAGCGTGGCGAGCGTGTAATTGCCCGCACCGTCGGTGAAGTCGTACCGCTCGCCGGAGTTGAATCGGCCGTCGAAGTTGACGTCGACGAAGACGCGGACATTTTCAATGCCCGCTTCGCCGCCGTCCTGGATGCCGTTTTCATTGAGGTCTTCGAAGACCGTTCCGGTGATGGCGGCGCCGACAAACGTATCGCCGAAGTTGCGGTTGATGACGTCCTCAGCCACGCCGACTGTCACCACATATTCGCCACCGACTGGTGCCGCCAGCGTGTAGCCCGCCGGCACGACATGCCGAACCGTGTAGGTGCCGGGGATCACATCGGTAAACATATACGCCCCGGCGGCGTCGGAGAGCGTGGTTATTTCACCGAGGTCGTAGTCATTGTTGCCATTGACGTCGAGGAATACGCGAACATCGCCGATGAGTGGTTCGCCGACCTGACGCGTGCCGTCATTGTTGACGTCCTGATAGATCCGCCCGCTGATGGTTCCAGGCAGATCGGCGTCGCCAAAATCCTGGCCGGCGACACCCTGGCCGGGCAGGACGGTGATGTCATACGCTCCGCCGGGTGGGACGATGCTGCGAAGCCCCGCGCCGACGACATGACGCAGCGTGTAATCCCCGGCGGCGACGCCGGTGATCTGGTAATTGCCAGCGTTGTCGGTGAGGTCGAACGGTTCGCCGGCATTGAAAGCGCCATTGTCATTGAAATCGACATACACACGCACGCCACTCAGACCGAGTTCGCCGCCATCGCGGACGCCGTTGACATTGGCGTCTTTGAAAACCAGACCGGAGACCGTACCGGGAAGGGTGTTGTCACCAAAGACCGCCGGATCACCAGCGGCATCGTCTCCCTGCAGATCCCCGGCGACGATATCGACAAGCCGCCGGCCGTTGGCGGGTAGGACGAGTCGGTAGCCTTCGGGGACTACGTGCCGGATCGTATACGTGCCTGGATCGCGGTATGGGAAAACGTATTCGCCATCTTCGTCGGTTAGAACGTAGGTTTCACCTGGATCGAGGATGTTGTTGTTGTTCGCATCAATATAGACCGGGACGTTCTCGAGCCCTTCCTCGGCATCGAACGCGGCATTGGAGTTGTCGTCGTCAAAGACGTTAGACCGTATGGCTCCGGTTGTGCCGGTCGTGAACCCGGCGTTGGCGACGATCGTGCCTACAAAAGTAAGGGTGTGTTGAAAATTGGTGATTGGTCCGGTCTCGGAACCTTGCCGCATGCCCGTGCCCGCATTGTAGTACATTGGCAGGGAAAACGTGTAGGAGATGGTGAATGGCAGCGTCAGTCGCTCTTGTCCACCGACGCGCACAAGGCTCGCGTTGCCGGTCAACAGGGTTCCTGATGCGGTGTCGAGTGCGAGGGAGTCGAAGACCGGGGAATTGGTCGGGCCGCTGAAATTGTCAAAGTTCAACGTGCCGGTGACGAGCGTCGCATCGACTTCGCTGGAGTCAAAATTGCCGTCGGCATGGGTGAACGGAATGACATTGGGGCTAGCGAGATTGAACAGCAGGTCGGTGTAGTGATGCTCGATGACGTCGTTATTAATATTGGCGCCGAAGTTGTAGTAGTCAGTGCCCGGGGGAATGTTGGCGAAAAGGTCGCTGCTGACGATCGTAAGCCCTGTGTCGGTGACGTCAGCGGTGATGACCCCGTCAAAGTCACGAAGCAACTGGTTCGGCGCGAAAATCGCCGCCGTTGCGCCCCCGTTGGGATTCGTCACGGTACTGGTGGCAATGCTCAGTTCGCTGGCGCCGGCATTGATGTTAAAAACGACTTCTGTCAGCAGGCGTCGAGGCTCCAAAGTTTCAATTGCGCTGACGACGGGACCTGGGACTCGGCGAGTTTTACGTGACATCTTGATGGGCTCCGCTGCTGATCGTAAGGAGAAGAACGACTGATAAGTGTGTTATCCTAGCAAACGACGCCGCCGAGACAAAGTTTTTACGTGCTTGCGGCATCAGAACCTTGTCGGCAGGTAGAATATCACGGGATTTTACCGCAAACCGCTGCGCTAGAACCGGATGTGAACGCCGACGGATTTGTGTTGGTACTACCCTCTGGGGTACATATCTCCCCACAGCGATGTCCGAACCGGCGACTATTCTCTTTGCAGGCGGCGGAACGGGCGGACATCTCTATCCGGGGATTTCCGTCGCTCAGGCGCTGGTTAAGGCCTGGCCGAACGCTAAACCGCTGTTCCTTTGCACCACTCGGCCGATTGATCGAACCATCCTAGAGCCCACCGGCTTCGAGTTCATCACTCAGCCAATCCAACCGCCTGTCAAATCGGTCGGCGGGCTGCTGAATTTCTGGAAGTCGTGGCGCGACACGCGCGATCTGCTCAAGAAGCTGATTCGCGATCGTAAGCCGCTGGCAGTGCTGGGTTTAGGGGGATACGCCGCGGGACCGGCGGTGAAGGTCTGCTCACTGGCGAAGATCCCTGCGATGATCGTCAACCCCGACGTGATTCCCGGTAAGGCCAACCAGTATCTTCTGAAA
>JACMML010000232.1 GCA_014379105.1 Phycisphaerae bacterium
CTCCGGATGGCCACTTTCCCGTGCGAGTCCCTTCCACCCGTCGAAGCGGCATGAAGGGCTGCTTCCTTCATGACAGCGCCACGGCGGGTGGGAGGGACAACCATACAGACTGGCAGATCACAAGAGCCGCTCCTGCCGGACGAAGCGACATGACGCCTGCGTCATGGGAGTGCACGGCGGGCGGGGGCGGCATCCATTCATGCGTTCGCAACCAGGGTTGCACCCGTCTATCAACCGGCCCGTTTCATTGCATCACCACCCCACAATACGGCACCTCAAAACAGGGGCCGGTGGTCCCTCCGCAACCCGTCTAACCGGTTCGGCCTGCGCCGAACTCGTCGTGTCCGTCTGTAACGGACACGCGCCCGTGGTCGACCTAAAGGACACTCCGTTCCCATCCCCCCACAAGACGCGTGAGCGGCGCCGCGAGCTGTGCGAGCGATTCCGAGGGCTTGAGTACTCGAAAGCCCGAGGATGTACGGGGTGGAGAACCTCGCGGCGAAGTGCAAAATGCAAAAAAGAATCAGGGCCATACCAGCATGCTGGGTATCGCTGACCCAACGATACCCAGAGACGGTCTGAACGACAGGCTGAGAGATACCCGCAGGGACAGTTTGTCCTTGAAGAACGGGCACGGACTGGCTAGCGCCAGTCCGGATTTTCTGCGAAGAATTCTCGCAGTGCTTCGTACGTTAATTTCGTTCGAGCAGCGTCCCACTCAGGGCATCAGCATGGCATTCAGGGGAGACCGCCATACGCCGACTCGATCGTCAAAAGCTCGAACATCAATCGGATGTCCATGTCCGGTCAACGCGGGCGCTGGGGGTGTGTAAGACAGATGCGGAAGCATCGTTCCCTGCGAACCTGCTGCGATTAGCGATCCCATTACTGGCCGCCGACCCCGACACTTCACGACAGCATAGGACAACGTATGCGGGCAATTTTCAGACTGACTGGCGCTTTACTCAGCACCCTCCTCGGTACCTTCGTGGGTGTCTTGCTCTGCGTCGGCTGCGCCGCCGACCAAGCCGGGACCAGCAGCGAGGTGCGCGAAGTGGGCAGCGCCGCGTCCGAGTCGCGCGTCATCACCTCACTCGATCCGCAGTGGCGTTTTGCGCTGGGCGATCTTAAAGGCGCTGAAGCGCCGGCGTTCGATGATTCGCAATGGCGGAAGCTGGACGTGCCGCACGATTGGAGCATTGAAGGCCCGTTTGATCAGAACAATCCGACACGCGGCGCGGGCGCATTTTTGCCCGGCGGCGTTGGCTGGTATCGCAAAACGTTTGATCTGCCGGCGTCCAACAACGGCCGGCGCGTGTTCCTGGAGTTTGACGGGATCATGGCCAACAGCGACGTCTGGGTGAACGGCCAGCATGTCGGGCACCGGCCGTTCGGCTATGTCAGTCTGCGATACGACGTGACGAAGCACGCGAAATTTGGCGGCACCAATCTGGTCGCGGTTCGCGCGGACAACTCGAATCAGCCGGCATCACGTTGGTACACCGGCGCGGGCATTTATCGTCATGCCCGACTGGTGACGACCGACGCGGTTCATCTCGTCGGCGACGGCACGTATGTCGCGACGCCGCACGTGCTGCCCGGGCAGGCGACGGTGCTGGTCTCCGCCGAGGCGAAAAACGATTCGGCCAAGGCGCGACAGCTGAGTCTGCATGTGGAATTGTTCGGCCCCGACGGCAAATCAGTCGGCACCTCCGAATCGCCGGCGCAATCCGTCGCAGCCGGTGCGATGATGCCGCTGTCGGCTCAGCTATGGGTGGAGAACCCGAGACGCTGGCACGTAGGCAGAGGAATCCTCTATCGCGCGGCCGTCTCATTGCGCGAGGCGGGCGTGACGCGGGATGAAGAGAGCATCCCTTTCGGGATTCGTGAATTGCGCTTCGAACCGGAACTTGGTTTTCTGATCAATGTCGAAAATGTGAAAATCAAAGGCGTCTGCCTGCACCATGATGGCGGCGCGGTGGGCGCGGCGGTTCCGCTGGGGATCTGGGAATGGCGCTTGAAGCAGCTTCAATCCCTCGGCGTCAACGCGATTCGCACGGCCCACAATCCGCCGGACCCGCAGTTCCTGGATCTGTGTGACCGCATGGGCTTGATGGTGATGGACGAGATGTTCGATTGCTGGACCGTCGGCAAAAACAGGTACGACTATCACCAGTATTTCAACGAGTGGTCGAAACAGGACCTGCGCGACACCGTCCGCCGCGACCGCAATCATCCGAGCGTCATCATCTACAGCGCCGGCAACGAGATCCACGACACGCCCCGCGCCGAGCTGGCCAAGGGAATTCTTAAAGGACTGGTTGATGAGTTTCATGAACATGATCCGTATCGACTCGTGACGCAGGCGCTGTTTCGACCGAACGTGAGCCACGATTATCACAACGGGCTGGCCGACTTGCTGGATGTGGTTGGCCAAAATTACCGCGAGCGCGAGTTGCAGGACGCGGCCACGCAGAAGCCGACGCGGCGCATCCTGGGCACTGAAAATCAGCACAATCGCCAGGTATGGCTGGCGTTGCGCGACGACCCGCGAATGGCCGGGCAGTTTTTATGGAGCGGGATCGACTACCTGGGCGAATCGCGCAATTGGCCGGGGAATACGAGCGGATCGGGGCTGCTGGATCGCACGGGGGCGCTGAAGATGCAGGCCTTCGAGCGGCGCAGCTGGTGGTCCGCTCAGCCGATGGTGCACGCGATCCGGCGCGTCGCCCCGGCACCGCCGCCGACGACCGATCCCGGCTATGAAGCGCCAGCTACGCCCGCGCCGACTCAGCGGCGCCAAGGCCCGTCGGCATTTTCGGACTGGACGCCGACGAACCTTGAAACGCATGACGAGATGGTGGAGGTCTATAGCAATTGCCCATCCGTGGAACTGTTTCTAAATGACCGATCGCTCGGCGCTCTATCGCTGCCGGCGGACGCGAGCGCACGGTCATGGAAGGTGTCATTTGCGCCCGGCGTGCTGCGCGCCGTCGGCTCTAAAGATGGAACGGAGCAGGCAAGATACGAGATGCGAACCGCCGGCACTGCGACGGGCATTCGGTTGAAACCGAATCAGCCCGCGATCGGCACGACCTGGGACGACGTCGCGATCATCGAGGCCGAGATCATCGACGAAAACGGCGTGAAACTGCCGCGTGCGAATCATCCGGTCTATTTTGAAATCGACGGACCCGGGCAAATCATCGCGGTTGATAACGCGGATAATCGCAGCTCACAAAGCTTCGGCGGCAACCTGCGCCCGGCGCATCAGGGACGTTGCGTGGCGATCATCCGCGCGACGGCCGACGGCGGGACGATCACAATCCGCGCACTGGCGGCCGGTTTGAAAGTCGGCGAAACGACGGTGCAGATCACCGGAAAATGATCAGACGGGGAGGTGATCAGAACGCCGGAAGCGACGTCGGCCAAAGCGCCGGAATGGTTGATGGAAATGTTGTCGGCTGGGTCGTAGCGCCGCGTAGTTTCGCAAGAAGCTCAATCGCGGGCTGAAAGTTGGGATCGCGCCGGAGACAAATCTCCAGTTGCTGAATCGCTTCGGGACGGCGGTCCAGGAGCACGAGCGTCTCGGCGAGTTTTACATACGCCGAAAGATACCCCGGCGCGCCCTGCAGCAGATTCGCCAGTTGCGCCCCGGCGGCCACGGGCTCGTTCTGTTTCAACGCCGCTAATGCGATCACGTACTTCGCGTCCACGTTATCTTTATCTCGCATGATCACTTCGTTGAGAAGCTGAAGACCCATCGGCAGGCTAGGCGTCTCCACAAGCAGGCGCGCCATCTCGATCTTCGGCACCGACCAGTTCGGCGCAAGATCAATCGCGGCATTCAGTTGTTCGATCGCGGCAGAGGTGGCGTCGCGGTCTGCCTGGGACATGCTCACTTGCACCGGTCCGCTCAACTTCGCAAGCTCAAGGCGCGCCAATGCCAGTCGCGCGCCCGCGAACGTGCGCGGCAGGCGTGCTGAGAACTTAGGTTCCAACGGCTGGAGCTCCTCATAGATCCGGCGTGCTTTGTCGATTTCGCCGCGCTTCAGCAACAGGTCGGCGATGAAGATGCGCGGATAAATCCATGTCTTGCTCTGTTTTTTCTGGGCAACTTCGTCGGATTTCTGCGCCAGTCGAATCGCCGCATCCGTATCGCCGCGCTCGGCAGCGAGCAGCGCCTGCCAGTGATAGACCTGGTAGGAATCGGGATTGCGCTTCTGGGCGTATTGAAGCCACCGCTCGGCGCGATCGAGATTCGTCGCCATCCGCTTGGCCGAGTCGCTCGTGCTGCCGGCCATCATTGCCTGCGGTAGATATTGATGCGCCTGACCCTGCCACCAAACGCCGAGGTTGCTGGCCGCCAGCCACGAGCCGGGGTTGCGGACGAGCGTCATCTGCCAGAGTTGCTGCGGCTTTCTAAATGTCTCCATATGAGCCGTGCTGACGACGAGCAGTGCGCCGATGACAAGCACCGCGCTGCTGACCCCGATCGCGTCACGCCTGTCAAGCGGCAGTCGCGCCCACAGCATTGCGGCGGCGCTGCTGACCAGCAATAGAAGCGGGATGGAAGCGAGGTACACAAAATGATCCGCAACCCACGAAAACTGCATCGGAAAAAAGTCGAACAATCCGCTCGCCGGCAGCAGGCAAACGATATAGACCACAACACAAGCCAGCGCGCCGCGCCCGATCTTGCGGCGGAAGATCACCAGCACGCCCGCGACTGCTATCACAGCCGCAAGCCCCCGCCATTGCAGGGGATTCGATGCATCCACCGTCCATTTGGGGTAGTTGAACATCAGCGGCATCGGGGCGATTTTTCGCAGCCACGCCGGCGCGTTTTCGATCACCATGGGCAGCTTGTCGGAGTCCGCCAGCGAGGAGGTATCGCTCAAAACAAACGGGTGCGGCAGCAGCACGCGCGGCACATAGAACCATGTCGTCTGCCCTGCCAGCGCCGCCCGCTGTGGCGGCGAGAGGCTCCAGTCCGGTCCGGTCGCGCCGACCAGATAGGGATTGCGCTCGACATAAGAGGTCAGCATCCCCGCCGCGGCCGCCAGCACGAGCGGGAATGCGAGCGGGAGCAAGTCACGCCTGGTCCATGTGCCCCGCTTCCACCAGATGATCACCAGAATCACCGCCGGCAGCACGGCCACGGTCGTCTTGGCCAGCAGTGCTGCGGCGAACAGTCCTATGAACAGCAGATACAACCGACCAGGTTCGCTGGGCAGCGCGACTTTCAATCCTTCATCAGCCTCTGGTCGAGCACTCGGCACCGGCGCTTCAACCGCCACCAGCCCTGCGTATCGCAGATAGACCAGCAGCGCCGACAGCGCCAGCGCGAGCGACAGCACATTCTTACGCTCCGCCACCCACGCGACGCTCTCGACATTGATCGGGTGCACGGCGAACAGCGCCGCCGCCAGCCAGGCTCCGGGTATCCGCAAGCGACGCAGGATCGTCCACAAAAGCACCGCATTGCACGCATGCAGCAGAAGATTGACCAAATGCGATGCGGCCGCTGCTTTGGTGGACGTGCCGAAGATCTGGCGCTCGATCCAGAAGGAGGTGAACGTCATCGGGTAATACTGCGGCGTCGCGCCCACTTGCGTCCATATACGGCTCAAGCCGTCCATGTCGTCGAGATTGGTGTTGTTGACGACGTAGGCATCGTCGTCCCAGATGTATTCAAACGTCAGCGTCTTGTTGTAACAGATCAATACCAGCGCGATCAGCACCACGGCGCCGGGGACGCCCGTGACAAGACGCTGCACTAAAGTTTCGTTGGCCGGCAATGCGGGCGGCGAGGTCTGGCTCATCGTCGCGACATCTTACACGAACAATTACCACAGGTTTAGCAGCGACTGAACCGGGAGCGAAAACACGCTTGCCTCACGCCGCGGCGGGCTGTTGAACGCGGTTGACGTAAAGGTCAACCTCAAGCGACGGGCGGATCGGACTGGGCGCGGCCTCATGCCGCGCAGCAGGCGCGGTGTTGCCTGTCGTAGCAGCCAATTCCTGCTGAAGTTTCATACGCAACCGCTGGATCAGCTCATCCACATGTGACGTGAGCTTGGCCTCCAGGTAGCTGCACATGGAGGCCGCATGCGCCTCCAGCCGCTCCATCCGATGCGTCAAGTGCTGATCGGCCTGCGTAAGCTCCGCGTCCAGCCGCGGCCGGACTGCTTCGATCCGCGCTCGCATCGATTCCTCGCCGCGTAGAGCGCTTGCGTGCGCCTGGTCGATTAACCGGGTGACGGCGGAATCCATCGTCCGCTCGATGCCCGCCAGGGCATCGTCGGCGCGGCGGTTAATGTTCGAAATTCGTTGCGTCAGACGCTGTTCAAGAATAGAAGCGACTTCATCAATTCCGCCAGATAGTTGTTCGACGCGATACTGCATCGAAGCCTGCTGCGATTCGATCGCCGTGCACAATTGCGACTCTGCCGCCAGGCGGACGGCTTCCACCTGATTCAGGATCGGGTCGATCTGCAGCTTTGCGTCGGATTTGAGCAGGTCGATCTGGTCGAGCATCGACTGCCGCACTGATTCCAGCGTCTCAGCCGCCTCGGCACGGAATGAGTCGGCCATCTGCGCCATCGTCTCGAGCGCGGCGTCATGATCGACAGACTGAGGTTTGACCACGGCGACGTCCGCCTTGGCGGCCTCGGTTGCGGACTGAAGATCATTGATAAGCCGTTGCCGGATCGGTCCGGCCAGATCCTGCAGTTCAGATTTCCCCTGCTCAATGGCCGCAAAAATCTGCTCCGCCATGCTATCGGCGATACGGTCGGCGGCCGTCGTCAATCGCGCCTCATCCACCTGTTGACGCGCCTGGGGGACGATCTCCTTCAACTGCTCCAAAACGGGATAAGCGCCGGCCACCTGTTGCCGCAACGCCTCAAAAAGGCCGCGGAGGTTCCCTTCGGCTTTGGCGAGCAACTCGAGGCGCTGGTCCAGGCGTGATTCGATCTGGCGGAGTTCTTCGAGATTCGACAAGTAAGCATTTGCCATGGTCATCCGTGATCGCGTGCAAGAGGCTTCGCCTTATCGGGCTTATCGACCAAAAGGCGGCGACGACGGTACTTTTTTGAGGCAACAGATAGGGAAATAATTCAACCGCTCATCGCGGCATCACCAGCAATTGCTCCACCACCGCCCGCGGCGGCAGCGTGATCGCCAGAAGCACACATGCCGCGACATCGTCGGCCTGGAGCATCTGCATCCGTTTTTCCTGTGGCGGCGGGGACGGGCGCTTGTCCAGCAGCGGCGTATTGATTTCCCCGGGAAATACGCCGCACGCGCGCACACCATGGGCGCGATGCTCGGCGTTGATCGACTGAGTCAATCCGGCCATGCCGAATTTGGATGCCACGTACGCCGCACCGGCCGTCGCATTCGCACGGAGGCCCGCATCGGAGATCACGTTCACAATCGTACCGCGACCCATGCGCCGCATCGCCGGGAGAAAAGCGTGCACGCAAAGAAACGTTCCGGTGAGGTTGGTGTCAATCAACTGTTGCCAATCCGCCGGCGAGAGGACTTCCAATTGCCGATCGACGATGTTGGTTCCCGCACAGTTCACCAGTGCAGTCGGATCGCCAAGATTTGATCGCACGCGATCCGCCATCGCGGCGACCTCGTCTGCGATGCTCACATCGCACGGGCAGGCGAGGAACTGCTCCGGCCGTGCGCTGGTTCGGATGGTTTCCTCAAGAGATGCTTCGGTCCGACCCACCACCGCCACGCGCCAGCCGATCGCCGCGAGCTGATGTGCGACGGCGCGCCCGACGCCGCTTCCGCCGCCAGTGACCACTGCGATCTCGCTCATGTTGATCCTCCCGAGTTGATCTGCCGAAGCGGTGTCTGCCGATGCGGGGCGAGATCCACCCACGCGCGCTCGTGCGCCGATCGCTCGGCCGCGTCCATGACCAGTTGCACCTCAGCGCCTTCTTCAAACCCGGGACGGCAGCGGCGATTATTGACAATGGCATCGATGAACTCGAATCCCTGGTCGTATCGAAACGTCGCCAGCGGATCGCCTTGATCGGGATCACGCGGACATCCCGGCCAGACCCAAAACTCCCTGGGGACCGCGACCGTTTCCAAATCCGCATCGCCACGCCGACCGATCCGTAACTCGAAAGGCCGCTGAGTCGAGTAGACGATCGTCCCCGCATCCCCATTCAATTCCACGACATCCTGCCCGCGCAGCCCTTCGCCGCGGCCGGTGGCGAGCTTGGTGCTCTCCAGCACGCCGCTCGTGGCGGACTCAAATTCGCACAGAATCCCGACCCAGTCATCCACATCAGAAGGCTCGCCGCCGCGCTGCGGAATGTAATTGCGCAGCCCCGCCACGAGCCGCCCGATCCGCCCGACCAGCAGGTGTGCATAATCGATCCGGTGAGACAGCATGTCGCCCATCTCGCCGCTGCCCGCTAGCTTCTTGACCTGCCGCCAACCCAACGGCCGAGCCTGCCAGTCCTGAAATCGTTGCGCCCGAAAATGATAAGGCACGCCCACCGCGCCCTGCTCGACCAGATGCTTCATGTACCGCATCGCCGGAACAAAACGGTAGGTGAATGCTGTCATGTGCCGCACGCCGGCCTGCTCAGCGCGGGAATATAGATCAACTGCGGTTTGGTAATCCAGCGCCAGCGGTTTTTCGCACAGCACATGGCGTTTCGCATCAATTGCCGCCCGCACAATGTCCGGGTGCGTAAAGTTCGGCGTCGCGACAATCACGGCATGAACATCCGGGTGATTCACAGCCTCGTGGTAATCCCGAAAAAGCAGCCGCACCCCAGCCCGCTCCCCCGCAGCCGCCAGCGCCGTCTGGTCGCTATCGCAGATCGCAACCACCTTGGCCCGCGGCGAAAGCGCGATCCCCGTCAGGTGATTCTGCAACGCAACCTGCCCGACCCCGACGATCACCACACCAATATCCGCCATCACAAGAGTGTACGCGCACAGGCAATTCAGTCACACACTGACACGACCCGGCGGTCACCGCCTTCCACGGAGACGGGCGCTCAATATTGTCAATATTGTGTTGACACTTGATGTGCAGCACATTAACGTCGGTTTGGAATCTACATCTCAGGAGAGAATCACATCTTTGCGTCTGCGTTGGGCCGGTAATGGCTGATCGAGCGTGTGGTCCGCGCAATTAATACATTCGAATATCTTTAAAAGCAGTTGATTCATTCAACAGGGAGCTTCCATGCGCATGCCAATTCTTGGCGTTTGCTGTGGTGTTGCAGGATTGATATTGGCGAGCGAGCGCGCCGACGCGGTTGCGTCGACGTTTCCGCTTACTTCGCGGGTGACGGCGGGATTGTATTCAAGCATCGGCTCGCCGACGATGCAGGACCCGTCCGGATTTGGTTACCTGGCACCGCCGATCGGGCCGTATACCGCGGGCACCGCACCGCTGGGCGCGACGCCCCCGTTGCCGCTTTATCCGACGTATGGGAGCATGTCGGGAGGCACGGACTTTATTCCCGCCGGCGGCGTGATCAGTTCATTCAACGACGGTCTGCCCCCGGCGATGCAAACCATCGCGGCCTCTCACATCACCCAGAGCAATCTGCTCATCGCGACCAACGTGGAAGATTTCAGTGTCAACCTGCCGTTCTGGCACGTGAAGCAATCCGCGGCGGCGACGGGGTACATCGTCAACCAGTTGAACTTTGATACCACGTATAATGTGGCCGCTGGTTCGTCGCTTGCCACATCAAGCGCGCTGCTGCCGCTGACGGTGGGCGGGATGTTTGGTCCGTCCGCCGGGTACGCGCAGTTTGATGCGGTGATGGAGTATTCGTATACACCATTCCTGACCACTGCTGGGAACCTGGGCGTTCCCGTCTCGTTGGGGAGCCTGACCTATTCCTTTAGCGCCGCTACGCCGGGGCTGCCGTTTCTGCAAACGGTGAATGCCGTCAACACGTTGTTGCCGCTGCCGGTCACAACGAATGCCGGTATCCTGGAGATTCACGGACATGCGTGGATCGCGGGCGACCCGTTTGAAATGACCATCCTCCCCGAGCCGGCATCCATCAGTCTGCTGGGATTCGGCGCGCTGATGCTGATCCGCCGACGACGCGGTCGGTAATCCGACTGCTGAATCGATCACCGCAATTCCACCAGCGACCCGACATGGGTCGCTGGTGGTTTTTTTACGTGTGATAGCAGTCCAATCGAAAGCGTTGAAGCTCGCCTGCCTCGGTTGCCGGTGGGCACAATGGTCGTCAGAATTCGCGGGTCTGGTCGATCCACGTACCCGCCAGGCGCAGCTCCGTCACACCGATCCCCGCCTCACCGAAGACACGTACTTTGATAACCAGATGTTCGTGGCACTTCAGTCGGAGCGAATCGCGATGGTCCCACCGATCCCGACCCGCGCTGCCCCGAAAGCGCCTGGGCGCGGTAAGCAAAACTGTGAGCAAAATGGCTTACTGCGCGCAGGAAATATGCATGAAATCAGAGACTCGGCATGGCAAAACGGGTCACGGGATGGCACAACGCCATCGACCAATGGAGCGCCTGGGTTGAATGTCGCACATCAACCAATATTCAATTATTCCGGGGAAATTGTCACAAAAAGACACGACCCGGCGTCGTGTGACACCGGGTCGGAAGAGAAGCGGGCGAAGGGGCTCGAACCCTCGACATTCACGTTGGCAACGTGACGCTCTACCACTGAGCTACGCCCGCGCTGAGTTTGACGCGGAAGTATAACATACACCCCAAACCTGTAAAGCCGATCCCCCGGCCGGGCTGCGGTCCGGGAATGGCGGGATAATCAGGCTAAAACGCGCATATCCCAGTGGTCGTGCCAGCGAATCACCGGCGCATCATTCTCCCACTCGATGGGGAGCCAGATATAGCGTCCATCGATGGCGTTGTCGGGGCGCCAGCGGTCGCCCATGTAGATGAACTTGCCGAGCTGTCCGGGTACCGGCCCGGGTATTGGCAAGACGTGGGTGCTCTGGGATTCGAAGGTGGTCGCCGTCTGCTCCGGCTCGCCGCGACACGGATTGCCGAGGTGCGTCCACGGGCCCCAGATCGAGTCGGCCACTGCGACACGGCCGGGGTTGGGGGCCCAGCCGGTGCAGTCGGAGGAGAACATGTAATACCTTCCCGAATGCTTGAACAGCGCCGGCGCTTCATTGAACTCGCGCGGGAAGACGCGAAAGTATCGGCCGGTATGGGTGGTGTAATCTTCGCTTAGCTCGGCGATGTTGAGTGTCGCATTTTCTTCTGACGCGAACACGTGATAGGCCGTTGAGTCGTCATCGACGAAGAGCGTCATGTCGCGCGCCATCTGCCCGCCGGGGAAATCGCGGCGGAAAATCAGGTCGACGGGGAAATCAGATCGTCCCTCGCTCCAACGTTTTGAGGCCATGCGCGCTGATTCGGCTTCGTTCAGAGGATCAACGCTTCGTGATGCCTCGTTCATTGGCAAGATGCCGGCATTGGGGCGCAGCGAGCGGATGAACTGATATGGGCCGGTTACGTGATCGCTTATCGCCACGCCGCTGCGCGATGCTGAATACCCGCGGCCTTTCAATTCCAGGTGGAACCACATCACAAACTTGCTGGTGCGGGCATTGTAAATCACCTTGGGCCGCTCGAGCACGCAGCCGCGGGTGATGTCGCTATCGGGGCTGTCCTCGACTCGCAGCGCGATGCCTTCGTCGCGCCAGTTATACAGATCGCGCGAGCTGTAAACGTGCACGCCGACCTGTGCGGAGTTGCCGAGCTTGCCCTCGACTTTGTGCTCGCCGAACCAGTAGAAGATGCCTTGGTGCACAAGGATGCCGCCGCCGTGCGCATTGATATGCACGCCATGGTCGTCCGGCCAGATTTCACCGGGGCGGAATTGAGTGAGCGTCGCCATTCGAATTACTACAGGCCGACGATATTGAAGCCACTATCGACGTAGAGATTTTCGCCGGTGACGCCGGAGCTCAGGTCGCTCAACAGATAGACCGCGGTCTTACCGACCTCGTCAGCTTCGATATTGCGCTTCAGCGGCGCTTTGCGCTCGGTATGAGCGAACATCTCATCAATCCCGCCAACCGCCATCGCGCTAAGTGTGCGGACCGGGCCGGCGGAGATGGTGTTGACGCGGATCTTCTTCTCGCCGAGTTCCAGCGCCAGGTATCGGCTGGTTGATTCCAGCGCCGCTTTGGCGACGCCCATGACGTTGTAGCCCGGCACGGCTTTTTCCGAGCCAAGATACGTCATCGCGATGATCGATCCGCCATTGGGCATCAGCGGCGCCGCGCCGCGTGCCAATGCGATCAGGCTGTACGCCGAGATATCGCACGCCTGCTTGAAGACGTCGCGCGGGGTGGACAGGAATTTGCCGATCGCCAGGTAATCTTTGTTCGCAAACGCCAGGGAATGGACCAGGAAATCAATGGTTCCGTATTTTTCCTTAGCTGCCTGGAAAAACGCGGCGATGGACTCGTCCGAGCCGACATCGCATGGCTGTACCCATGGATCGGTCTGGCCCATCTCTTCGAGGCTCTTGCGAACGCGTCGCTCCATCTTTTCCATGGGCAGAAACCCATAGCCGCAGGTCGCGCCGTGCTTGAGGCAATTGTCCGCGATCGCCCAGGCGATGGAGCGATCGTTGGCGATGTTCAAAACGAGGCCTTTTTTACCGTCAAGCAGTCCCATGCGCGCTCCTTATCGGACGTTGGATCGATGTAAATTCGAACGGATTAAGGTACGGGTTAACCTGCGGCACGTAAAGCCCCGGCCGGGGTGAGGTAAGGGAAATTGCCGGTTGTTGAAATCCGATCCCCCACTACACAGTTCTAATTCGTTCTGATACGATTTTCGCCGTTGTGGCCGGAGTGTGTGCATTGTGTGCTACGCGCCAGGCCAGGGTAACCTCAGAAGGAGTAAGGAACGACCATGGCAATGAAGAACTATAAAGACGACGACTCCAGCGCCGGCCGAACAAAGATGATGCTGATCGTGCTGGGCGCGCTACTGTTTATCGGCTTGTTCCTGCAATTCATCTGGCCGGGAAATATCTGGTGGTAGTGCGCCAGACGTCGTGATCTGCGGCTCACTCGCGGGCGGCGTCAATCCGATTTGATAAGCAACCTCGCAGCGTCCTGTGAGGTTGCTTTTCTTTGCGCGCAGCGATGTGCAGCGGCATTCAGCGCATTCGATCGATCAGCTCACTGAGCACAATGCGAGCGTCGAAATACTGTTCCGCCACACTTCGTGCCGCTGCAGAATGGCGGGCATAATCCTTCGTGATCGATGCCAGCGCCAAGGCCGCGTCATCGATCGATGAAAAGCTGAACAACCCGTCGCCGGTGGGCAGCCATTTCTCAAAACCGCTGGATTGCGTGATCACCGGTTTGCCCGATGCGAGGAAACACGCGCTGCGATCGCTGAACCATCCGCTGGGCAGCCCAGCGTAAATTTGCTTAGCCACCGTGAATTCACCGGCGTGTGCTCGGATGAAGTTTCGGTAGGCATCCGTCGAGATCGATGCCGACGTTGCGTCGGTGAATCCCCAGCCGTTGTCCGTGAACTGCCGTTGAACTGCGTCGGGCAGCGACGCCATCGCCATCTCCATTCGCCAATCCGTCCTGCGCGGCAGATCGAGCAACTTCATCCACTCCACGCCTTTGCTGCTGGCGAACGATTTGCCGGCAAACTCGAACGTGCGGTCGGCGCTGTGCTCCCACTTGCCGATGGTCGAAAACGCCCCGTTGTGTCCGGGCGCCGCCGGCCAATGATCCAGCGCGATCGGCTGGTTGGTGCCGATCCAATCGAATCCGGCAGTCGGAAGCGGGCAATCGGGTGTGCCGATGATCTTTCCAAACGTCGCCACGTGATCAAACAGGCGGTAATAATCCAGAAACGCCTCGTCATGGCGCATCCGCAACTGCGTGAAGACCGGGTCGGTATCGATCACGCACGTCTTCTTCGCAAGCCGGAACTCCGCGCGCCACGGCGTCACGCCACTGACGCACAGAAGCAGGTCCGCGCCGCTGACGGCCGTCAGCCACTCATCCCGCGTCATTCCAAAATACTGGTTCAGCAGTTCCGAGCGGTAGCACCATCGCAGCGGCAGCCTGATGGACTGGAGGGTTTCGTTTAAATAACTGATGCCGTAGCTCGGATCGTCGCTACAGGTGTTGTTGGCCGGGTTGTACGGCTGCAGCCATTGGCCGGAATCTTCGTAGAACGTGACCTCGTGTCCAAGCGCGTGCAGGCCGGCGAGATAGTTCAAGTGATGCCATGTCATGCCACCCAGCGGATAGCCGACGATGTAACCGGCGACTATTATGCGAAGCTTGTCACTCATAAAAGTCATTTACGCAGAGGACACAGAGACGCAAAGAGCGCAGAGAATTCAATTCAGTATTATAAATTATAAGAATTTGTCTTCTTTGCGCTCTTTGCGTCTCTGTGTCCTCTGCGTAAGTCATCACTTTGATTGAATCATATCCAGCATCGGCGTAATCACCCGATCCGGCGCGAGATATTCTCGCGCGATTTCATACGCGGCATCGCGCTGTTTCGCCGGGTCGCTGGCGACGCGCTGCATCGCCGCCACGCATTCTTCCATTGTATCGAACGCGAACAACCCGGCCCCGCTCGGGATATAGCGGCTCCACTTCGTGTCCTGCACAACTGCCGGTCGGCCGCCAGCGAGGTAGCAGCAGGTGCGGCAGCTGAACCAGCCGCTGTTGGTAGCGGCGTAGACGTTTTTTGCGATGCTCCATTCCCCGGCGCTGCGGGCGATAAAGTCGCAATACGTGTCGGCGTTCACGCTCACCGCGTGCGAATCGGCGACGTGCCAGCCGTTGTCGCGGACCGGATCGAGACCCTTATTCTGCCCGATCGCCAGGTCGAATCGCACGCCGGGGACGCGCGACGGCAACGTGATAAACCGTTCGAACTCCGGCCGCTTGTCGAAATAATCGACGCCCTTGTATCGCAGCTTTTTTGGCTCTTTCGACAGGTCCAGCGTCATCACCGTCGTAAACGGCGCGTCGGGCGCGGGAGTCGTCGCGCGCACCGTCGCCCAGTGCGGCAGCGTCACCACCGGGCGCGTCGTGATCCACCGAATCCCCGCGTGAGGCAGATGGCAATCGGGCTGATGGATGTTCTCGGCGTACGTCAGGTGAACGTCGTGCTCCCTCGCAACTTCCACGTACCGCCGCGCCGTGAGCCCTTCTGAATCCAGCATGTCCTGCAGGCCCATCTGGTTGTAGCCCGGGTCGCTGTCGAGGAAGACGCGCTTGCAACGCGCCGGAAGATTATCCGGCAGTAGGCATACGCCTGAAACATTGAGATACACGTCCGCCGTCCGCGCAACTTCGCCAAAGGCTTCGGCCGACATCCCAAAACTTTTGCCCCGCAGGAGCCGAAAATGCCATTTGTCCACCAGCGCTGGCGCGTGCTTCTGGAAAAACGCATGAATAAATTCCGCGTTATAGATCCCATCATCCGACGGCTGATTCAGCACCGGATTGTAAGGCCACGTATTCGTGTCCTCGTGATAATAAACATCATGCCCCAGCTCATGCATCGCCAGCACGTAATGAAAATAATCCCACGCCACCCCGCCAAGCGGGAACTGCCCGACCATACCGCCGACGATGTTGCGCAGCTTGCTACTCCCTCTCCCCTTGGGAGAGGGTTGGGGTGAGGGGGCTTGCGATGAGCTATCGGTATCGGTCATAACAA
>JACMML010000233.1 GCA_014379105.1 Phycisphaerae bacterium
GCGTCTCGCTGGGCCGCATCTACAATTCGGCGCGCAGCGTCGGGCTCGGACGCTGGGCGCTCGAGAGCGCCATCAAGTATTCCCAGCAGCGCGAGGCCTTCGGCAAGACGATCTCGAACTATCAGGCGGTGTCGCATCCGCTGGCCGATGCGGCGACCGAACTGCACGCAGCCCATCTGCTCGGCCTGAACGCGGCCATGCTGCTCGACCGCGGCGAACGGGCGATCAAGGAGCTGTCGATGGCGAAGAGCTATTCGGTGCAGGCCGGCTTTCGCGCGATCGATCGCGCGATGCAGACGTTCGGCGGCATGGGCCTGACCAACGAGATTGGTCTCGTGCACATCTGGCATACGCTGCGCATCATCAACATCGCCGACGGCACCAACGAGATTCTGGCACGCACCATCTCGCAACGGCTGCTGGCGGGCGATCTGGAGCTGTGACGCAGTCCCGGCAGCGCAACTGCATCTTCCTTGGCAACGCTTGCCGATAAATTACACAGAGCACCCATCGCTATTTTCTGGCGGCCGCGAGGCTTGCGAAGCGCAAGTCGCCCATCGCAGCATCTAACATCCTGTATCCACTAGACTATTTTCGATCGACTGATCCAAAAAAGGCGAGGTGACGGTCTGCGTCCCAACTGGCCCAAAATTCGCATTATGGCATCAGACCCGAGAGTGCCCGAGGCCCGCAAGAATCGGTGAGCGATTCCCGGCGCCCCCGCCAAGGGGTGCAGCAAAAATGAGCACGCCTCAGATCGCATTGAAAAACTCAGATTGGAGGATGTCATGAACGTCCATGCCGCGGTCGATCTCAAAACGACTGGTCTCACTCGCCCGAATGGCGATCCCCTCCGGCTGAATACTCAGGATTTCGTGGCCATCGATCGCGACCGCAATGCGAAGTACGAGCCGACTTATCGCCCGCAAGCTCTCTACAACCGCGCGGACGAAAGCTTTCACGCAAATAACGAAACCTTCCTCCTGCATGAAGTTGCGACAAATCTTCCGATCTACCTGCCTGACACCGGCCCCACCGATTTCCATCTTCACCTGCCGCCGGGCGGTTTCCAGCTCGTGCTGGTCACCTCGGGCATGTTCACCTTCGATTACGATGGGCGCTTCTACAATGTCGGTCCCGGCGCGGTGATGCTGCAAAGCGCGATCGTCCATCGCCAGCTCTTTTACACGTGGTCGGGTTTATCCACCGAAGAGAATCTGAAGACGCCGCAGACGGTGGTGCCGGATTCGATGTCCATGGGCTACTCCGGCAAATTCCTCGAAGCCTTCGTGACCGATCCGACGACTTTTCCGAACCCGACCATCGTTGGTCCGGATCAGATCAACGAAGCCGAGACGCCACGCGTAGCCTGGAGCCACCCCCTGCATGATCGCCCGGCCAATGCCGGCTTCTGGCTTCAGGATCCGCTGGCGCTGGATGCGCTCTTCAAGCCGCTGGCCGATGGCCTCATCAAATCGGCCTCACCCGTTTACGTGCGCGATCTCGGTATCGAGGTTCCGAGCGGTCATCTTGCTACCGGCCACATCATCGCAACCGACCCGCGCGGCCACTCGCTCTTGCCGAAGAGCACCTCAGCAGCAGCGGACGCCGCCTCTTTTGCGAAAGGCGAGGTCGTCATTTATCGCGTGATCCGCGGCACAGCCGAATTCAAGGATAGTACCGGGAAGACTTTTGAACTTGCGGCTGGTGATACGCTGACCGCGGGCAAGAACTCGACGAGCCTCATAGGGATGAGCGAAAATACGCAAGTGCTCCGGCTCGGCCTGCTCAAGGGCCTGGAGAATCTTCGCACGTGGACACCGACGCAGCGTGACGAAATTGACGGCCTGGCCGGTCAAATCATCACGCGGAAGGACATTCGTCCCTTGCGTACCGAAGGCAAGCCGGTCGGGTACTTGTACGA
>JACMML010000234.1 GCA_014379105.1 Phycisphaerae bacterium
GATGTCTTAGCCGAGTTGCGGAGCGAAGTGCCTTTGGAACTTAAATGGGCCGATCGGCGGCCGATCGGCGCGTTGTTCCCCGCCGGTAGTTCGCCGGAGTTGCGCATGACCCGGAACCCGCGCGGCTGGTTCAATGATAAATCGCTCGACGTCACCACCCCGAATGGATTGGCATTATTCCGACGACGGCTTCTGAGTTATGCCGATTTTTCGGTTCGCATCCTCAAGGCCATGAATGCTCAAGGCGTCATCGTGTGGGACATCGAAGGGCAGGAGCACGTTGAAGTCACCTATGTCGGCGATCCCCGCGCGGCGACCCAGATGGCGCCGGAACTGGACTATCTGAATGTGGTGGATGAGTTTTTCAAGAGATTTCGCGACGCCGGATTGCGCGTCGGCGTCACGGTGCGGCCGCAGAAGCTGAGCTTCAAAGACGGGAAATGGCGCCAGGAGACGTCGGACGATCCGAGCCGCGAGCTGATCGATAAGATCGCCTTTGCGAAAAACCGGTGGGGCGCGACGCTGTTTTATATCGATTCGAACGACGCCTATGATACGGACTCGGTGAAAAACGCCGCGCGGGCGTTTCCGGACATTCTGCTGATTCCCGAGCACGAGATAAGTCGCACCTACGCCTACGCTGCGCCGTACGGCGAAGTCCGCGGCGATTATGTTTCCACGCCCCGTCTTGTCCGCGACCTATACCCGGGCGCTTTCAGCATAATTAACGTCTTCGACGGCAACGTCGCCGGCGCGAAGCCGCAGTTGATCGAAGCCGTTCGCCGGGGAGATATTCTTTTGTTCCAGGCCTGGTGGGCGAACCCGAACAACCCGATCGTGCAAGCCATCTACGCAGCGGCCGCGAAACAACTGGAGGGCGTCACTCCGTGACGCCTCGGCGGCCGAGGGGCTGCCGCGCTCCAATCGCCGCGCACGGATCAAACCGGATCCGTATAATGCTCAGATCATGAATGCAGCAGTATTGAACATTCTCGCCCAGATCGAGCTGCTCGATGAAGCCGCCGATGCGGAGTTGCGGGCGGCGCTTCAGACACGATCAAGAACCAAGTACGAGAAGATCGCCAACGTCGAGCGTTCACGTTCGTCCGCCCAGGGCGTTACGGAGGATGATATTGACCAGGCGGTCGATGACATCCGTTATGGTAAGCAGGCGGGGACTGAGCATGTCGCTGACTGAATCGCGGCGCCAGTTCGTTTCCGCCCGTGAATCCCCTCGCGAACCGCCTATGATGTTCAACTATGCACACGAACCGTCTTTCCAGAGAGACCTCCCCGTACCTCCAGCAGCACCAGCACAATCCGGTGGACTGGTACCCATGGGGGCCGGAGGCGTTTGAGGCGGCGCGGAAGCAGGATAAGCCGATATTTCTTTCCGTCGGATACAGCACCTGTTATTGGTGCCATGTGATGGAGCGGCAATGCTTTGAGAATGAAGCGATCGCCGCGTTGATGAACGAAGAATTCATCAATATCAAAGTGGACCGCGAAGAGCGGCCGGACGTGGATCAGCTGTATATGACCGCGGTGCAGGTGCTGACGCGGCAAGGCGGTTGGCCGATGAGCGTTTGGCTGCTGCCGGACCTGAGGCCGTTCTTTGGCGGCACCTATTTCCCACCGCACGACACCGACGGCCGACCCGGGTTTCCCGGGATTCTTGCGGCGCTGCAGGATGCCTACGACAAGGAACGGCCGCATATCGATCGGACGGCCGCGAAGTTGCAGGAAGTCCTCACCGAACTCGCACTGCCCGTGCCGACCGAAGAGCCCGTCTCCTTCACCAGCAGCTGGCTTGATGTGATCATCGGCCGATCCATCGAGGATTACGAGCCACGCCATGGCGGGTTTGGACGGGCGCCGAAGTTCCCGCGCGAGACACTGCTGGAATTGCTGCTTCACTGGATCAATTACCAGCGCGCCACCGGCGTAGATGCCGATCGCATCGCCAAGCCGCTCCGTCACACGCTCGACGTGATGGCCAACGGCGGCATCCGCGATCACCTCGGCGGCGGGTTCCACCGCTATTCAACCGACAACGAATGGCTGGTCCCGCATTTCGAGATCATGCTCTACGACAACGCGATGCTCGGCTGGATTTACGCCGAAGCGTCGCGCGTTCTCAAAGAGCCGCGCTACGAAACCGTCGCCCGCGGGATATTTGATTTCGTCCTCCGCGAGATGACTTCCACCGACGGCGCGTTTTACACAGCGTTCGATGCCGAGGTGGATGCGCAGGAAGGCTTAAATTACCTGTGGACGATGGACGAGATCGAGCAGGTGCTGACGCCGCGAGAGGCCGGGCGATTCGCGACGGTATATGGGCTGGATCGCGGCCCCAACTTCGCCGACCCGCATCACGGCTCGGGGCTTGCCGACAAGAATGTCCTCTATCTCGCCGCCGGCCCGCAAGCCGAGAGCGATCCGGAGATCGTGTCGATGCGGGCGCGTCTTTATCAGCACCGCATGACGCGCAAACAGCCGCTGCTGGATACCAAGATTATCACCAGTTGGAACGCGCTGATGATCCGCGCTCTGGCCCACGCCGGCGATTTGTTCGGCGATGCCCGCTACCTGGAGGCCGCGCGTCGAGCGACCAATAACATGCTCACCGTGCACCGTAAGGAAGACGGCGGGCTCCATCGCACCAGCCGCGACGGCCAGGTCAAGCACGACGCTTTTCTTGATGACTACGCGTTTCTCGCCCAGGCATTGGTGGAACTCCATCGCATCACGCACGATGCCTATTGCCTGGAATCGGCGCGACAGCTCGTACAGACGATGCGCGAGCGATTTGAAGACCCCGAGCACGGCGGGTTCTTTTTCTCCGATGCGCGGGCCGATGACCTGCTCGTCCGACAGAAAGTCGGCAGCGATACCCCGCTTCCCAGCGGCAACGCGGTGGCGGCGATGGTGTGCGACGCGCTCGGGGAAACGCAGAGCGCCGCCCGCGCGCTGGCGATCTTCGCGGTGCAGACGCAACACCATGCCGCGTCGATGTGCAGCCAGGTGCAGGCGATCCTGCAGTTCGTGCAGAATCGCGGCGAGCTTCATGTCGCGCCGGTCGCCGGCGGCGGGCTCAGGATCGACGCACCGCAGGAGCAGGCGGTGAAAGTGGTGGAGATCAGTCATCACTGGAAAGGTGAGCGGCAGGTGATGGTGGAGCTGAAAATCGCCGGCGGCTTCCACCTTACGGCGGACACCTCGCTGCAGTCCACTATCGACATCATCGAACACATCGCCGTGCCGCAGCCGGTCAGTCGCAAGCTCGCGTACGCCGATGAGCCGCAATTAGTACTCGAAGGAATGGCCGGAATCCTGGTCACGCTGAAGGAAATCCCCGCCGCCGGGTCAACGATTCCGCTGCGGCTGAGCTATCAGGTGTGCAGTGATAACGCGTGCTTGCCAACTGTGACGCGCGGCATCACGATTACGAAATAGCATCCGCCATAACTCGCTTTAGGAGATAGTCGCATGACCGCATTGATGTCCACGCTATTCATGTTTTCCGTGCTGATCCCGTCCAAGCTGTGGTTCGCGCCGGATCAGCCGGTGACGATCAACGTCAACGCCAACGAGCCGGTGAAACTGGTGCTCGTGGATTTCCTCGGCCGCGGCATCGATACGCAATCGGATACGCAGGTGACCGGCGCGAAGTCGGTCGATCTCCGCCAGCTTTATCCCGCGATGCGGACGGGCACGTACATTCTTTACGCGGTGCCGCAGGGTAAGACGCTGCCGGATTTCGTCGGCACGCCGCTGGTGGTCCAGATGCGGTCGGACAAGCGCGTCGGCGCGCCGACGGGGCAGCTCGTCACGCGCGTCGAGCCGCTGCGCTATCTGTCGATGGAGACCAGCGAGGGGACGATGACGATGGCGTTTTACTACGACGTCGCCCCCAATACATCGACTAACTTTCTCGCGCTGGCCGAGGAGGGTTATTTTGACGGGCAGGTGTTTCACCGCATCATCAAGAACTTCGTCGTGCAAGGCGGCGACCCGCTCGGCCGCGACCCGGCACGCGGCGGCACGGGCGGGCCCGGCTTCATGATCGATGCCGAGTTCAACGATCGCCAGCACCAGAAAGGCGTTCTCTCCATGGCCAGGCAAGGCGATCCGCTGGAGGCCCAGGGCATGATGCCCCGCTCCGACGCCGCCAATTCCGCCAGCAGCCAGTTCTTCATCTGCCTCGACTACTCCCGCACCAAGGCGCTGGACGGCAAGTACACCGTCTTCGGCAAGGTGGTCGAAGGCATGGATGTCGTCGATAAACTCGCCGGCATGCCCACCGGCGCCGGCGACCGCCCGACCAATCCGCCGGAGATTAAGAAGGTGACGGTGCGCGTCGTTACGCCGGAGAAGAATCCGTACGCGAAGCTGTTCGCGGTGGAGTGAGCCGGACCGGGATTACCAACGGCGGCGCGCAATTCAACGCACCAATTTCCTGCGATTATTTCGTACAGGCGTCATCCCCCCAGATACGCCTTCTGCACATCCGGATCGGCCAGCAGATCTTTGGCGCGCCCGTGTTTGATGATTCGGCCAGTCTGCAGCACATAGGCTTCGTGAGCTACGCCCAGCGCCATGTGGGCGTTTTGTTCCACCAGCAGGATCGTTGTGCCGGATTCATTGATCTGGCGGATGATGCGGAAAATGAGTTGCACGATCTGCGGCGCGAGCCCGAGCGATGGCTCATCCAGCAGTAACAATCGCGGACGGGCCATCATTGCGCGGGCGATCGCGAGCATCTGCTGTTCGCCGCCGCTGAGCGTGCCGGCGAGTTGTTTTAGTCGCTCGCGCACGCGGGGAAAGAGCGACAGCGCGAGGTCACGATCCTGACGAATCGCAGCGCGGTCACGGCGGGCGTAGGC
>JACMML010000235.1 GCA_014379105.1 Phycisphaerae bacterium
GATCAGCGACGCCTTGACGCCTTTCTTCCGGACCGCATCGATCGCGGCGCTCAGATCGCCGCCGACTTCGGTCAATACTTTTTTGCATTCCATCATGCCGAGTCCGGTCTTATTGCGAAGTTCATTGACGAGTGAGGCGGTGATTGTTGCCATGTTTTCTCCAAAATAAAGGAATTGGCCGCAGATGAACGCGGATGAACGCAGATAAATGCGAGTTAAATGATTGGATGTAAATATGTTGCCATATTACGGCAATACAGTTCACATCTGATCCGAATCGCTTTTTCTTATCCGCGTTTATCAGCGTTCATCTGCGGCCTAATAAGTCTTAAACTGACGCCGCGACAGTCTCGGCCGGTGCCTCGGCTCCTGCGGCGACTGGTTCGCCTGCCGGTTCGGCCGGAGTCTGTTCACCCGCGCCCTGATCGCCGGGCGTCTCGGCGCCTTTGTCGGCGCGGAAGGTCGAGCGGGCACTGCGGCGGCGCGGCTCGTTGCCGTCACCTTTTTCGTTGCCGGTGGTGCGGCCTTGCTTGCCTTCGATGACCGCATCGGCGAGCTCTTTTGCGATCAGCGCGATCGCGCGCATCGCGTCGTCGTTGCCGGGGATCGGCAGATCGATCTCGGCCGGGTTGCCGTCGGTGTCGATCAGCGCGATCGTCTTCACGCCCAGCTTCTTGGCTTCGTTGACAGCAATGTGCTCGCGCTTGGTGTCGATCAGGAAAATCACGCCGGGGAGCTTGTCCATCTTGCGGATGCCTTCAAGATTGCTTTTGATCTTGACCATCTCGCGGTTCAGCGTGGACTTCATCTTCTTGGAATACTTTTCGATCTCGCCGGTTTCCCAGAGCTTCTCAAGTTGCTCCAGGCGCTTCAGGCGCTCGCGAATCGTGCGGAAGTTGGTCAGCGTGCCGCCGAGCCAGCGCTCGTTGACGTAGTGCATGCCGCAGCGCTTTGCTTCGTCTTCAATCGCATGGCGCGCCTGCCGCTTGGTGCCGACAAACAGCACATCGCGCCCGGCGGCGACGGTGTTCTGAATCAGCTTTTTGGCGAGCAGAAGGCCTTTGACGGTTTCTTTGATGTTGATGATGTGGACGTTCCCGCGCTTGCCGTGAATGTACGGCTCCATGCGGGGATTCCAACGAGAGGCGGGATTACCAAAATGGATACCGGCGTCCACCAACGCCTTGACGAGCTCAGCTTGAGTCATAACAGTCCTTAAAGTACGCGAACAGCGATAGTTATATCGCCAGCCCGGACAACCGACGCCGGTGCCAGGGTCCGGGGGCCGTCATGAGGCTTTGGGTTTAGAAAACGACCTGAAGAGCACCGATTAAGACGCTCCGACAGACCCGCCTTTGGCGAGGCGAGTCGCGCAATCTACCCCAAACGCCAGGGGCTTGCAACGGGCGTCCACGACGGCCACGCCGGTTATGACGCCGATCCGCGAAGCCGCTTTCGGCAAATTAGTGGAATATTGCCAACTTTTTCGATGCCCACGGCACCCGCGACGTCTATCTTGTTGAACCTATGCACCTTGAACATAAGCACCATGATCTATCAGACTTATCAACGATGGACCAACTCGAGCCGCGTCAGCTGTTCGCCGTTCTCACGCCCGGCCAGACCGTCACCACCACGATTTCTGTAATCGGACAACAGAAGAACTGGACCGTGCCGCTCGTCGCCGGTAGAGCCGTGACGGTGGCGGCCGGTGACCTGGGGACTGGCAGCTTCGCAACGCAGCTATCGCTCATCAACCCCAGCGGCGCGGTGGTCGCGACCAACTCGGGGAACGCCGGCGCTTTTGTGACCACCACGGCGCTGGTCACGGGCACCTACACCGTCCGATTGTCTGATGTGGGAAATAATCAGACCGGCAGCGCCCGCGTGACGGCGTTCTATTACGCGAGCAGCATCACCGATAGTGACGACGCGTTCGCGGCCGAGAGCGGTCGGCGCCGCGCCGCGACGATTCAGCCGGGCGATTTGGATGTTTGGACACTATCGGCGTCTCAAGCGCAGTTCTTATCAACAGTCGCGACGGAAAACCGATCCGGAGACGTGCTGGGGATCGGCGTGCAATTGATCGGACCGCACGGGAAAATCGTACAACAGAAGAGCAGCGACAAAGGTGTGAAGATTGACGTCTCGAACAGCGCCGCGGGCAAGTATTACGCCGTCGTCTACGAACCTGGATCCAACGCGACCGGCCGATACGGCATCAGCTTCGCGCGGGCGCCGGGAACCCAATACGCCGGCGACCCCGACACCGCCACGCCGCTGCCGGCCAACACCACGCGCTATGGCGACTTGCCGGGCGGCGATATTGATATCTTTGCCATCACCATCGCCGCCGGCAAAAAGCTCTCCGCAACTGTCGCACGGACCACCGGATTGCTCAGCCCAGAGCTATTGCTGATCGATCCGACGGGCAAAGTCGTCGCCACCGTCAACGGTAGCACCACCGCGACGCTGAACTACACCGCCGTCTCGGCCGGAAAATACTGGCTCGTCGCCCGCGACCGCGAGGCCGACAACGGCGGGCAATTCAGCATTAAATACACGCTCAGCTGAACAATCCGTGTAACGATTCGCTTCCGCTAACGTTTATCAATCTATGCACGCACGCAACTTCATCATCGATTCACTCGAGCCGCGTCAACTCTTTGCCTCGCTCACGCCGGCGCAGACGTACCTGACAAGCATCAGCTTGCCGGGCGTTCAGAAAAACTGGACGATTCCAATCGTCGCCGGGCAGAACATCACGCTGGCGTCGAGTGACCGCAGCGGCGGTGCGCTGGAAACGGAGCTGATCCTGATTTCGCCAAGCGGCAAGACGCTGCGCCGCTCGATCGGCGACAAGGGCGCGTTCATGAGCTACAACGCGCCCGTCAGTGGAAACTATCGCGTGCGGCTTCGTGACTTTGGCGCGAACAACACCGGCAGCGTGGGTGTGACCGCGTTCTATTACGCATCGACCATCACTGACAGCGACGACGCATTCTCCGCCCAGAGCGGACGGCGCTTCGCGGCCACCATCGAGCCGGGCGACCTGGATGTCTGGACTCTCTCGGCGAGCCAGGCGCAATTCCTGTCGGTCACCGCGACGGAAAACAAAGCCGGCGACGTGCTCGACATCGGCGTGCTGCTGATCGGCCCGAATGGCGCGGTCGTCAGCGGCAAGGAAAGTGAGAAGGGGATCAAACTGGATGTCGCGGGCAGTTCCGCCGGGACGTATTACGCGGTCGTCTACGAACCGGGCGCTGAGAACAACGGCCGTTACGGAATCAGCTTTGCGCGAGCCCCGGGAACGCAATATTCCGGCGATCCCGATACCGCCACGCCGCTCCCGCCAAGCACGACACGCACCGGCGATTTGCCCGGCGGCGATATGGATGTCTTCGGCATCCCCATCTCGGCCGGGCAGCGCATTTCTGCGACGGTTACTCGGACGACTGGGTTGCTGAGTCCAGAAATCCTGCTGGTCGATCCCACCGGGAGCGTCGTCAGCACTGTCAATGGATCAACTACAGCGACGCTCAACTACACCGCAACTTCCGGCGGCACATTCTGGCTCGTCGCGCGGGATCGTGAATCCGACAACGGCGGGCCGTATACGATTCGATACACGTTCAGTTGAGCGAGCTAAGGCTTGCGTTTGCCGAAAGTGTATTGGAATGAATCGACATCCACATGTCCGGCGTCGGCCTTGTTGTTGTAGCTGAAGATGCCGATCCGGTCGCCGCGGTAGTTGCCCCAGGTGAGCTTCCAGCGGTTCCCGAAAGTCTTAAAGCTCCGGCCATCAGTGCTGTACGAATATTCACTTTCGCCATCGATTCCCCATGTGCTCTTGATCCAGACGTCTGTCCCTTCAAGCACCGGACCTTCGGTAATTTTGCCGCGCTCGTTATAGGTGACTTTTCGCACGTCCCCGGCCTGTGAAATGCTCAGCGCCGAATACGCGCCGGCAAAATGGCACAAGCCCGCCTCCTGCCCGTCGGCCATGCCGGTGAGGTCGAGCTTAAGCATCACTTCGTTGGCGTCGGTGCGAAGGCAGCGCTGGGTGAGCGTGTTGCCGGCCTTGAGTAGTTCGTTGTTTCGTAGCGGCTTAAACGCATGTAGGCGCAGGAAACCCGGGTGCTCGGTAAGCGACCATTTTTCCATTCGCGGCTGATAGTTCCATTGCCAATGCACCGCCAGCTTCGGGGAACTAAAGTCCTCGTTGATCGCCGGCATTTTCACCACCGGTCCGGGGATCGGTTTTTTGGCCGTCCAGATCATGTTGCCGATTCCGTCCTCACCGCGTTTGCCGATGATCGGCCAACCATCGACCCACTCGATCGGAAGCAGCA
>JACMML010000236.1 GCA_014379105.1 Phycisphaerae bacterium
CCGCGATGAAATCAGTGCTCGAGCCCGCCCAGCTCGCATCAATGCACGTCGCGTGTCGGGCGCTTCGGCCGAGCCTTTCGTACGAGTTTCATTTACAGCGATTGCTGGCGATTTATCAGCGGATCGTGGACGCGCACGCATGACACCGGAACTTACCCAAAACACATCGGTCCACCGCGCGTTGCTGGTCGCGATGCTGATTGCCATCTGCACGTTCGCGGCCATCGCGCCCACCCTGACTTGGCCACAGTTTACAGGGGGAAACGAAAACATCGTCGTTCAAACGGCTCTGGAGATGCGCCACGGCGGGCCGATGCTTGTGCCGCAGATGATGGGTGAACCGCGCGTTCGCAAGCCGCCGCTGGTCGCGTGGATCACCGCGCTGGCGATGCGGCAGGAGACGATCGCCGCGCTGGACTCGCCGAAGCATCACGAGCAGGCGTATCGCGATCTGGCATGGCAAGTCCGCTGGACCGGGCTGTTGGCGGGGTGCCTGTTGATCCTCGCCACGTTCGAGTTGGCTCGCGTGCTGTTCAACGCGCGCGTCGGCGTACTGGCTGCATTGGTCGTGGCGACAAACATTCTGTTTCAGAAATACATGCGCCAGAGCACCAGCGACGTTCACCTTGCGCTGTGGGTGACGATCGCTAACGCCGCATTCGCGCACGCCGTGATTCACGGCCGAATCTGGATCGCGGCGACCATCGGCATGGCCGCGACGGCGATCGCGTTTTTGTGTAAAGGGCCTGTCGCGATTGTTGAAACGGTTGTCCCATGGCTGGCGATAATCTGCTTCGTCAAAAGCAACTCCGCGTCATCACACGCGCGAGTGAATAAGAGACGCATCCTGCCAGTCGTCTGTGGTCTGGCAATTTTTTGTGCAATCGCATTGCCGTGGTTCGTGCACGTCTATTTGTCCGTACCGGATGTGATGCACACATGGTTCAGCGAGGTGTCGCGTCATGGCGCGACCGATCTGGAGCCGAGTACGCCGGCAATCTACCTCGAACCAATCCCGCTGCTCTGGCCATGGGCAATCATGTTGATTGGCGGTTCGGTGGTGATGTGGCGGCAGCGGTTGCGGGCTGATTGGTGCGCGATCGCGATGGTGCTGGTTCCGATCGGGATCATGATCTGGTTTCCCGATCGAAAGGAGCGGTATCTGCTGCCGATGGTTGCGCCGTTGAGCATCATCGCCGCTCGCGGATTGGCGGCGTTTCTGGCCGCGCCAAGCGGGTATCGTTCGGCGCGGTGGGTCGCGGTGTTGCATTACTTGCTCCTGGGCGCGATCTGCATCGGCGTGCCGCTCGCCGGGGCGTACCATCCGTTGCTCCGTACGATCGCCGCCGAGCCGTGGTATTCGCCGCAGCTCGCATGCTGGGTCGCGGTGATGTTCGCATCTCTGATTCTCCTTGGCATCGTGCTGCAGCGCCGAGACCGATGGAGCCTGCCGATTACTACGTTTGTCGCGATGTTGATTCTGCAGGCGGTTGTGATGTACGGGTATCGATTCAGCGAGAGTGGTATGAGCCCGATGAAGCCGCTTGCGGAATATATACGTCGCGTAACGCCGGACGCCGCGGTCTACGACTGGAACGCGAATGGCCGTCGCGTGGACGAGGACCTGGCGATCTACCTGAACCGCGCGGTTCTTCCCATCGATCCGAAAACGCTTCGGCCGGGCGATCGTCATCAAATCTACGTCACGCGCCAGGGCAGCGACGACGTGAAGAACAAGCTCGATCCGATCCCGCCTCCGGGTTGGATGTTGATGATGAAAGTGAAGGAGCGGAAGAACTACTGGTGGGCGTTTATTCTGCCGCCGACCGAGCCGTCGATTCCGCCGATGCAATAGCCGGTGCAATAGCGCTGGCTTGATAGGCTCGCGCATCATACCACCGAGTTCCGAACACCACCGCCGCCGCCACCATTGTGACCATCAGCGCGAGCACGACTGATCGCGCGACGTTGGCTTTGCCGAGCGCCGTGTACATTGCGACGTACACCAGCAGCAGGCCGAAGACGATCGCGAGCATGCCTTTGTGCTGTGCGATGGACGTGGCGATCTTCGCGCCGAAATACGTGCCGCCGAGCACGCCGACCGCGATCAGCGCGGCCGTCCAGATGTCGTCCTGTTTCAGATATCCGTCTTTGAAATACCGAATGACGGCCGGGAGCGCCACGGGCGGGATCATTACCATCAGGCTCATCCCATGCGCCCTGGCCTGCTCGAAGCCCAGCGCCAGCACCATGATGGGTATCATCACCGCGCCGCCACCGAGGCCCATCAATCCGGAGAAGATGCCGACGAACAAGCCGAACGCGATCAGAGCGGGTGGTGTGGTCATATTGCCTTCAGATGCTGTGCCTGTCGCTTGGGCGCTGAAGCTTCGCGACGGCGGGGGTTCTGGTCGTGCTTGATGGCTTGATCGATGACTTGGTGATCGACGCCCTGAAGTATCAGGTATTCGCGGCAGAATTCGGTGAGATCATGCAGCGCGATGCCGTGCGTCCGCTCACCCGCACGGCGATGCAACCAATTGGAAAAATCGAAGAAGCAATCGAACGGTCCCCTCTCCCCACGGGAGAGGGTTAGGGTGAGGGGGCTTTGTCCATTCGATGCACCATGATCAGGTCTAACCCCCTCACCCCAGCCCTCTCCCGCAGGGAGAGGGAGTAAGAGCAATTCTGTCGTTCGCGCGAGCTTCCCGCTGTTGGCGACCAAATCCCAGTACCGCGAAAAACGCCGCATCCGCTGCATCTGGTCGAACGGGATCATTTTGGTTTCCAATATTTCGTATGGCGGGTGCGGGCTGTAGACCATGCCCCACTCCGCGTCGTGGCGCACGATTGGCGTGCCCCGCAACCGCTTGAGCATCCCCACCTGAATCTCCTGCGGCCGCAGGCGCAGCAACCGGTCGAAGCCGCGGCCGAACGACTCGATGTCTTCGCCCGGAAGCCCGACGATCAAATCCGCGTGCACGTGCACGCCGGTGTGATCGCGGAGCCAGGTGAGGTTGTCGTCCAGTCGGGCATGGTCCTGCTTGCGGGAAATCAGCTTCTCAACTTCAGTGTTGAAGGTCTGTATCCCCACTTCAAATTGCAGCGCGCCCGGCGGAAATTTCGCGATTAATGATCGCAACTGCTCCGGCAGACGATCGGGGATCATCTCAAAATGAATGAACAAGCCTGGCTCGTATCGCGACAGAAAGAACTGCAGAATCGCGACGCTGATCTTCAAATTGAGATTGAACGTGCGGTCGACAAATTTGAACTGCTTGGCGCCCCGATCCAGCAGCCGCTGCATGTGGCCGAGAAATTGGTCCAGCGGGGCGTTGCGCACCGGCACATCCAGAGACGACAGACAGAACTCACACTTGAACGGACACCCGCGCGAGGCCTCGACATACATAACGCGATGAGCGATGTCATGATCTGAATAGAAAGAATAGGGCAAAGCGATGAGCGACGAGCGATGAGTCGCCACAACTCGTCGCTCATCGTTCGTCTCTTTCTGCTCGAATTCCGGCAATTCGGCATCGATCACCCGCATCAATGGCCGCGAGCCGGCGAGGAGTTTCTGGCAGAGGTCTGCGAATGCCAGATCGGCCTCGCCGCGGATCACGTAGTCTGCCAGGCTGGCGATCTCCTGCTGATCGGTCTCGTAGCTCACTTCAGGCCCTCCCAGCACGATCGTGATCTGCGGCCGCAACCGGCGGATGTCGGAGACTACTTTTAATGTCTGCTCGGTGTTCCAGATGTACACGCCAAAACCGATCACGCGGGCATTCTGTGCCAGTAGCTTTTCCACGATCTCAATCGGCCGCTGGTTGATATCAAATTCGCAGATCGTCGTGCGGCCGGCGAGATCGCCCATGTTGGCCATCAGGTATCGGAGACCGAATGCGGCGTGGATGTACTTGGCGTTGAGGGTGGTGAGGACGATGTCCGGCACAAACACCTGAGGTGAAAATCCGAAATATCGAAAATCAGAATGACGAAATCAGAAGCTCGAATCAAAACCGAAATCTGAAACCCGAAAACCGAATCAGGTTTGAATGACGAAACTCGAATGACAAATTAAGCACGAATTACCTAATGAAGAAAATGAAGAAATGACCGGCCGACCATTTGGTCAATCAGACATTCGGCCATTGATTCGTCATTCGAATTTCGTCATTCGGTTTTGATTCGAGCTTCTGATTTCGTCATTCAGATTTCCAAAGCCCCGCTTTGTCCTATCTCGCCGACTGCTGGTAATAGCCGACGAAATACAAAAACCGGTTCTGGTTCAGCACCGGGATATTCAGCTCGATCGCACGCGCCAGCGTTTCGTCGAACGCGGCCACTTCCTGCTTGCGGCGTTCCACTTCGAACTGGATTTCCGGGCGATCCAGTTCTTCCTGCGTGTAATTCGGGATCTCCGGGACTCTTCCGAGCACTACAAAATCTGTATCGACACTCAGCTTGTCGGCGATACTGCCGCCCCACGAGGTGACCAGCCGCTTGATCACGTCCGCGTCCTGCGGCGTGGCCTGGCCGTTGCGATCGAGGTCGAAATTGCCGTACACGAGGAAGTTATATTTGGTGCTCTTGTCGTAAACGAGATTGACGCAGAGATCGCCTTCAACAACCGTGGCGCCGGGCGTCTGGCGGATGATGCGGCACTCGCTGCTGCCGGGCGCGACGCGAATGATCTCGATCGATGCTTTTCCCTTCGGCAATGCTTCGTCGTTGGTCGCCTCGCCGGGCTTGGGGATTCCTTCGATGCGGTCGAACACTTCAAAGCTCATGCCGGCCGACACCTGGTCGCCGCTGCCGAGGTCGATGTAGACGATCGTGTCGCCGCCGCGCCGCATGATGCGGGCGTCGGGCTGACGCACCACCTGGTCGACGCCTTGGCGGACGTCGCGCAGTTTTGATTGCAGCGCCTTGATCGTTGAATCAAGCCGGTTTTGCTGGGCGGTCATTTCCTGCTGCTGGGCCGACAGTTTCGCCAGATCATCCTGGGCGGCTTTTGCCGACGCCTCGGCCTGGGTCTGGATGTCGAGGATCGCTTTGTCCTTGCTCGCGCGATCGCCGGTGGCATCCGCCTGGTATTTTGCCACTTCCGCGCGGGCGGCGACGAGATCCTTTTCCTTGGCGGCCAATTGCTGCTGAATGCCCGCTTCTACATTCTTAAGCTTATTCTGAATGTCCTCGCGTGCATCGCTGGTGGTCTTCAACTCGCCTTGGGCGCGCTTCAATTCATTGGTCAGCGATTTGACGGCGCTGACAAGGCTGTCGTTGGCGATTTTCACGCCGTCGATCGTGGCGGCGTCTTTCAGCGCTTCATCGCTCTGCGCGATCGCTTTTGCTTCGCTATCAACCGCGGGTCCGCCGATCTTGCGGACGAGCCCGTCGCGCTGCGCCAGCGCGACATTGATCAGCGACATATCCGCCAGCGCCGGGTTAGCCGCCTGGGCTTCTTCGAGGCGCGTCTTGACGTCGCCGGCGAGGTCCGGCTCGCTGATCACCTTGTCGTACTTTTTCTTCTGAGTGTCGTACTCGGTGACTTTTTTATTCCGTTCGACATGCGCAAAGATCGCCAGCACGGTCGCCACCACGAACAGGATTGAGGTGAGGACGGTCCAGGTGATCAGCGCCGCTTTGGAGCCGGATTGTGATTGAATCGGGGGGGGCATATACAACGACCTCCGGGGTGAGCTTCTTGGGTGTTCGCCACCGGTGTTTTTCCCACCAGGGCGGTATTTACTTCGCTATCAACATCTCATCCGCCAATTTCTCATCCGCGGCGTGGGTGCGCTACCCGGATCGTCCCGATCCTCCGCCGCCGCGAGTCGACCATCGCGAGTCGAGACGCGCAAATCTACCGGGGACAGAGGCATACGGTCAAGAAAAGCGATTTTCCGCGCCGGTCCGAGAACATTCGAGAACACCGGGCAAGAAATTGGCCTTTCCATTTCCGACGAGATTTCGCGATGCTCCACAACCATCAAGAAACGGGACGGGAGCCGAGGATTTCAGCAGTCGACAAATTCAAAAAAGCAGGGCTTTTCCGTTTCGTCACTTTTCATTTTCACCTTTAGGCGCAAGCAATTATATCACATAGACTTACGCCGATTTCCAACGCGCGCCAAGTACGCGCAAACCGCCGAGCTTAACGCCAATTTCTTGACCTGTAGAATTGACCCAACCTCGAACGTATCCCGTCCGTGTTACGTGTCCGTATTCACTTGTCGAAGAGCTTCCCCATCCCGAGGCGATGGCGGCATTTTCCGACCATTTTAATTGAACTGCCATACCAGTCAAGACAAATGTTAATAGAATGTTCGGACACCCCCTTCAATTGCCACTTCGCATCAAAAAGTCCACTGCTTGCCAGTCAGCATGCTCATGGCGCGGCGCGCGAAAACCGCCGACATGTATTTGCCTGAATTTTGACATTTCGAACCAATCAAAAGATTTTCAGGATGAGCGCGGCGGTGTGAGTGGATGCTATCCATACCTAAGCGCGCGATAATGGTAGTTATGTGCTTATGGCGTTGTCGCCTGAACAGTCGTCGCGCGTGAAGTACCTGCTGGACGTCGGCTGGGGCCGCAAAGACGTGGCTGAGTCAGACGAAGAGCCGGCATATTGGACGGACTTCGATCGTGTCCTCGCCGAGGTCGAGTCGCACGAGTTCGTCGACCACTGGAACTGGGGACGGTGGGACGGAGCCGATCCGGGGTCCGCCAGGCACCATCGGTTTCACGATGAAATCGAAAAAACTGCTCAATCCAGCGGCAGTACTGCTCCCGGGTGGAGCGCGCCAGATACGCTCGCCTGCACACTCGAATCAAGTCGTTCCAGCAGCTTCACCCTATTTTAGAATTCTGTAAGATATGAACAACATAATTTTGCATAAAGATTGCGAAAGCTTTGAAATCCAAGCGACTTTCGATAATCTGCAATCTTCAAACCGTGCAGGATGACCTGCCGGTCAAGATAAACAATGGTTAGACCGCTACGCATATGCTTTACCGAGAGTATAGACCGGAGCCAAAGACGCTAATCGGGCTGGGCGTGACATTCACCGCTCTGCTTTCCGCGCTCTATCTCGCACTTTCTGACGCTTCCCCTTGGGCAATGCTTCTCAAGATCGGCGTTCTCATTACGTTTACCGCGTTTTTCTGGTCGTTCACAGACAAGTATTTTTGGAGGCATCGGCGCATACGGCAGTTCCTGTTCAACGGCATCCCCGACTTGAATGGTCGATGGGAGGGCACTATCGACCGCGACGGAGAGCAGGCTCCACACGCATTTGTGTTGGAGATTCGCCAGACACTCACACGCGTCACGCTCGATGGCTACTCAGCGGCGGGCGGAGGGCCGAGCATTACGGCTCGTATGTGCGTGGACGACTCCGGCGAGAAATTCGCCCTGCTCTATACGTGGTTTTGCGAGACGAGGACTGAGCTTGACGGAGCGCGAAGCGGCTGGTTTTTGGGCACATCCGTTCTGGATTGGCTCCCCTCCAACCAACTGAAAAGATTTTACTACACTGGCCGACAGCCGCGCCAAACACGCGGCGTCACCGAACTTCGCTTTATCTCAACCAAATTGAAACACGCATTTTGACGATGGAACTTAACATTCACTTACATCTACCCGACGCGATTGCTCAACTCGCAATTTCCCTGAACCGCAAAATCAACAAAGTCGCGTCTGGCGAGATTCATTTCAGCGACCCCCAGCAGCATATCCCACATTTGACGCTCACGATGGGCGACCTCAGTCAGGACGTAGCCGTCGATACCGTTCTTGCCCGCGCGCGCGAACTCGCCGCGCGGCTTTCTCAGCTTCGCCTCGCTACAACCCATCCCTATTTGGCACGACCATCCCGCAAGTTTGTCTTTCTCGATGTCACGCCTAAGCCAACCGTCCAGGAAATGAAGCGGAGTGCTTACGATGCTTTTTCTGACCTTCTGACGATACCGTGGGCCGGCCAACCCGACAATGACCCGCATATCACAGTCGGTTACATTCTTCAGAAGCAGGACGTAGTGGAGACGCTTCTATCACAGGAACAGTTTTCCTCTCAGGGCGATGTTGTTTCTATAGGCGTGGCCGAGATGGGTCGGAGAGGCACCTGCGTTCGGCTGCTCCAATCCTTTCCTTTAGTGACTTGAGTTATGACGCCTGTTCGCAAGAAACCGCGGCCTAACCCGCCGCTGGAGCGGACCGCGGCGGCGGTATACTTCTTGTGCGGTCGAGCATCGCGTGTGCGCCGCCGCGGCCACTCAACGGCATTACGTTATGCGGCGGCGGGCGCTTTATAATCGTAGTTTTGCCGTGCGTGCGCTAAACATTGCTTTCACAAAAGGAGAACCACAATGGTTCAAGTCATTATGGCATTGATTCGCGCGTTCGTCGGGTTGTTGTTCGCGTTCCTCGGAATCCTGAGCGCTCTCGTGGGGTTGTACTTCTTGGCCCATCAGAACGCGCAACTCTTCGGGAGTGAAGGAGCTCTGTTGCTCATCGGGCTGCTGATTGCCGCTGCGTTCTCCGGCCTCTCGTGGAGATTGCTCCGCGATATCGGGCGACCGGCGGCCGTCGCTTAACCCGCCGCTGGAGCGGACCGCGGCCGCGGTATGCTTCACTTGGGTCGGGCGTCGCGCGAGCGCCGCCGCGGCCGCTCAACGGCCTTACGTAATGCGGCAGAGCCATGCGTCCACGGATCATGTACATCGAGGACAAGTCGAACGGCTTGAGCGGCCGGGTCGGATCGGCCGCGTACATTTCTCACAGACCGGCAAGTCGGTCTATTACGCTGGCCTCAAGGGCCAAAGTTTTAAGGCAAACTACTTCGATGTAGAGACGGGCGCGGAGTTTTGGATCTCTGGGTGCAAGAAGCGCGGCGGCGATCGCCTGTACGGTGGGGTCATCGAAATCGACGAGGAAGTCCGCGAGGAGTATTGGATGTCCATCCGGGAAATGCCTGAGTGCATGCACTTGAAGGTGATCAAGGAGTAGCGGCGGCCGGTTGCGGGATAACGAAAAATTAAAGCGCGAGAATGGTAGTTATCCGCCTATGCGACGTCGCTTGTTCATCATCCTCGTCGGCACGACATCGCTGCTGCCCATCGGTTTTGGTCTCTTCGCTTGGCCGCCTAGCAATGCGACCGCAGTTTCAATCGCGAAGAGTGCGCTTTCGCACGGTCGTCAAATCCAAGGACGCGAGCCAACAGACATCATCGAAGCAAACGGAATCAAGCTCGTTTCGTTCGGCGTCATCGATGGGTACGATTATGTAGTGCATGTTCAAAGCCGTTTGGCAGCGGAAGAAGTTCACCGTATGACGGCGGGCGGATAATCACCCTTTTGAGGAGGCGAAGTGGCAAGCGCGGTTCTCGATTATGCGCCACCCGCGCGGCCAAAGTGGCTGCTGCGTACGCTGGTCATCATCCTGATCATCGCCGCGGGTGCGACGGTCGGCGCGGCGATCGGCGATTGGGTCCAGCCCGATTTGTACATCTTCAACGGGTCGCTTGCGGTTCCATCATTGGGCGCAGGTACGGACATGGCGGCGGCGAAGCAGGCGCACATCAACGCAATCCGCGCCAGCATACCCGCGGCCGCTGCGACGCTGAACGCTCAAGGTATTCAGATCTCCGCCGCGGAATTCAGCAATCACATGACGCTGAAAGACGTGCCGAAAAGTCGGCTGATTTCGATTCGATGCACCAGCCGCTCATTCAACACTACTCTCGCAATGGTGAATGCCCTGGTCATCCCCTACGGCAACAACGTCCCCGGCGTCACAGCCATGGCCGGCAGTCTTGACCGAAGCACCAAATACGCGGCGGCGGGATTTGTCCTGGGTGGTGCGGCGGCCGGCCTGATGATTGCGATGCGCAGGCGCCGATTAATGCGAACATAGGGACGGTGCGTCGTATAACCCGCCGCTGGAGCGGCCGTTCGATGACATTACGTTATGCAGCAGAGGCTTCTCGGCGGTATAATTATCGCAGATGACTGTAGAACAGCTGAAAAACGTCCATAGTGCCAAGCCGTTCCGTCCGTTTACGATTTACATGGGCGATGGACGTTCCTGCGGCGTTGACCATCCGGAATTTTTATCGCGTTCGCAGTCCGGTCGGACCATCGTCGTCCACCAGGTTGGTGAGGGGCTGAGCATTCTCGACATGCTGTTGATTACTGAGTTGGAAGTTCATCCGCCTATGGAATCCTCGTCGCGGTCGGATGCTGCATAACCACACGCTTATGAGTTCCGGTGCCCTTCGACTTGCATGTTAGGACTTCCGCAGGATTGGCCAACGTCTGCTATAATCTTGTTGATGAAAGTCCGTGAAGTGATTCGACTTATCGAATCTGATGGCTGGCGGCACGTTCGAACCCGTGGCAGCCATCGACAGTTCAACCACGCGGTCAAACGCGGCGTCGTGACCATTCCCGGCAAGCCGAATGACGATCTGGCGCCGGGAACATTGAACAGTATTTTCAAGCAGGCAGGTTTGAAATGAGATATCTCGTCATCATCGAGCCAACGAGCACCGGTTTTTCGGCTTACTCACCTGACCTGCCGGGTTGCGTGTCAACGGGCGCCACGCGCAGCGAATGTGAAGCGAATATGCGGGAGGCGATCGAATTTCATCGAGACGGACTTCTTGCCGAAGGTGAAACGCTTCCAGAACCATTAAGCTCGGCTGCGGTCGTCGACATAGCATAGTTAGTCGTCTGGAGGTCATGGCTTGGCGACCGGCATCGATTGTGCGAGTTTGCTCAATTGTTCTCGCACATCCATGACCAGCTGGGGAACGCTGCTTCCGCCGGAACAGGAAGTTAATGAACGAAGTTAACTTCCGGTCGGTCGTAAATGGAAAGGCACTCTCATGGACAATCATTCAAACTCCGCGTCGCAACAGAGCCAGGCGCTGCCGCCGGACGATCTTCGTCGGCAATTCTCAGTAGCTCGGCCGGACGCGGACCAGACGCTGCGCCATGTCGCGGTTGTGGGGGACGTCTATACGATTCTCCTCAGCGGCCGGGACACGGCCGGACGGTATGCGCTGATTGATATGTTCGTGCCACCAGATGGCGGTCCGCCGCCGCATCGGCATGATTTTGAAGAGATGTACCACGTCCTGGAAGGCGAAGTCGAGGTGATGTTCCGCGGCGTCAAGTCGATTGCTCACTCGGGCGAGACAGTCAACTTCCCGGCAAACGCGCCGCATGCGTTTAAGAATGTTTCGCAGCGCCCGGCGCGGCTGTTGTGCATGGTATCGCCGCCGGGCGCGGAAGATTTCTTCCTCGAGCTTGGCGATCCGGTCGCGAGCCGCACCGGTCCGCTTCCCGATCTCGACAAGGCCGCGCTTGCCGAGCGAGCCAGTAAGGGAAAAGCGCTGGCGGCGAAATATAAAAATGAGATCATCGCGCCTTAATTGAAGCAGGACGCGGCGAGCGGTGAATAAACGAGCGATGGATTTCGGCATGCCTCTGCGGTAATTGCGCGGACAGGCCAAAGTTTCAGCCTCAAATCCCCGATTTTGTGCCAATCCATGCCGCGAAATCGCGTTCTGCGGAGTAAGATAACGCCAGTTAAGTTACGGAAGGCCTGATGTCTGCTGATCGAATTAAGACTGATATATTAAAACACGTGAAATCTGAGGGGTATCTCCCTCAAAAGCCCAAACAGCTCGCGGAATCCATTTCCGCCCACGACGCGAAATATCCTGATTTCAAGGAAGCGCTGCTGGACCTGATGGAGGAAGGCCGTGTCGTGCTCGGGGCGGCGGGGACGATCGTGATGCCGGCGAGCCGGTCGGGCGAGAAGCGCGATCAGATCGTGGGCACGTATCGTCAGAACCGCAAAGGGTTTGGGTTTGTGATCCCCACCGAAGTGGGCTCGCACGAGGACCTGTTCATCCCCGAGGGAAACAACCCCGCGGCCGCGATAACTGGAGACGTGGTGCGCGCGAAAGTCATCGCGCGCGGCCAGCGCGACGGCAAGGCGGTCGCGACGGGGCAGATCGTTGAAGTCGTCGAGCGCAAGAACAAGCGGTTCGTCGGCTCGCTGCAGCGCACGGGCAACCAGTGGTTTGTGCTGCCGGACGGCAACACCTACATCGAGCCGATCTACACCCCCGACGCGGCCACCAAGTACATCAAGCCGGGGACCAAGGTCGTCGTCGAGATCACCGAATTCCCCACTAAAGACGAAGCGGCGATGGGCGTCATCACCGATGTGCTGGGCAAGGAAGGTGAAAAAGATGTCGATCTCAAATCGGTCATCGTCCAGAACAATCTGCCGGGAGAATTCCCCGAGGCGGTGAAGGATCAGGCATCGTCGGCGGTCGCCAACTTCAAGCTGGATGACGCGCGGCACC
>JACMML010000237.1 GCA_014379105.1 Phycisphaerae bacterium
CCGAACACGATATACGCGCCGAACCCCGCGGCCGCCATCTCATCCAGCCAATCGGCGGCAACGTCAACGGACATCTGATGCACACCCGGCATCGAGGTCACTTCATTTTTCACACTCCGACCGGCCGTCACAAATACGGGCACGATGATGTCGCTGCGCCGCAGGTGCACGCGCTGGAGCATGTGGCGGAGCTGTGGGTGGTGACGAAGTCTGCGCAGTCGTGTGGGTTCCATTGCGATCTGGATTATACTCATTTGCGATGGGGACGCGCTTCATCATCGGCCGGGCGGGTAGCGGGAAGACTCACTTTCTGCATGAGGAACTGGTCCGCCATATCCAGAAAGACCCGCTCAATGAGATCGCGCTGGTGCTTGTGCCCAAGCACGCGACATTCCAGACCGAGCGGGCGATCGCGACCGATCCGCGCCTCGGCGGGTTCATCAATGTTCGCGTCCTTTCGCCGGATGATTTGGGCGAACTGGCGCTGGTGGAGACCGGCGCCGCCAGCGGCGCTCGGCTCGATCCGATCGGTCGCGGGCTGATCCTGGGCCACTTGCTTCGGACATACGCCGCCGATCTTCCGTATTTTCGCAACAGCGCCCACCAGCCCGGTCTGGCGGCGGAGATCGATCGCACCTTCGGCGAGTTCGAGCGTGCCGGCCGCGATCTGGGCGATATCGATGAATTGATCGATCAGGTCGGCAAGTCAAGTCATTCTGATCAGCAGGCGGTCGCGCGCAAGCTGATTGATCTTCGCCGCATCTATCAGCTTTATCAGAAGTTCCTAGCGGCACAGGGCTTTGACCCATACTCGCGCCAGACCCGAGCGCACGAGGCCATCGAGCGTTGCCCGCTCGTGCAGCGATCGTTGGTGCTCATCGACGATTTTTACGACCTCACCGCTCACGAGCGCCTGCTCATCGCATCGGTCGCCAAGACGGCCAGACAGACATTCATCTCGCTCCTGCTCGATCCCGACGCGCCGGTCCTATCCAACCTGGAATGGATCCCCACCGATCTGGGGGTTTTTCACCGCACCGGGATGACCTATCGCCGGCTGCACCAGTCGCTGACGCAAGCGGGGGTCATGCTTGATCCGCCGCTGCGTTTGCGCGACGCGCCGAGATTCCAGACCGGCAATCTGCGCGCGATCGAAGAAGGTTTTGAATCGCCGCAGCCAATGGAGTCGTCCGATGGCAGCGTCGTGCTCCAGCTCGCGACCGACCGCGCCGACGAAGTCGCGGCCGCCGCTCGTGCGATCAAGTCGCTGATGGCCAAGGGATTTCGGCAGCGCGACATCTGCGTCCTCGCCCGCGTCATTGGCGATTATGAAGCGTTGATCGACGTAACATTCGTTGAGCACGATATCGCCTATTTCGTGGACCGCCGCCGGTCGGCGGAGCATCACCCGCTGATCCGGACGCTGCACGCGATCGGTCGGATCGTGCAGACCCGCTGGGCGCCGGTCGCTGTCATAGAGCTGGCACGGGCAGGACTCATCGGCATCAGCAGTGACGAAGCCGATCTGCTTGCCGACTACATTCGCCAGCACAATCTCCCGCGCGAGGCGTGGCTGGAGGACAAACCGTGGGAGTATCACCGCCGTGTCGAGGAGGAAGAATCGCACGGCCGATCGCATTTCTCTGACGCGGATGTCGCAACCGTCAACGCGCTGCGCGTTCGATTGCGGACGGCGCTGGCGGAAATAACCGACCCCGCATGGACAACCGGCTGGCGAAGCGTCGGCAAATGCGTCGAGACGCTCTTTGCCGTGCTCTCGGCGCTGAACGTCTCGCAGAGCATGGCCGCGATCATCAAGACCGCGGAAGAAGACAATCGGCTTCAGGATCGGGCGGAGCACGAGCTTGGCTGGACGCGGTTAATCGAGCTGGTGGATCAACCCGTCGATCTGCTGGGCGATGTCCACCTGCCCGGCAATCAATTCATCAGCCTGCTGCAGACGGCGCTGGACGAACTGGAACTGGCGATCACCCCGCCGACGATTGATCAGGTGCTCGTTGGGTCGGTCGACCGCACACGCACTCAAAACCCGCGCGCAGTCATCCTGCTGGGCATGAACGCCGGTGAGTTTCCGCTCCTGATCACCGAAAAGGCCGTGCTGAACGATCGCGACCGCCGCGCCCTGCTTGAGGCCGGCGTGGAGGTGGAGCCGCCGAGCCGGCAGATGATCCTATTCGAGCAGTTATTGGGATACGTCGCGCTGACCAGCGCCAGTCAAAAACTAATTCTGATCCGCACCGCGCGGGATGATGACGGAAACGAACTGGAACCGTCGCCATTCTGGCACACCGTCGGCCGCTGCATCGGCGGGCTGGTAGAGCAGAACCCCGCGAACCCGATCGCTCGAATCGCCACGCCGCGACAGGTTGTCTCACACGCACTCGCATGGGGACGCGGCGACAACATCGCGACGAGCGATTCTGCCGGCGCGGAAATTTACAACTGGCTTGCCGGCTCCGCGCCCGCCGCGATCAAAAGCGTGCGCGACCGCGCATGGCCGGTGCTGAGTTATACGAACCAGCCTAAGCTATCGAAGAAGATCGCGCTGCAGATTTTCGCTTCCCCTCTCCACGCCAGCGTCTCGCGCATCGAAGCCTACGCCGCATGTCCGTTTCAGCATTTTCTCAGGTACGGCCTGCGGTTGCAGGAACCGCCCGACAGCGATGTCAGCGCACTCGATCTGGGAATCCTCTATCACGGCGTGCTCGAACGGCTTGTGCGCAAAACGATCGATCAGCGCACCGATTTCGCAACCGCGACCGATCTCACGCAGCCGCAGATCCGCGAGATCGCGCAGCAGGTCGGGCAGGAATTGCGTAATCAGGTGTTTCTGTCCAACGCGCGCAACCGCTACACGCTGGAGCACTTGGAAACCGTGGTGGAACGGCTGATTCGCTCGCAGCAGTTCATCGCCGAGCGCGGCGTTTTTCGCCCGGGATTCGCCGAGCTGGTCTTCGGTCGCAACGGCCAGCTACCGCCGCTGGAGATGCGGACGCCGCATGGAAATGACGTGGTTCTCAGCGGCAAGATCGACCGCGTGGACATCACCGCGAGCAACACCCATTTCACCGTCATTGATTACAAGCTCGGCGGGCAGACCTTCGATCTTGGCGATGTCGCTCACGGGCTGATGCTCCAACTGCTCACGTACCTGCTGGTGCTCGAGGCGCACGGCGAGAAGCTCACCGGCACAAAGCTCACGCCCGGCGCGGCGCTGTATGTGAAGATGCTCCGCAGCATCGATCCGACGAAAAACCCGATCGATGCTCCCGAGCCCCATGAGCCCGAATACCATGCCCGCTCGATGCCGCGCGGCGTGATCAACGCCGCCGCCGCCGGGCATATGGATAGCTCGCTGGGAAGCGTGGGCAAGTCCGACACGTACAAGATCGCGCGTACAAAGTCCGGCGAACTGGCGCGGACCGGTAACGACGCGATCGAGCAGGACCAGTTCGCCGATCTGATCCGCTTCGTCGGCCGTAAGATCGCCATGCTCGCCGATGCGATGATCGCCGGAGACATCTCCATCGCACCTTATGTAATCGGCAAAGTCACCCCCTGCCCGCATTGCGGGTATCGAAGCGTCTGCCGTTTCGATCGGCTGATCGGCGGCTACCGAAGACTCGAACCGCTCACGCGCGATCAGGCGATGGAAGTCATCCGCACCGACGGCGCAGAATCATGACGCGTAACTGGACAACCGAGCAGCGCGCGGCGATCGAGACCCACGACCGCAATCTTCTGGTCTCCGCCGCCGCCGGCAGCGGGAAGACTGCGGTGCTCGCCGAGCGGTTTGCGTATCTTGTCTGTGACGCGCCCGATCCCTGCGACGTCGACCAGATTCTGGTCGTCACCTTCACCAACGACGCGGCCGCGGAGATGCGCAAGCGCATCAGCCAGGCGATCGCGGCGCGAGCTGCAGCCGCGCCATCCGATCAGCGCCTCCAGCGGCAGGCGATGCTGATCAACACCGCACAGATTTCCACAATCCACGGCATGGCGTCGGGCATTCTGCGTCGCCATTTTCATGAACTGGGCCTTGACCCGAATTTCCGGCTGTTGAACGACGATGAGGCTCGGCTGATGCGGAACGACGTGGCGATCGAACTGCTCGACACGCGCTTCGACGACGCGGCCGCGATCAATTTCCGCGCCGTCGTCGGCGCCTATTGCAACGGCCGACCGGCGGCGATGAAGGATCTCATCCTCGCCACGCACGCCAAGCTCTCAAGCCTGGTCGATTCCGCCGATTGGCTGCAAACCCGCCGTGCCCTTCTCCAATCCGCCGCCGACGCGCCGCTGGTCGAATCGGCGCTGGGCCGCCAGTTGATCGAGCAACATTCGCAGAAACTCAGGACGATCGCCGACAGCACAGCGCGCCTGATCCGGTTGATCCGGCGCCTTCCCGAGGCCGCGCCGTATGTTGCGCATGTGCAAACAATGGAGTCGATGATTGCCGACTGGCTGGTGCTGCTGCGCAGCGGGGATTGGGACGCGCTGCGCACGCAGATATGCCCGACGTTTGAAACCTTGCCGACGATTAAGGGCAAATCATCCGACGCCGCGGCGTTGCAGAAGCGGATTGACGCGCTGAAAAAGAACATCAAAGGTTTTGTTGAGGACGGTCTCTTCTGCCTCGACGAAGAGACGCTGCGCATCGATCTGAAGCGCACACTCGCGGTGACCGACGAGATCGCCGAGCTTGTGCATAAATTTGATGAGGAGTATCGGCGTCGCAAGAGCGATGAGGGCGTGCTGGACTTCAATGATCTGGAGCGACTTGCGCTGCAACTGTTGCGAGATCCGGAATCCCCGGCGCCGGCCGCGTCCAAAGTCGCGATCGAATATCAGCAGCAATACCGGCACCTGATGGTCGATGAGTATCAGGACGTCAACGAGCTTCAGGACACGATCCTCACACTCCTCAGCGGCGGCGGACGGCATTTTGCGGTCGGCGACGTCAAGCAGAGCATTTACCGGTTTCGTCAGGCCGATCCGCGCTGTTTTCTGCAGCGGCGCGCGCGATATGCCGATCCATCGGGTAGCGCCGGGCAGGTGATCGATCTGCAGAAGAATTTTCGCTCGCGTGCGCCGCTGCTGGCGACGCTGAATGCGATTTTTGCCAGGTTAATGACCAGCGACACGGCCGAGATCGAGTACGACGCTTCACAGCGGCTGATCCCCGGGCTCGATTTCACAGAATCACCGGAGCAGTTCGTTGGACAACCCGTGGAGCTTCACATTGTTGAAAAACCCGCTCGGGGCGGCCACCCGGGCGCGGAGCTCGAATCGACCGAGCGCGAAGCGCTACTCGTCGCCCGGCGTATCCGCGAGATGCTCGGCCTCGATGGCTCGACCCGCGCGCGAGTCGCAGACCGCGGCGGCGAGTCGCGACCCATCGACGCCCGCGATATTGTCATTCTGCTCCGCTCGGCGCAGGTGAAGGCCGAGCGATTCGCGAGCGTGCTGCGCCGCGCTGGTATACCCGTACAGGCCGACAGCAAAACCGGCTTCTTTGAAGCGACCGAAGTCTCGGACTTAATCTATACGCTTCAGCTTCTGGACAACGCGCGCAACGACATCGCTCTGGCGACATTCCTGCGCTCCCCGCTGAGCGGCTGGGACTGCCCCGAAGACCGGATGGCGGAGATTCGCTTTGCCTATCCGCATCACACGGCGGTGTGCTTTCACCAGGCGCTGGCGACGTATGAATCCGAGCGACACGACCCCCTCGCCGACCAAATACGCGCGACCGGGGTCACGCTCCGGCGCTGGCGGGAGGTCGCGCAGACGCGCTCGGTTGCGGACCTGCTGTGGACGATTTTGGAAGAGACCAGCTATCTCTCCTTCATCAGCGGCCTTCCCGACGGCCAACAGCGCGTGGCGAATGTGCTGAGTCTGCATGAGCGAGCGCGGGAGTTCGCTGTATTTCAACGGCCCACGATCCCGCGGTTCGTGGAATTCCTCAAA
>JACMML010000238.1 GCA_014379105.1 Phycisphaerae bacterium
GGCTCTTTTGCCCATCCCTTCAGCGCGGCGGCTTGGCACGCCGCGCTGAAGTCTGGTGAAAATCGCATGACTGAACTGAAGCGGAGAGGGGGAGATTCGAACTCCCGTAACCTTGCGGTTAACCGGTTTTCGAAACCGGCGCGTTCAGCCACTCCGCCACCTCTCCGTGGGGAAATGGGAGGATATGCGATGTGATCTGTATCGTCAAAATCCGTCGTACGGCAATCGCGGGCCTGGGCGTTAACGCGGCGGCTATGGCTTAGCGGCGTTTTGGTTTCTTGCTAGGATGCGGCGGGCGCATGATCTTGAAGCGATGACGGTACTGGAGATCACTTACGATGAGATATCGAATTCAGTTCGCGTTGCTATGGTTCCTCCTGGTTGCTCTGGATCCGATTGCGATTGGCGCCGAGGTCGTGCCCCCAGTGTCGCGGCTGGGCGATATTGCTTCGCTGGATGGATGGCAGGGACTTCAAAAAGCCGAAAGCGGTGCGATTTTGGCCGCGAATGGGGAAGCTGTCTTTCGATATCCGGCCGGGCCGCGCGGATGGTACAAGCATGGGTTCAGGTCGGAGCATGATGGCTCGCGCGACTGGCGAGTGTATGTGGGCGTGCAGATTGATTGCGTGCTGCTCGACGACGCGCCAACTGATCTGACGGTGACCCTGCGGCTTCCGCAGCAGCCGGGCCGCGACTCGCTGATTCCGTCAACGAAGGCGGTTGTTCGAATTGTTGGCCGGGGAAATCACCGCGTTATGCTGCCGTGGGAGGCGTTTGAATTTAAGCAGGCACAGCCGGCGTTTCTTAAGTACATCGCGGAACTGGGTATCAGCAGCACGCGAGAAGTGAAGTTAGTCGACGCGCGCGTGGTGAAAGGCGAACGGGTCGTAATTTCGGCGCCGATCCAAGGCAAGTCTGCTACCGCCGGCGGTGAAGCGGAATATGAAGTCGAGGTCAGCAACTGCGCGGATATCCCACAGTCAATCGTCGTCACTCCGCAGCGGCACGGTTGGGAGGCGATGACTATCACCATCAATCCCACGCAGCTGGAACTGAAGCCGGGTGAATCAGCATTGTGTCGCGTGCGTGTGAAAGTGCCGGATAACGTTGCGCCCGGCGGTCACGAAAAACAGGTGATTCAGGCGATCGCGAACGGCGACGCCTCGGCGGCGGCACGGCTGACGCTCATCACCGCCGCCACGCTCCCGCATCCTCACATTTTGCACACGGCCAGGCGATGGGAGGAAGTTCGGCAGAAGATGAAAGATCATAATTGGGCTCGCGCGGCGCAGAAGGAATATGTCGACCGCGCCGCGAGATGGGAAGTCCCGGAGGTCGCCAAAGCGCCGAAAAATCTCACCGGCGTTGATGACATGGGGCCGTACCTTTTCGTCACCAATACCGAAAACGACCTGATGGCGGCGGGCATCGCGTATCAGTTGACGGGCAACAAAGATTTCGCCGAGAAGGTCCGCACGTACATGCTGCGGCTGAGCGATCTGAAAGACGGATACCCCGTGACGTTGCGCGGCTGCAATCAAGGCCTCGTGCAGGAAGGGCATTTTTTTCAACACATCGCAATGATGTACGACGCCACGCTGCCGTCGGGACTTTATACTGCCGCCGACCAGACACAGATCGAGACGACGTTGCGGCTGTTGATCGAAACGATTGAGTTTGAAACGTCGGCCGGCGCGATCAACAACTGGAATTTATCTGAATTACTCGGCGCGCTGTACAGCGGCTTGGCGATGGGCGATTTGTCGGTCGCTGAGCGGTTCTTCAGTGGGCCTGGCGGGGCAGTTGATCAGCTCTCCAAGGGGGTGCTGAACGACGGCTGGTGGTACGAATGCTCGATCAGTTACAACGTCTGGTGCGCCACCGAATTTACGCAGTGTGCACTGGCGCTGCAGCCGTGGGGGATCAATTTCACGCACATGGAAGTGCCGGTTTCTTATTCGCCGAATTACTCGTTGCGGCCATTCGATTCGTCGGCGCTGTATGGAATGAGTTTCGAGAAATGGGGCTCCATCACCCGCAACAGCATCAACATCAAGCACATGTGGGACGCGCTTCCTACTTTCACCGACTACCGCGGCGTGATGTTTGGCGTAAATGACGCGACCGAGCGGCGCGTCACCGGCGAGCCGTATGAAATTGCCTACTACGTCTATCGCGATCCGATGTATGCGACGCTTATCAAGCAAGGCGGCGGCAAACGCGATCTGCTCTATGGCGTGCCTCAGCTTCCCGCCGAGACGCCGGAGAAGTTTCGCGACTCCGCGTATGCTGACAATGTCGGCGTCGCGATGCTCCGTTCGCAGACTCCCGATCGGCCGATTCGCGAGCAAATCCAGGCCGTGCTCCACTACGGAACGCACGGCGGATTTCATGGGCATTTCGATCGTGCGAGCCTGCTGCATCTATCGCGCTACGGCCGCAGCTTTTTCAATCCTGAGATGGTCTGGTACAGCTACGCGCCGTTCATGTACAAGTTCTATGTTCAAAATTCCACAAGCAAGAATATGGTCGTCGTGGACCGGAAGATGCAGGAGCCGGTGGAATCACAGCGGCTCCTATGGCACACCGGAAAACTGATGCAAGCGACGGCCGTGCAGACCAGAGCGCGCTGGTCGACGCCGCCGTATGGTGGGATGGTTTACCCGGAGCAGGGGTACAAGTCGCTGCATGAAAAGTCGTTTGGTGAAGGGCGATTCATTCCCAAGCCCGAGAAAATGCCCGAATACGGCAGCGTCACTGATTACACCGAGCCGGTGCTTCAGCGTCGCCTGATGGTTGTCACCGACGACTACGTGGTGCTGGCCGACTATCTGAAAGGTGATCGGGAGCACACGTTTGAGAGTCTCTTTCAGATGAAGGGCTTCAAAGGAATGGAAGGCGCCGAAGTGAAACCGCTGCGGCACGATTCGCAGTGGGATGCTAACCCGATCCTCGATGCTCAGTTTGTCACCGACTGCGCCTGGTTCTCCGCCGCCAGCCCGGTGAAGACGCAGTTCGTGCAGCGATGGGGCGCGGGTGCGGACAATGAAGGAACCCGCGCTCCCGAGAGCGAAGACGGCGAATTGAAGCTCGATGTACACACGCTGTGGCCACCAGCGCAGGAACTGATGCTGGGGACTGCGCCCGAGGCGCACCCGGTTGAAAAGCGTCTGTTCTGGACTGTTAAAGGCGACGATAAGAATCTTGCCGAGGGAAAATTCGGCGCGTGGATTCTTGGCCGGGATCAGATCGATGTTCCGGTTGAAGGAATCAAAGAACTGCAATTGGAGACGCGGGTTGAACTCGCGAAACGGCCGACGATTTTCTGGGGGAACGCGCGCGTCGTCACCGCGGACGGAAAGACGATTCCGCTCGACCAGTTGCCGATGAAGCCAATCAATGTGCAGCCGACGAAGCAGGCCGGCACGGATTATTTCGGCGGCCCGATCAAGATCGCGGGCACGCCATACACCGCCGCGATCGCGGCCGAGCCCGCGGACGCCAAGCAGACCAGCAGGATTGTGGTGGACCTCAGCAGCATCCAGGTAAAGCGCTTTCAGGCCGACATTGGCGGCGACTATCCGCTGGGGGATGAATCGCAACGCCGTAAAACTTTCGCGTCAAAGGTAGTGGGGCAGGAGGCTCGCTTTTTAACAATTATCGAGCCATTCGAAACCACGAGCGTAATCGAGTCTGTCCGTGCCGACGACGCGAATACGCTGACGGTCACATTGAATGACGGCAGAACGCAGAAAATCGCGATCAAGAATCTGCAAGGTGACGGCGCGGACATCGGCATCGAGATCATCGAAACCCGCGACGGCGCGACAGTCCGACAGGAAGCATCTTCCGGCACACCATGAATAGACGAATCATCTCGACCTTCGACGTCGGCGACATGCTGGTCCGATACGTGCAGGAAGATTCCACCGGCCGTGTCGGGCTGGAGCTGATCCCTACGTCGATGACGCATGAACTAGCCACACGCCGGGAGGGCCTGGCCGGGCTGGCGTACATTGACGCGATGCCCGGCGCCGGCGATCCGCCGGCGCGGCGCGTCGATCCGCTGGTTCATATCAAAATCATCGGGGATTCCTACCCCGGCGCGTTCGCCCAGGGACGTACGCTGCGGGATTCGCCGTCGGTCGATCGGTTCAAGTTTCTCAAGCAAGACATCGACCGAAGCGCGTCTCAGCCGGTTGTCACAACAACCCTCGGCTCGGACGAGGGGATTATCCTGATTCATACGCTTCGCTGGCACGCCGGGGATTCAGTTGTCCAAGTGAGCACCACCTGCGAGAACCGCTCGAGCGCGGCGATATCGCTTGAGCTATTAACCAGCTTTTCGCTCGGCGGCATTACGCCATTTGACGCCGCCGATGCGCCGGGTCGATTGCGTGTGCACCGATTCCGCTCCGGCTGGAGCGCTGAGGGACGGCTGACCACCGAGTCGATCGAGCAACTGAATATCGAGCGATCCTGGAGCGGTGCGGGATTATTCAGCGAGCGCTTCGGCCAGATCGGCACGATGCCTGTGCGCGGCTGGTTTCCATTTGTGGCGGTTGAAGACACCATTGCGCAGGCGACCTGGGGCGCGCAAGTCGCGTGGGCAGGCTCCTGGCAAATGGAGATCGCGCGGCAGCATGATGAGGTGTGCATCTCCGGCGGACTGGCTGATCGGGAGTTTGGACATTGGATCAAGACTCTGGCGCCCGGAGAGTCGATCACTTCCCCGTCGGCGACGATTGGGTGCGTGCAAGGCGGTCTTGATGAGCTCTGTGATCGCCTCACCGGTTTTCAGAATCACGCCGCCGACCAGCAGCCGGCGGTCGAGCGGGACTTGCCGATCGTTTTTAATGAATGGTGCACCACATGGGGCGATCCGCGTCACGAGCGCGTCGTGGCGATTGCCGACCGGCTGCGCGGGTCTGAGGTCAAATATCTCGTGATCGACGCCGGGTGGTACAAAGGTGACGGCGGCGACTGGGGGACCGCGCACGGAGATTGGGTTCCCAATCCGGCGATGTTTCCCACCGGCCTGGCCGGTGTCGCCAGCGCTATCCGCGAGCGCGGTCTTATCCCCGGCCTGTGGTTCGAGATGGAGACTGTCGGCGATACGTCTGTCGCGTTCTCTCTCGCGGATCATCTACTGAAGCGTGACAGCATTCTCATCACCGTTCGCAACCGCCGATTCTGGGATCTGAACGACCCGTTCGCCGTCGAATATCTCGCGACGCGCGCGATCGGCACGCTCCGCGACTGCGGATTCGGCTACCTCAAGGTGGATTACAACGAGACGGCCGGGCTCGGGTGCGACGGCGTTGAATCGCAAGGCGAAGGTCTGCGGCGGCATGTGGAAGGCATCTACCGATTTTTCGACAGAATCCGCCGCGAGCTGCCGGATCTGGTGATCGAGAATTGCTCATCAGGCGGCCATCGGCTCGAGCCGTCGATGCTGGCGCGGACGGCGATGTCATCATTCTCCGACGCCCACGAGCTGGTCGAGATCCCGATCATCGCCGCCAACCTGCACCGCCTGATGCTGCCGCGCCAGAGCCAGATATGGGCGGTCCTGCACGGCTCGGACAGCGATCGTCGGCTCGTCTATAGCCTGGCGGCCACGTTCCTGGGGAGGATGTGTCTGTCGGGTGATATAGACGGGCTCTCGCCAGCCCAACTGGGGATTGTCCAATCCGCGCAGACGCTGTATCGCATCGCTGCCCCGATCATCCGAGATGGCGTCAGCCGACGGTTTGGTGAAATGGGCGAAAGCTGGCGTCACCCGACTGGCTGGCAGGCGATGGTGCGGCGTTCGGTGGACGGCTCCCGACTGATGATAGTCGCGCATACATTTGCCGGGGCACCCAAACAGATCGTGCTGCCGCTATCGTCAGCACCGGGCGATGTGACAGGCATTTTCGGCGACGGCGTCAAAATCGATAGCGGCCGCCTGATCTGGGACAACCCCGGCGATTTTGCCGGCGCAGTAGCGCTCGCGGATACTCAGCGCCGCTGATCCGACGGCGTTGCCGCACAGACGCCGGAACCGGCTGATCACCGGATGCTCAAAACCGACTTCTCATATCGACGCACTTCGTCCAGCCAGTCGAGGCCGGTCGCGACGCCGGATTGGGCGCAATAGTGGTCCCACACCGCCCCGACCGGCAGCGTGCGGATCTCTTCCTGCATCGCCAGCCGCTTCGTGTAGTCGCCGGATTCTTCTGCGTCTTTCAGCTGTTGAATGGGCTCCAGTAATGCGATCAGCAGCGCCTTGAGCATGTTGCGCGTGCCGATGACCCACGCGGCGACTCGGTTGATGCTGGCGTCGAAATAATCCAGCCCGATATGCGTGCGATCCAAATAGTCGCCGCGGACCAGCTCCTGAGCGATCGCAAGCAGATCGTCGTTCAGCGTCACCACATGGTCGCTGTCCCACCGCACCCCGCGACTGACGTGCAGCAGAATGCGGCCGAGGCTGGTGAAGACGCTGCTGATCTTGTCCGACATCTGCTCTGTCGGGTGATAATGCCCGGCGTCCAGACAGACCAGCTTGTTTCGGCGGATTGCGTAGCCGAGATAAAACTCGTGGCTGCCGACGACATAGCTCTCGCTGCCGATTCCAAAGAGCTTCCCTTCTACCGCATCGAGCACGAGCGACTCGTCGATCTTGTCGGCGAACACTGCATCCAGTGATTTTTCCAGACGCTCGCGAGGCGACTTACGATCGACCGGCGTGTCTTTATATCCGTCGGGTATCCAGACATTGTTCACACACGGCGTCCCGAGTTTCTCGGCGAACGCGCGGGCGATGCGGCGGGAACATTTGCCGTGATCGATCCAGAATTTCCGGATACCGTCGTCGCGATGCGCGAGCGTAAAGCCGTCATTGGCTTTGGGATGCGCGAAATAGGAGGGGTTGAAATCCACGCCGATGCCGATCGATTTCGCCCAATCCATCCACCGTGCAAAATGTTCGGGTCCCTGCGCGTCGCGCTCGACTTTCTTCCCGCTGGTCTCGGCATACAGCGCGTGGAGGTTGAGCCGGTGCTTACCGGGGAGCAGTTTGTACGCCAGTTCCAAGTCCGACCGCAGCTCGTCACCATTGCGTGCCCGGCCGGGATAGTTGCCCGTCACCGCGAGCCCGCCGCCGGGCGCGCCGGCGGTTTCAAACCCGTTCACGTCGTCCCCTTGCCAGCAATGGAGCGAGATCGGGACCGCTTTGAGCTTGCCAATGGCGGCGTCTGAATCCACGCCCCATTCGGCGAAAACGGTCTTGGCGTGCGCGTAACCTCGGTCGATTGCGGATTGGTTCATAGGCGGGCATTTTCGCGAACGTCGGGAGGAGGGCAAGCCCATCGCGTTCACCAGCACCCTCAAGTATTAGATTATGAGATCGTATCCCGAAAATGAGTTACCGTCGCCGTGAGCGAAAGGCATGGGCCGCTGATCTGTGGAGCCAATCGACGCGAACGTTTTCATTTACCTATTTCGCCAAAAGAGTTTCACACTTCTTGGCGCGGTCTGAAAATGAATGGTTGATTCTTGACGCGAGACCGCAAGAATACCTCTGCCTTTGGGAATCAGCCACTGGAGGGCGAAGCATGGCCGCATCTAAATCATGGTCTACCGATGTGACGCTCACCCGGCGTCGCCGACATTTCACCGTCGCCGAAGCCAATCGCACGCTGCCATTGGTCCGCCGCGTCGTCGCCGACATCGTGCGCACACACGAACGGGCCACCGATCTGCACAACAAGCTTGAAGACCGCGCCTGCCCACAGAAGCGCGCGGACGTGGAAGAGTCGCTCGAGAAACAGGTCGATCTCCTGGCCGACCTTGTTGAAGAATTGCGGTCCATCGGTTGCGATTTGAAGGACTACCGCATGGGCCTGGTCGATTTCATCGGCAAGCACCAGGGACGGGAAATTTGCCTCTGCTGGAAAATGGGCGAAGAGCAGGTCGACTGGTGGCACGAACTCCACACCGGATTCTCCGGAAGACAACCGGTGAGTCTGCTGACCTGAACCAGGGTTGTTATTCCGGTAAACCCGTTTAGCCCCGCCGCTCGCGGCGGGTAATCCTCACGGTCGCAACTCGAATATCAAGGCCACATCGGCGCCGCAGCAAGCCCGGCGTCCTCGTCGAGCCCGCACATCAAATTAGCATTCTGTATCGCCTGACCGGCCGCGCCTTTTCCGAGATTGTCGATGGCGCACAGCGCGATCACCAGATTGCGTGCCGGATCGCACGCATAGCTCACGAATGCCAGATTTGATCCGGCTGCCCACTTGGTATGCGGCGATTTCTCGGTGACGCGAACAAACTTCCGCCCAGCGTAAAACACGCGTGCCGCGTCGAGGCATTGCTGCGTGCTGGCTGATCCGCGGGCGTAGATGGTCGCGAGGATGCCGCGCGTCATCGGAATGAGGTGGGGCGTGAAAACGAGCCCGGATGACGCCCCCGGAGTAGCCCCCGGCGTCGATGAACCGCAGAGTTTGTCGATAGTGGCGGCGATCTCCGGCATGTGCGTGTGCTTCAGCAGTCCATACGCGGCGAGGTCTTCATTGCACTCGGCATAGCCGAACTTGCTGTCCCCACCGCCGCGTCCGGCGCCCGACACGCCGCTCTTGGCATCGACGATGATATTCGATGGTTCGATCAGCTTGCCAGCCAATAGCGGCGCAAGCGGCGTAAGCGTGGCCGCCGGATAACAGCCGGGATTGGCGATCCGTGTTGCGCCCTTGATCTGCTCCGGCCACACGTCGGCTAAGCCGTAGGTCCAGCCGTCGACGTAGCGATGATCGCCGCCGATGTCCACGATCTTCACATGCGACGGTACTTCGGCCAGCGGCTCTTTGGATGCGCCGGTGGGGAGCGACGTAAAGAGCACGTCGATATTGTTCAGGGATGTGGGATCAAATTTGTCGATCACAAGCGATGCGATATCGCCGGGCGCGCCGGGATACCGATCTCCAACCCGCGTACCCGCCGTTGATTCGCCGCCGGCGTAGACGAGCTTGAAGCGCGGGTGCTGCGCGATATACCGAAGCGCCTCACCACCGCCATAACCCGCGATACCGACGATTCCGACTCGAATGGACATAGTGGGACAAGCTTAGGCAACGGACGTCACGAGGCAACTACTGGACGGTAGGCTCTGCCGTCACGCCGAGTGCCCGACCCAGGATCTGCGCGAGTTCCTGATTGATGGTTGCACCATAGCTGAGCGGAATGTCTATCATGTCGCACCCGCGGCCGCGTATGAAGAGACGCCTTGCCGAAGGATTGTAATTCACCCGGTAAATCTTGCTTCGGGACATTGTCTGGTCGGTCAAACGCCCACGGCTGCCGATGGCGCGCAGATTGCGAACCCTCAATTGCTGGGCGTCCAGTGTCAAGACGACCGGGTTTCGACGCAGCCAGAGCGGTGCGGTAAACACGGCCAGTGGGACCACGCAATATAGCAAATCCTCGTACGAGGGGAGCCCACCTGCCAATCTGAGCTTCAACTGGACCCCGATATTGATCAATAGATAAGCGACAAGAACCCAGTAACTGATGTAACGGGTGATTGGCGGGCGCGGCAAGCTCATAATGAACCGCTGTTCATTGCTTTCGATCGCAATTCCGAGGCGAGTCAGCGGCAGAGCGTATCCAAGAATGGGCACCGAGCCCGATGAACTAATCTGACGCGTAGAGATATGGTCTGACATGGTGTCAGCAACACTTTACTTCAGAACAGCCCCATCTGCCCGCTCGCATCCGGCCGCTTGAAATGCGCCGTCGACAGCGGCCGGATATCGCGATTCAGCCCATACCTGCGCGTGAAGATATCAAAAGTCTGCCGCACCTGATCAACAAGCTGCCCCTTGCCGCGGCGCTTGGCTGCGTGCGACGCGTCGTACAGCTTTCCGCCGCGGGCCTGGCGGATCATCGATTCCACCTTTTTCGCGCGCTCCGGATGGACATTGCGCTGCAGCCAATCAAGAAACAGGTCTTTAACCTGATAGGGCAGTCGCAGAAGTGTCCACGCCACGCGCTGAGCGCCCGCGTCCGCGACCGCCTGCATGATTTGCGGCAACTCTGTGTCAGTCAGGCCAGGGATCACTGGAGCGATGTTGACCGAAACCGGCACGCCGGCTTTGACGAGTTCACGAATGATCCGCAGCCGGCCGGCGGGAGAAGTGGCACGCGGTTCCAGACGCTGCGCCAAGTCGGAATCGAGCGTTACCAGCGTCACCGTCACGCGGCCGGCGTTCATGCTGCCGAGCTTGGCCCACAGATCGGCGTCGCGCAGCACCAGCGCTCCCTTGGTCATCGTCGACACCGGCTGACCGCAGTCGGCCAGCACGTGAAGGCAATCGCGCGCGATCCGCATCTTGTGCTCGATCGGCTGATAAATATCGGTGATCGCGGACATCACGATCGGCTCGGGCTTCCATTTGGACGACGCGAGTTCTTTCTTGAGCAATTCCGCCGCTTGCGGCTTAGCCATCAACTTGGTCTCAAAATCCAGACCAGCGCTGAATCCAAGAAATTCATGGAACGGCCTCGCAAAACAGTAGATGCAACCGTGCTCACAGCCGCGGTAAGGGTTGATTGTCCAGTCAAACGGCACGTCCGAAGTGGGGGAGACGTGATTGATGATCGTCTGTGTCCGATCGGTAAAAACCTGCCGCTCCACCCGCGTCGCTTTCCCCTCGCCGCCCTCGGCCTGCCGCTCGATCCATTGCCGGTCGAGCTCTTCACCTAGCACGTGGAGCCTGACAGTCTCGAAGCGATTCCCGGGATTGATTCCCGCGCCACGACGATGAACGGTCCCCTCTGGCAGCGCGTCGCGGTAAGAGAAGTCGTCGGAACGCATATCCGAACAAAATACGAACAACGATGACCCGAGTCAATAAAAATGTTGCGATACCGCAAGACTTTAGATCCGCGCTCTGGGCTGCGTTCGACCTCATTGGATAACCGTTAATCCGATCCCCAACTTCTGTAGTCGGATCTTCTCCCACCCGCTCCCCAGTTCCCCCAGTGGATCCGGCGGCAGAATATCAACCTTCTTTTCCCCAAGCTTTGCTTCGCCGCGTTTCACTTTGTCTTCAAACTGACGGCATTCCAGCAGGAGTCGATCGAGGATCTCCTCTTCGGGAATATTCGCGACCTTCTCTCCCTGAACATAAATGATTCCGCGTCGATCGCCGGCGAAGATGGCGACATCCGCCCCCTCGGCCTCGCCGGGTCCGTTGACTACACATCCCATGACCGCAACCTTGATCGGCAGCGTGATCTGGGCATCCAGCTTCTTGCGCACGTCCTGGACCATTTTGAACAGATCGACCTGAATCCGCCCGCAGGTGGGGCACGCAATCAGTTCGGCGCCTTTGCGTTCGCGCAGCTGCAGGCAATACAGCAATTCCAGCCCGTCCTGCACTTCGTAGATCGGGTCATTCGCGTAGCTGATGCGAATCGTGTCGCCGATGCCGCTCAGAAGCAGGTGCGAGAGCGGCGCGATGCTGCGGATCGTGCCCGTCTCCTTCGGGCCGGCGTGAGTGACGCCAAGGTGCAGCGGATGATCGAATCGCTTACTGATCTCGGCGTAGGCCGCGACGACGACCATCGGGTCGATGCTTTTGGCGCTGATGCAGATGTCATAGAAATTGCGCTCGTAGAAAATATCGAGATATTCTTCGAGCTTGGTGATCATGATCGCGAGCATGTGGCCGTACTTATTTTCGCCGAACACGCCGCCGAGCTCCTTCATCCGCTTCTGCTTGTCTTTCCGCTCGACGATGCTGCCCTCATTCACGCCCACACGGATTGGGAGACTTCGCTCGCGGCAGGCGTCAATCACCTTGATCACCTGCTCGCGATCATTGATATTCCCCGGGTTCAGGCGGATCTTGTGGACGCCGGCGTCGATCGCCTCCAGCGCCCGCTGGAAGTGGAAGTGGACGTCGGCCACGATCGGGACCGTGACCTGCGGCAGGATCTCCTTGAGGGCGGCCGTGTCCTTCTTCTCCAGCACGGCCACCCGCACGAGGTCCGCCCCCGCGGCGGCCAGCTAGCAGATCTCGGCGACACACTTGTCGATCTCGTAAGTGTAACCGGCCGTCATCGAC
>JACMML010000239.1 GCA_014379105.1 Phycisphaerae bacterium
GCCAGCGAGACTTATCTGAAAGACATCCTCGGCGTCGCCACCGAAGAACTGGTCAGCACGGATTTCATCCACGACCAGCGCAGCAGCATCTACGACAGCCTCGCGACGCTGCAGAACAACCTGAAAGGCGAAAAGCGCTTCTTCAAGATCGTAAGCTGGTACGACAACGAATGGGGCTACAGCAACCGCGTGGTCGATCTGGTGACGTACATGGGTAAGAAGGACGGCAAGCTATAGAGCGATCGAACGTCATAACCTGAAACAAAAGCCCTGGTCTCTGGCTGGGTTTTTGTTTGCGATGTACCCGTTGGTTTGCACACATTTCGTTATCGATGAACTACGGTACTTTTTGACGCTGCCCGTATCACTTGACGCTGCCCGTATCACCCAACCTTGACAGGGGGGTGAATCACTTTCGTCATCGGGTGATCGTCGCCTTCCAACCACCAATTGGCCCACAAGCGGTAAGACGCTGCGTGCGTCGCGCCGGGATCCGGAGTGAGGCTAAGCCAGTTGCGCCGATTGATGAATCGCTGACGGGAAGCGTTGAACGTAAGCATATGCCCAGTGATATCACGGTCGATCTGTTCAGTGCTGTCGCCAATGGTGTCAATAAAGAATCGCACCATCCCGCCCGGCGACGGGTGGACCATTGGCGAGCTTACGAGTTGGTTAATACTGTTGACGTTGTCGGTGGGAACCGCGCCGTGCCGGTCGGACTCGATCACGCCCAAAGCAGCGAGATGGACATCACCCGAGATGATTGTTACCCGCGTGCGTTTTTCCTGAGCCCAGCTTAAGAGTCGATGGATCAATCGTAATCGTTCCGGGCGTCGCCGTGGACTGGTCCAATGATCTCGCAGGTCGTCTTCAAGATCCTGATACCCCGGAAAATATTTTAGCGCCGTTTCGGCCATCGCGAGGCTGGGGTACATAATCGGAATACTGGCCATCACAATCAGGTGGTCTATACCGGCTGTATTGCCCAGCTTTGTAAAAATTTCGGTCCAGGAATTCGGCGCCATCACCTGCGCATCGGTCCGTTCACATCGGGTATCGAGAACAAGAATGCCAATCCTTCCGATGATATAGATCTGGGAATAGTTATTCGAAGCGACAAAAGAAGCACCATTAGGCACGTCCGTCGGCAAGTGCAATTGGAACACGCGGAATGCAGTCCGCGCGCAGTTAAAGATCCCCTTATGGCTGTCACATTTGTTGAGTTCAGCCGTATACGAGCCGTAGCCATCAAAAATATCATGATCATCCCACATCATCACGGTGGGAATGCGCGCCAGGACTGCGGCGACCTCCGGTTGGCTCCATCGCTCGCAGTAAAGTCCGAAGTAAAATTCGGCGACGCGATCAGCGGTGTTCTTTGTAAACGGCGCTTTGACGCGGGCTTTGATGCCCTGTGACGCCCATGCTTTCAAATCCGGAATCGCGTACCAGATTTCGTCGGCGTAAACCTGGTCGCCGCCCATAAGCAATATGTGAAATGATTCGCCTCGAGTCATCGTCGGATCTGCCGATGCGGCGAGGCGATCTTTGCCAGAATGGCGTCTCAACAAATGAGACCAGCCTGCATTGTTTTCAGCTACACTCTTGATATCAGCAGGACTCGAAAAACCATTGCATGAGACATAGGCCATTCGCGCTGCTTCTTGATCGCCGGGGACAAGGAAATCGTAGTCCCCACTCGACTGCACGTGATAAGCGACCGTTTGTTGATCTTGCTTTAATGGAATAGACAGATCAAAGCGGTAAGCGACGCCCTGTGACGCCTTGAGAAGCTTGATCGGTACGGCGGCTGCCAGCGCCTTATCTGTCATTTGCAATACCGGCGCGTCGCCGTCAGTGGCAATTAGGACACTGACGTTCCAATGAGTCGAAGTAGCGCTCTGTAATCTTAAGACTGGCCCAAGAAGAATCTTCATAAACGTCCCCTGGTACGTGTGGGACGCAATTGTAGTTTATTTCCCGAGCGGCTCCAAAAAAAAATTAGGTTTGCGACAAGCTTTCGTTGGTGCGTCGTCGCACGCCGAGCATCGCGGCTACCGCGCCTAGCAGTCCCATCACCCCCGGCTCCGGCACCGCGTTCACGATCACGTCATCGAGCACCGGTTGAACGCCGAACGGCGAATAGCCGTGGGGGCTGAGGTCGAGGCCGCCCCAGTTGATGAAATTGATGTCGACCGGCAGCGATGTGTTGATCGGCGTGAACGTGAACTCGTACAGCTTGGACTGCCCGAAGAATAGGCCGTTCGGCACGGCCAGCCAGCGCGTGGCGTTGCTGGCGAGCACGTTTGTCATCTGCAGGCCGAGGATGCCGGCGCCGGTATTGCCCTGATTGGTGGAATTCTCGCGGCCGGACACCCAGAAGCTCATGATGTACGACGCTGCGGGGGTGAGGTGGGTCGGCACGGTCTGCGACAGGATCACCGGCCCGCTGGGGCTGGTGAACACGGGGACGGCGGGAAAGGTGACCGCGCCGGTGGTGCCGTTGAACGTCGGCGGCTGATTGACTGTCACGCCGGTGCTGGTGCCCATGTACAACCCGGCCGCGCCGTCGGGGAGCAGATCGCTTGATAACACGCGGTATGGCGAGCCCGAATCATTGCCCCATACCGCCGAAGAGGTCGACCCCGACGAAGTCCAGAGCGGGATCGGCCCGTAATTGGTGGCTGAGGTGTCCACCCAGTTGACATAGTTGATCGCGCCATCGGCCGGTGCTCCGAGTTCAAAGCTGCCGTTGACGACAAGATTGCCCGTATGCGTCGTGCCCAGACCACTGGACAACGTGAGCGACGCCCGTGAGACATGCGAAACGCAAAACAACAGCGCGCAGCCGACCGCCGGCTGCAAAAATCGAAACAATGACATGTGAGCCTCCACGCTAATAAAGACTTGGGGATTAGCTTAACTACAGCTCAGGGTGTGATGCCAGTACATTCTTGATTTCATTGGAGATGTTGCCAGAGTAGTCGCGGTGTTACGTCGTTCGGATTGTTCTCTTCTACACCGCTCGTCATGCAACTGACCCTTCCACCTCGCGTGAAGATCTGCTGCATTGCCAGCACCGCCGAGGCGGCGATGGCGGTGCGGTGTGGGGCGGCGGCGGTGGGGCTGGTGTCGGCGATGCCGAGTGGGCCGGGGGTGATTGGGGATGACCTGATTGCCGCCATTGCGCGGTCGGTGCCGCCGGGCGTGGCGTCGTTTCTTCTTACCTCGCACCAGACGGCCAGCCAGATCATCGATCAGCAACGCAAGCTCCGGACAAATACCGTGCAGATATGCGACCGGCTCAGTGACGGCACCTATGCGCACCTGCGCGACGCGCTGCCCGGCATCGGCCTGGTGCAGGTGGTGCATGTGGCCGGTGAGGATGCGATCGACGAGGCGATCGCCGTTTCCAAACATGTCGATGCGGTGCTGTTGGATTCGGGAAACCAGAAAGCGGCGATCAAAGAGCTTGGCGGCACCGGGCGACGGCACGACTGGCAAATCAGCCGGCGAATTCGCGAAGCGGTAGATTTGCCGGTGTACCTGGCCGGTGGATTACGCGCCGAAAACGTCGTTGAGGCGATTGAGACGGTCCGTCCGTTCGGGCTGGATGTCTGTAGCGGAGTGCGTACCGCAGGTCTGTTGGATCCATCAAAGCTGGAGCAGTTTTTCAAGGCAGTCCGCGCCGCCGCGGCGATGCAATAGCGGCTGTTGAGCCTATTTTATTCAGGTGACCCGGATTGGATGATCTCATTTGAACCCGCTCACGTTTTCTCCTACTATCTAGTCGCTCCCTCAGGGCTACCGTTACCCTAAGGCTGGAGCAAACCGGTTAACCGCCGATAGTGATATTGGAGTACCAACCCATGGCAGTTGCTGATGTCGCAGTGGCTCCGTCTAAATCCGTGTCGTCGAGTGATGGACAAGTCGAACGCCAACGCCTCCGGACGATGCTGCTGATCCGCCGGTTCGAGGAGCGGACCTATCAGGAATACACCAAGCCGGGCCAGAAGATCGGCGGATTCTGCCACCTGTATTCAGGGCAGGAAGCGATTTCGGTCGGCCTGGCGGCGCTGTTCGACAAGAAGCGCGACTACCTGATCAACGGCTATCGCTGTCACGGGCATAGCCTGGCGCTGGGGATGGACCCGAGATTGGGCTTCGCCGAGCTGTTTGGAAAAGCCACCGGCTGTTCCAAAGGCAAAGGCGGATCGATGCATTTCTTCGACGCCTCGGTCGGCAACATGGGCGGCCACGGGATCGTCGGCGGGCAACTGCCGCTGGGAACCGGGTTTGCATTCGCACAAAAGTACAACAAGACCGGCGGATTCACCGTCTGCCTGTTCGGCGACGGCGCGGTGAACCAGGGGACGCACAACGAGTCACTAAACCTGGCGTCACTCTGGAAACTCCCGATCATCTTCATGGTGGAAAACAACGGCGTGGCGATGGGCACCGAAGTGCATCGCCATTCGGCCGAGACCGACCTGGCGAAGCGCGGGCTGGGCTACAACATGCCGACCATGAACGTCGATGGCAATGACATCGACGTTTTCATTACCGAGATCGGCCGAGCCGTCGACCGAGCCCGGCGCGGGGAAGGCCCGACGTATGTCTCGGCGAACACCTTCCGCTTCCGCGGCCACTCGATGTCCGACTCGATGGCGACCTATCGCACGAAGGAACAGCAGGACGCCGCACGCTCCCGCGATCCGATCGCGCTCTATTCCGACCGGTTGATCAAGAAAAGCCTGCTCACCAGCGAGCAACTCGAGGCCATGGAAGAAGAGGCCGGCGAGATCATCGTCAAAGCCGTCGAACAAGCCGAGGCCGACCCGCACCCGGCGCTGGAAGATCGATTCAATGACATCCTCGCGGAGACTTATCCGTATCAGCCGAAGTGAGGCGGGGATGGCCAACGAAGAATATGAACAGATTAAGTTCAGAAATGAACTGATTCGGCTGCACGCCGCCGAACCGTTTGTTCCCTTTGAAATCATACTGTCGAGCGGCGATCGTGTCGCGGTTACAGAAGCGATGGCTTTGGTCTTGTCGGACGATGTTCTTGAATAGTTCATCTCCGATCTGAAAATCGCGAGGTTGTTAGAACTAACCAGATCGTGATGTTGCGAGTGCCGCCGGAGAATTGAGCTATGGAAACTGCCATTCTGCGAGAACGCCTGAGGGTGCTCAAGCGCGATAAAACGTTCGTGCCGTTCACGTTCATCACCAAGGACGGGCGTCGATTCGACGTCGATAGGCCCTGGCATTTTGCCATGGGGGCATCTCTGGTGGTGGTAGCTCGCCCCCAGGTTGCAAATGAGAGCTTTCGCGCCGAAGAAGTAGCCGCCATCGAAGTACACCAACCCGCCGCCTGAGCGGTAATGAGAAAGAATTATGCCAGTAATCGAATTCCGTGAAGCCCTTCGTGCCGCGATGACCGAGGAGATGGAGCGCGATAAAAACGTGTTCCTCATGGGCGAGGAGGTCGGCCAATATCAAGGCGCTTACAAGGTGTCCAAGGGGATGCTGGAAAAGTTCGGGCCGCAGCGCGTGCTCGATACGCCGATCAGCGAGTCCGGCTTTTCGGGGCTCGGCGTGGGCGCCGCGATGTGCGGGCTGCGGCCGATCGTGGAGTTCATGAGTTGGTCGTTTACGCTCGTGTGCCTTGATCAACTCGTCAATAACGCCGCGAACGTCCGCTACATGTCCGGCGGGCAGGTCAAGGTGCCCATCGTCTTCCGTGGTGGCAACGGGATCGCGCATCAACTGGGTGCCACCCATTCGCATCGCGTCGAGACGATCTATACCCGCATCCCCGGCCTGATCGTCGTCAGCCCGAGCACGCCGGCCGATGCGAAGGGGCTGTTGAAGAGCGCGATTCGGTGTGACGATCCGGTGATCTTCCTCGAGTCGGAAAAAGTGCTCGGCGACAAGGGTGAAGTGCCGGATGACATCAACTTCACGCTGCCGATCGGCGTCGCGAATGTTGAGCGGACGGGCAAAGACGTCACGATCCTCAGCTACGGCCGCACGCTGATCCGCGCGGTCCGGCCGGCGATTAAGCAGTTGGAATCAGAGGGATTTGATCCGGAAGTGATCGACATCCGCACGCTCCGCCCGCTGGACATCGCCACGATCGCCGCGTCGATCAAAAAGACCAATCGCTGCGTGATCGTTGACGAAGACTACGGCTACTGCGGCATGGGCGTCGGGATCATCGGCAAGCTGCACAAGCTCTGTTTCGACGACCTCGACGCCCCGATCGAACGCATCGCATCGGACGAAATCCCCGTCCCCTTCAATCATTTTCAGGAAGAGGCGATGATCCCTTCTGTCGAGCGTGTGATCGAAGGCGTCAAGGAAGTCATGTATCGGAAATAGTGAATGGGGCTTAGGGACAAGGGCCTGGGCAGAGAAGCCCGGCTTTCTTCACCAAGCCCCAAGCCCCCGTCCCCAAGGCCTAAAAAAATGCCCGCACAAATCACCATGCCGCAGCTCTCGGACACCATGACCGAAGGCACGCTCGTTAAATGGCTTATTAAAGAAGGCGATTCGGTGAAAGCCGGGCAGATTGTCGCCGAGGTGGAAACCGATAAAGCGACGATGGAGATGGAGAGCTTCGAAGCCGGCACGCTGGCGGCGATCCTCGTGCCCGCGGGTGGTCGGGCGGCGGTGGGGGCGTCTATTGCAATTGTTGCTAAAGCAGGCGAGAGCGTCGAAGACGCGAAGAAGGGCGCCCAAAAAGACGCCCAAAAAGACACACGTGGCGCGGCGTCATCTGCTGCAAGTGAAGCTCCCGCGAAGGCGCAAGCGGCGGAATCTTCGGCGCCTGTTGCGGCGTCGGCATCGACCTCGACCGCAACACTGGATGCGCCAACACGCGACGCGACCAATGGTCATAGTGAGCGCATCAAAGCAAGCCCGCTGGCGCGCCGCATCGCTGCGGACCTGGGCGTGGATCTGTCAATCGTCTCGGGCACCGGTCCGGGCGGGCGCATCGTGCAGAACGATGTGCTGGGTCACTCGGCATCCGCATCAACAGGCGGCGCCGCGGGTGCAAAAGCCGGACAGTCATCACCCATGCCCCAGCGGCTGGCGGGCGGTGAGGTGGAGAAGATCCCGCTGACGAAGATGCGGGCGACGATCGCGTCGCGGCTGCAGCAGGCCAAGCAGCAGATCCCGCACATCTACGTCTCGATCGATATCGACATGGAGGCCGTCGCGTCGCTGCGCGAGAAGCTCAACCAGCAACTCGAAGCCGAGAAAATCCGCATCAGCGTCGCCGATTTCATCGCCAAGGCGTGCGCCACGGCGCTGAAGAAACACCCCGGCGTGAACGCCCACTTTGACGACAAGAACAACCAGATCATCCGCTACGGCGACGTCCATCTCGGCAGCGCCGTCGCGCTGCCCGACGGGCTGATCGTCCCCGTGCTGCGCAGCATCGACCAGATGGGCTGGAAGGAGATTCGCGTCCGCAGCGCCGATCTGTTCGACCGTGCCAAGCGTCAGAAGCTCAAGCGTGAGGAAATGAGCGGCGCGACGTTCACAATCACCAATCTGGGGCTGTGGGGCGTCACCAATTTCCAAGCCATTGTGAATCCGCCGGAGGTGGCGATCCTCGCGGTCGCCGCCGCGGAGAAGCGGGCGGTGGTGCGGGACGGGCAGGTCGTGGCGCGCAGTACGATGACGGTCACCCTCAGCACCGATCACCGCGCCGTCGACGGCGCATTGGCCGCCGATTTTCTCAAAACGCTCAAGGGGCTGCTTGAAGAGCCCGCGCTGATGCTGGTGTAAATCGGTATCATTCCCGTTCCTCCAACGCCTGCGGTATTGCATCGCGCGGCAATTGCACGAACCGTGTGAAAATTAACTTGCCTGTAGGGTAATCCGGCGTAATCTGATATTGCTATACGCTGTTCTACGAGGCGGAGAACTCAGTTCGTTCAGGCGTTTTGAAGGGGAGCCTAATGCACTCCCCGCGCTGATTATTCCCTCGTACGGCAAGTGGAATTACTGGTTGTTTAGGTTTCTCTTGCGAGAGTGGGAAATTGTTATGTCGCACATTCCGAAGTCGCGCGCCGTCGTATTGGCCGCGCTGGGTATAACGTCCGCGATCACGTCGCACCTTCAGGCGGCGTCGGGCACGTGGAGCAATCTCGATGGCGGGCTCTGGAACAACAGCATGCCCGCCAACTGGAGCGATCAGGTCGCGTCCGGCGCGGGGTTCACCGCCAATTTTTCTACGTTGAATCTCACGGCGGACACTTTCGTCAATCTGTCGCAGGCGATCACCATCGGCAATCTGACGTTCGCCGACACCACCGCATCCAACTCGTGGATCCTCGGCAGCACCAACGCCAACAACACGCTGACACTCGATAACAGCGGCGTCGCGCCGGTCATCACCGTGCTCACTAATCTCGGGAGCCCGCGATCGGTAACGATCGACGCCAAGCTCGTCGGGACCAACGGTTTCACCAAGGCAGGCACGACAACTAATCTCGGACGGCTGATCCTCGCGGGTGACAATTCCGGGCTCAGCGGCGCCGTCACGCTCAAAGGCGGCATCACGCGCGTCGAGCATAATAACGCGCTGGGAACCGGCGCGGTCACGTTCATGTCCGATGGCACGGCGAGTGCCTCGAACTGGCAGACGCTGGATATCAAATCCGGCGTCACCATCGCCAACACGCTCAACATGCCGGCCGGGCGGGCGAGCCCGAACTCGGGCAATCTGACGATGAGCGATTCCACCGGCATCGGCACCTACACCGGCACGATCAACATCACCGGCACAACCTCCGCCGGCGGAGATATCGCGGGACCCACGGGCGCCACGGCGACCAATTACCTTCACCTCAACGGCGCGGTCGTCAACAACACCGGAAGCACGCATTTGCGCTTGGGTAATCTCCGCGTCACCGGCGTCTCAGGGACGGCCATCAACTGGCTGAATTCCGGCTACATCAGCCTTGGCGGAGATAATGGTTTCCAGGCCGCGACAACAATGACGCTCGGCTCCAGCGCCGCGGGGACACTTGATCTAAACGGCTTCAATCAGACGCTCGCCACCATCACCAAAGGATCGTCATCGGGGACGATCACCAACTCCAGCGTCACTCCGGGCACGCTGTCACTGACGGGCAGCGGCACTTACTCGGGCACGGTATCGGGCAACGTCGGGCTCGCATTCACCGGCGCGGCCCAGGCGTATTCACTGACGGGCGCGAGTACCGCGACCGGCGCGAACCAGATTGGTAACGGAACGGATGGATCGACCGTCACGCTTTCCAGCACTGCAACGCTCGGTAATGTCGGCAGCACTTGGCAGGTGAATAACGCCGGCGTTTTGCTCCTTGCGCGCAGCGACACCGGGGGCACCTTCACCACCACGAGCACGCCGGCGGTAACCATCAACGCCGGCGGAATTGTCCGATCATCCAGCACGTACAACACGCTTGTGGGCCTGACGTTGAGCGGCGGAGCGCTCAGCTCCAATGGCGGTCTTTCAGCCACATACGGCAGCTTCGGGCTCCGCGGAACCGTCTCGGTCACCGGTGCGACCGCCTCGACAATCTCCACGTCCGGCGGGGCGAACAACCGCATTCATATCGGCACGAACATCGCCGGTAACGCCACGACGTTTGATGTCAGTGACGTGACATCCAGCTCCGCGACCGATCTCACTGTCTCAACCGAACTGGCGAATTACCGCGGCACGCTCAGCCCGTTCTCGCCGGTCCAAAGCGGGCTCACCAAGAGCGGCGCGGGCAAGATGCTTCTGAGCAGCGTCGCCCACACGTATACGGGACCGACGACCATCACCGGCGGCACGCTCGCGCTGGGCGCGGGGGCCTCGATCAGCAGTTCCAACCTGGTGAAGGTGGGCTCAGGCGCGATATTCGATACCGGCGGTTCATACACCACGCCTTCGGTGCAGACGCTGGGCGGTACCGGGACGATCCTGGGCGCAGTTACGCATAACAGCGGCCTGATCACCGGCGGCGATATTGGCGGGGTCGGCGGGAACCTCACGTTCAACGACAGTCTAGCCCTGGGCGGCGGATCATTGCGATTTGATTACATGCCACTGGCATCCGATATCACCAATGACTCGGTTACCGTGCTCGCCAATGGCGGCTTGAGCAAAACCGCTGTGACACCGCTGAATCTGCAGTTCGCCGCGACACCTGCGAGCGTGCAGACGTACCGGATGTTTAATTACACCGGCGCACTAGCCGGCGACTGGAGCAACGCCGGCTTCGCGATCACTTCCAATCTCGGCCGTGCCACGTTTGTCATCGACACCAGCGCGGCGGGGCAAGTTAACGTCGTGACGACACCCGTTCAGCCGCAGACGCTGGTCTGGAACTCGGCGTCGAGCTCGTTGTGGGACCTCGGGACCACCGCGAATTGGGACAACATCACTCAGCCCCTGAATCCGGATAAGTTCTATAACGACGATGTGGCGCGGTTCACCGAGACCGGAACGATCACAGGAATTACGCTCAACACGTCGGTGCTGCCGTCGGATGTGATTGTCAATTCGGACACTAAGCACTACACGATCGCCGGCACGGGCAAGATCACCGGATCGACCAATCTCACGAAGGACGGCGCGAGCACGCTCACATTCTCGACCAACAATGATTACACCGGCACGACGGTGATCACGCAGGGAACAATCCAGGTCGGCAATGGCAGCAACGCGGGCTTGCTCGGCAGTGGTGCGATTACGAACCACGGCACGCTGAAGATCAATCGCTCCGACGGCAGCTCCGGCACCCCGGTGATGATGGGCAACACGATCTCGGGCACCGGCGCGATCATCGGCGCAAGCGCCGGAGTCATCACGCTTTCCGGACCGATCAATGTCACTGGCGGCATCACGCAAGCGGGCGCGGGCACGCTTAATCTGACCGGAGGCATCGCGGGCTCCGGCGGCGTCACACAGGATAATGGCGTGTTGACCGTTTCGGGAATCAATACCTATAACGGCGCGACGGTCATCAATGCAGGCAGGTTTTCGCCGCAGAGTGCGTCGGCGTTTGGCAATACTGTCGGAGCGACGAGTGTGGGTCCGAATGGACAGATTTATGCCACGACGAGCAACGTGAATTACGGGTCCGAAGCCATCACCATCAACGGCCTTGGATATCTGAACGGCGGCGCGCTTCGCGCCAGCGGGAACACGACATCCACCTTTGGCGGCACGATCACCGCGGCCACCGCGGCGACTATCGGCGTGGA
>JACMML010000240.1 GCA_014379105.1 Phycisphaerae bacterium
CAGAAGCGTCCGGAGCTGAAAGGCTCCAGCGTCAAGGGCAAGAATCCGTTTCAGGATGTAAAGGTGCGCAAGGCGTTCTATCAGGCCATCGACATCGAGGCGATCAAGACGCGTGTGATGCGCGGGCTGTCGGCGCCGACTTCGCTGATGCTGTCGCCGATCATGTATTCGCGCGCGGCGGAATTTAAACGCTGGCCGTTCGATCCCGAAGCATCAAAGAAACTGCTGGCGGAAGCCGGATATCCCAACGGTTTCGAGGTCGTGATGGATTGCCCGAACGATCGCTACGTCAATGATGAAGCGATCTGTCAGGCGGTGGTCGGGATGCTCGCGCGCGTCGGCGTCAAGATCAATCTCCTGGCTCAGCCGAAGGCGAAGTACTTCGCCAAGGTGCTCGCCACCGGTGGTTATGACACCTCGTTCTATCTGCTCGGATGGACGCCCGGATCATTCGACTCGCACAATGTGCTGGCCAACATCGTCGGTTGTCGCGATGACAGCGGCAAGGGTGGACCGTTCAACTTTGGCGGCTACTGCAATCCGAAGGTCGGTGAACTCGCCAATCAGGTTCTGGTCGAATCCGACACCAAGAAACGTGACGAACTGATCGCGCAAGCCTTCACCATCATCCACGACGATGTCTCCCATATCCCGCTGCATCAGCAGGTGCTGGTCTGGGGCGCTTCCAAGAAGCTGGACATCGTGCAGCGTGCTGACAACCAGGTGCTGTTCTACTGGGCGAAGATGAAGAACTGATCGCGCTTTGTAATTATTATGTTTCACAGCGCGTCCCTTATTCGAAACATGTCGTCCCCGCGAAAGCGGGGACCCAGTAAACACTGCCGCGGATCACTACTCTCGACGGCGTTTACTGGATGCCCGCCTTCGCGGGCATGACACCATCTCCCAATCTGATGACGGTTGATTAATCCATGGCCGCCGTCATCATCCGTCGCGTGCTACAGGCCGCCCTGGTCATGCTGGTCGTGGCGTTGATCGCGTTCACGCTGTTCCGTTTCGTGGGCGATCCGGTCAATCAGATGGTGGGCGTCGACACGTCGATCGAAGATCGCGCGCAATTGCGCCAGCAGCTCGGCCTCAACGATCCGGTTTATGTGCAATTCGCGCGTTTCGTCGGCCAGGTCGCGCGTTTCGACTTCGGCGTGTCCTATCAATTCAAGCTACCGGTAATCCAGCTGCTGCGCGACCGGCTTCCGGCCACTATGGAACTCGCGTTGGTGTCAGCCCTCTTTGCGCTGCTCGTCGGCATCCCGATGGGGGTCTATACCGGACTGCATCGCGACTCGTGGCTCTCAAAAATATTTCTCACGGTCTCATTAATCGGCATTTCGCTTCCGACATTCCTGACCGGCATCCTGCTGATCTTCGTCTTCTCCGTTCAATTGCGGTTGTTGCCGTCGTTCGGGCGGGGCGATGTTGTCAATCTCGGCTACTGGACCACCGGATTGCTAACCTGGTCCGGCATCAAGGCGCTGATCCTGCCGTCGATCACGCTTGGCCTGTTTCAGATGACGCTGATCATGCGGCTGGTGCGTTCGGAGATGATGGAGGTCTTGCGCACCGATTATATCAAGTTCGCGCGCGCACGCGGCCTGACCAACCGCGCCGTCAATTTCGGCCATGCACTCAAAAATACGCTTGTGCCGGTTGTCACCATCGCTGGCTTGCAGATCGGCGCGGTTGTCGCCTTCGCGATCATCACGGAGACGGTGTTTCAGTGGCCCGGCATGGGCCTGATGTTCCTCCAGGCCGTCCAGAACGCCGACATTCCGATCATGGCCGCTTATCTTTTGCTGGTCGCGATCATCTTCGTGACGATCAACCTCGTCGTTGATCTTCTGTATGCCGTCATCGATCCGCGCATCCGGGTCGGCGGGAGCGCCGCGTGACCGCATGAGTGAGTCCGTCGCCGCCCAACCTGCGCCGTTGACGTCTCACTCCCGCGTCGCCGGACTTTTCGACAGCGACATCCTCTACTCCTTCCGCCGCTCCAGGCTCACAATGCTGGCGGCGCTGGTGACGCTCCTCATTATCGTATCCGCCGTATTCGCGCCGTGGATCGCCCCGCATAATGTGTTCGACCTCGGGCAGGTCAGTCTCATGAATTCAAACCTGCCTCCGGCCTGGCTCGAAGGCGGCAGCCGCGAATTCCTGTTCGGCACCGACGACCAGGGCCGCGACATCTTCTCGACCATCCTCTACGG
>JACMML010000241.1 GCA_014379105.1 Phycisphaerae bacterium
GATTCCAGAGGCCGGAGTGGGATTCGAACCCACGAATAAGGGATTTGCAATCCCTCCCCTTAAACCACTTGGGTATCCGGCCGGAGCGAACCGGGAAATTTAGCAAATTTCGCCGATCCTGTCAAAATGAGGTCTTGACCCGGGGAGTCCGGCGGATAACGCTCCGCATCGGAAAGTGGCGACCGGCGAACGCAAAACATCGCTATCAAGGCGTCATTTTCTCCAACGTCAGAACGGTTAGAAACACGTCCTAACGACGCGCCGCCGCAGCGATCTGCGGACCCGTGGCGGGCTTGGGTGGCGGGACCGACTGACGACACAGCGTTTCGACGGTCTTAACTTGCAGCGGCGTCGCGGTGGCCGGCACGCTGATGCGAATCGCCCGGCGATTCCAGCTCAGCATGTCCTTGAAAAACGCCGGGTGCTCCGGGCCTTCACCGGTAAGCCGCTCGATCATCAGTGTGTCTTTGGAATTGCCCAGCGAGTAGGTCTGGTCCGCCTCGGAGGCGACCTTCACCAGGCCGCTCTTGATCGCGCCATCGAGGACATCGGTGCAATAGACGGTCGCGCCGATTTCAGCTTTATCGTCCAGTGCGAAGATCTGCTTGCGGTAGTTACCGTCGGCGACAAAGAACTGAAGACTCTGCGGACCGCTCACCTTCACCGCGTGACCGGCCAGCGACATCAACAGCGCACCGAGCCGACGCCACATCGCCGCCCGCGGCGCGTCGCTCAATTCGAACGCCGCCATCGTCTTCTCAGCCTTGACGCGATCCTTCGCGGGGAGCTTGGAAAGTATCGCTTCGAACGTACCCGGTTCGGCAAGAACGGGAGCCGTTGTAGAAGCTGGCATCGGAGCGGGCATGGCATTCTGCGTTTCGGATTCAGTCTTGTTTTCTGCTTTGATCATGTCAACCTTTGAAAATTCAACACCCGATCTTGTGCCCTCGACGTTTGGCCGTGGCGTCTGACCATGACGTCTGATCGCGACTTCTCCATACGTCGGTGCGTCTCTGGTGAATCGTCTATTATGCCATAAATCGCTCCGCATTGGGATGGAAAAGACAGATGTTTCCACAAATGGCCGCAGGATTGATCGTGTGACAGTTAAAACGCCGTATTGATCACGCTACGAGCCGCCCATTCACGTCAATGAGCGCCTCATCCTGCTTTGTTATACGCTTCGCGCTCGAAAGGGTTGTCGCGATACGCGTCGCGCCCGCGCAGCTTCATAGCCAGGCTTGCAAGCAGGTACGCCGGCAGAAAAAGCGGACCCCACCGTTCGTATTGGCGAACATGCACGCGTTCGTGCTCGCGCGTGCGCACCAGCGCGGGTTCATCAATCGCCCAAACGACGTGGCCAAGCGTCATGGCGAGTGGCTTGATCGGCAGCGCCGTCAGGAGAAGGGTCACAACGCCGCCGGCCACTTCGATCACGCCTTCGACGCGGCGCACGTGACCGCCTTGCAGTTGCACGATCAGCACCGGGACAAGACCCAGCAGCGTGTTGGGCAATGCCCAGAGATATCGCAGCAATACCAGCATCGAATGTTCACCTCGAAGTCAACAGCAGCACCGCCACGAAGTGACAACCACTCGCGGCCATGACCAGCACGTGCCAAAGATCGTGGTATCCGAACCGGCCGGGCAGTAGGGATGGCTTTTTCAATACAAACACCACCGCGCCGACAGAGTAAATGACGCCGCCGGCGAGCAACATCAACAGGCTCGCGGTCTGCATGCGCTGCAGAATCGGCACCGCCGCGACGAGAACCAGCCAGCCCATCGGCACGTAAAGCATGACCCATGCGCGTCCAGGCCCGCGCAGCAGCACCATCGTCGCCCCGATAATCGCCAGTGCCCACTCGGCGGCGAGAATCGTCCAGCCCCAGGCGTCCGGCAGCGTGCTCAGGCACACCGGTGTGTAGGTTCCAGCAATGAGGAAGAAGATCGCCGCGTAATCAATGCGCTCAAGTCTGTTTTCAATGCGGGCCGAACAACGGACCGAATGTACGAGGAAGCTGGCGGTGTAAAGCACGACCATCGAAATCCCGTAGACCGCCACGCCCGCGATCGTCAGCGAATCCTGTCGTGCGTTCACCAGTAGAACCACCAGTCCGATCAGGGACAGCACCGCCCCCAGCCCGTGAGAAAGTCCGCAGAAAGGTTCTTTTACCCAGCGGCCGATCCGGCGCCTGGGCGTCACAATTGAGTTCATCGCCAGCAACTATATGCAGGCTGTGTTGAATTCTCATGAACGCGCGCACCCGCCCCGATGACGGGACATGGAGGTACAATTATTCAACGGTGCATTCAAGCCGGCTGACCCGATTCGTGCAGCCGTGCGATCTCGGTTTCGATCAACCCCTTCAGAAGACTGCGATGACACCGGCTCTCGCGGACGCATTGCGACGAGCAAAGCAGCGTGATTCGCTCCCCGCCGAGGACGCGTTCTGCCAATGCCTTGATCGCGGCGGATTGAGAACGCATCTCGCGCAGGTAGGACGCTCGGTACGTGTCCCAATGGATCTGCATACCCCCCTTGCCGTACGCCCCGGCGTGCAACTCCCGACTCGGGCCGAGATCAGGATACCATTCGCTCCAGGTCTCCAATTGCTTAGCCAGTCCGCGCGGGCGATACCGCGTGACAAGAATTCGCGTCCCGTCCTGCGGATCGGCCGAGTCGTCCCATCGCTTGGTGGTGATCTCCGACATAATGGGCATTCTACGGACGTTGCTCCGTCCGTACTCCGAAATTGCCCACGAAAAACAGCATTAAACTCGCGGCAACTAACAAAAGCTCGTGCGTGACTGACTATTGAATGCTGCGAAGATATTGAACACAACCCTTGCGTTAATCGTAAGTTACCACGATTTAACGCCATATGTGCGGAGTGTTAATTGATGACATGCGACTTTGCGGTCCGTTGATCGAAACCGATCTATGCCTATGATGTCCCCCTTTCCCCTCATTTTGGGAATTTTCCCTCGCAGGCTGTTTAGAGGCATTCAATGAATCAAGTGCGTAACGATATTCGCAACGTCGCAATCATCGCCCACGTCGATCACGGCAAAACGACCCTGACCGATGCGCTATTGCGTCAAAGCGGCAATTTCCGCGAATCACAGGTGTCGCAGGACACCATGCTCGACTCCAACCCGCTGGAACGCGAACGCGGGATCACGATTCTGGCGAAAAACGTCGCGATCGATTACACGGATCCGATTACGGGGGAAATGACCAAGATCAACCTCATCGACACCCCCGGCCACGCCGATTTTGGTGGCGAGGTGGAACGCGTTCTCGGCATGGCGGACGGCTGCTTTGTGCTCGTGGACGCCGCCGAGGGCGCGATGCCGCAGACGCGGTTTGTGCTTAAAAAGGCTTTCCAGCACGAGTTGCGCCCGATTGTGATCATCAACAAGATTGACCGCCAGGACGCCCGCGCCGCGGCGGTTCTGGACGAAGTGTTTGATCTGTTCGTGGAACTCGGGGCGGACGACGAAGCCCTGGATTTCCCAGTCATCTACGCCAGCGGCCGCGCCGGAACCGCGACGTGGGACCTTGATAAACCCGGGGCGGACATTCGGCCGGTTTTTGAAGCGATTCTCAAGCACGTGCCTGCGCCGCACGGCGACCCGGAAAAGCCGCTGCAGGTTCAGATCAGCAGCATCATGTTCAACGATTACGTCGGCCGTATCGGCATCGGCCGAATCTATAACGGGCGCATCAAGTCCGGCCAGCAGGTCAGCATCGCCAAGCGGAGCGGGGAAGTCGTCAAGACCAAAGCCCAGCAGGTGCAGGTGTTTGACGGCTTTGGCCGAAAGAACGTCGAGGAGGCATACGCCGGCGACATCATCGCGCTGGTCGGCCTGGAATCGGTGGATATCAACGACACCATCTGCGAACTGCTCAACCCGATCCCGCTTGACGCGCAGGAAGTGGAACCGCCGACATTGACGATGATGTTCACCGTCAACGATTCGCCATTCGCCGGCAAGGAAGGCAA
>JACMML010000242.1 GCA_014379105.1 Phycisphaerae bacterium
CTGGTAGATCGCGACGGGACAGAGAACTATCCCGGAACAGTCCGCGTGAGCGTCGTCTACACCCTCACCTACGCCGGCGCGTGGCGGATTGAGTACCACGCCACGACCGACCAGCCAACGCCGATCAATCTCACGCAGCATGCCTATTTCAATCTGCGCGATGCGGGTCAATCCACTGTGCTCGATCACGTTTTACGTCTGAATTGCGCCGGCTATACGCCCAGCGACGCGACCCTGATCCCGACCGGGCAGGTCGCACCAGTCCAGGGGACGCCTTTTGATTTCCGCTCTCCCAAGCCGATCGGGCGCGACCTGCGCGCGATCGACGCCGATCCACAAGGCTACGACCACAATTTTGTCATCAATGACGCCAATGGTGAGCTGCGCGAGGCGGCCGAGGTGTACGAGCCGGTGACGGGGCGGTCGATGAGCGTCTGGACCACCGAGCCCGGCGTGCAATTTTATTCCGGCAATTTTTTGAACGGCACGGTCACCGGGCACGATGCAACGCGCTACGCGCAGCACACCGCATTCTGCCTCGAGACGCAGCATTTCCCCGATTCCCCGAACCAGCCCGGATTCCCGTCGACGATCCTGGAGCCGGGCCAGACATATCGCCACACCACCGAATATCGCTTCGCGGTGCGGTAACCGGATCGTAAACAACCGGCGTTGGTTTTCCGGCGGGATGTGGGATTAGCCCATGGCGGGTCGCGATTGTCACACCCGCCGGCGATATTTGCGGGTGCTTCGCTAGCCGGATCGCACGTCCGAGTTGGTTACGGGGTAGAATGCGCTGGCGGATCAGGGGTATAGTGAATATCTTCTGTCCCCGGTCTTTAAGCACAATAACTCGACGTGACACAAACAACCGACCCCATCGTCCAACGCGCCGACATCAAAGAGGTGCGCCAGCAGCTCAAGGATAAGCACGTCTGCCCGTTCTGCGGCGTAATCCGAGCCGATCATGCCCAGCCGTGCCCGCGCTGCACGATGGACGACACCGCCAATACCCGCAGCGCGACGCGTCAGCGCATCGGCCCGTGGTTTGTGATGCAGGCGCGCAATCCGTCGGCGCCGGGGATGAAATTCGCGACGATGCTGACGATGGTGAAAAAAGGGCACGTGACGCCGCGTTCGATCGTCCGTGGGCCCACATCACACCAGCTCTGGACGTTCGCCGCCAAGGTGCGCGGATTAAGCCGTGAACTGGGACTTTGCTTCCATTGCGGAGAAGCCGTTGACGCTACATCGCCAGCGTGCGTGAAATGCGGCCGCTCGCAGGAACCCCCGTCCGAGCCCGATGCTCTGCTTGAGCCCCAGACAGCGCCGGAGATGCAGGTGGGCGCCGGCGGGGCGCAGGACACCGGGATGGATGGCGGAACCTCCCTCGATCTGCAGGTTGACGATATTCCCGGTTTGTCGCTGAAGCCCACCCGCCCGGCGGCGCCGACGAAGCATCCGGTGCCGGCGTTGTCGTCGCAGGCGTCTCGTCCAGGCACGCCGCTGGACCGTGCCCGGCAGGAGGAATCGATCCTCACCGCGCGCGAGCTGGCGGCGGCGTTTCAGCTGGATTTCAAACCAAAGCAGCCGGCTCCGTCGACGTCCCGCGTCGCGACCGCGGCACCAGCCGCAGCCGTCACTGCGACGCGCTCGTCGCGCCCGGGGCTTTTTAAGATCATCGCGTCGATCGGGATCGTTCTTCTCACCGCGCTGGCGGTGCTCGCGGCGCTGCGACCTGATTTTCGCGATAACGCCGTCGCATGGCTGGGCACGAAGTGGGGCGGGATCAAGCAATCGCTCGACGCGCCCGCACCCGCCACAAAGCGACCGGCCGCGCCCGTTGCGACTGACCCGAAAACCGCTCGCGTTGAGCCGAAAGTCGAACCCCAAACTCTACCGCAGACTCTTCCCAAGTCGGACCCCAAACCAACCACGCCGAAGGTTATCGAGCGGACCGCGCCGCCGGCCGCGGTTGTCACCGTGCCGGTGCCGGAACCGAAGTCGGTCGAGCCACTCGTTCAAACGCCGGTTCGCACGCCAGTGTCGCCGCCGGTTCAGAGTGTCGAGACGAAAGTCGAGCCAAAGCCGGTTTCGCCGCGTCCTGATCCGCTCCCTGTGCGCGTGGTCGATGATGCCAATGACGCCGGCCTGACGATCGAGCAGGCGACGACGCTGGCGCAAGACCTCCGCAAAGCCGCGATTGATCTGGAAGGCGCCGACTGGCGGCAGGCGCTGCGTCTGTATCAGCGTATCGAACGCCTTCCCCGCGATGCGTGGCCTTCCGATCTGCAATTGAAGCTGGATCGCGCCCGGGCCCGGGCTCAGTAAGCGTCAGCGCTGGGCGTCCTGATCCATCGCGTCGGAAGTCGTAGACGCTGCTTCACCCTTTGTTTTCCCTGTTCGCGATATCAACGCTCGCAGAATCCTCAGAACGCAGACGCCGGCGATGACGCCAAAGACGTCCGCACGCCAGTCAAAGACGTCGGCCGAGCGTCCGAAGCTGGGCTGGGTAATTTCGTCAAGCGCCGCAAACACCGCGCAGCCTAAGACGACGATCAGCGACAAGCCAAGTCGGAGGGGGAAGGTAATCGCCGCCGCGAAGTAACTGAGCCCGCCCAGCGCAAAATAGGCCAGAAAATGCAGTGTTTTATCATCTCGCCCGTCGAACACCGCCGGCGGTTTCGGGATGTGCGTGAGCACCAACAAGAGAACGACGTAGAGCCCCAGCCATGTCCAGGCGACGATCCGCACGCCGCGACGAGATACCAGGGGCCTGGCGATCACGATGCGGTGGCCATCGGTTCGATCGGGACGGCGCGGGGCGTTGCTCCCTGTGTCGCCCCGGGCGTCACGCGGTCGCTCAGGTTCGGATTAAGCGTCACTTCAAGCTTCGGCGTTTCTTCAACCGCCGGTCCTTCGTAATGAGCGATCATCTCCGCAGCCAGGTTGCGGTAGTCGGTCGCGCCGTTGCTGGTCGGGTCGTAGCCAAAGATCGGCTTGCCAAAGCTCGGACTCTCGGCCAGTTTGATATTGCGGCGGATGCGCGTGTCATAGACCCGCGCGCTGCTCCACGGAAGATTCTTCCCGCGCGATTGATCGATAAATGATTCCAGTTCGTGGATCACCTCGTGCGACAGCTTGGCTTGTGAATCAAACATCGTCAGCACGATGCCGCCGACGCCGAGCTTGGGGTTCATGCGCTTATTTACCAGTTGCACGGTTTCCAGCAGCTTGGCCATCCCCTGGAGCGCGAGGAAGTGCGGCTGCATCGGAATGATCACGTCATCCGCGGCCGCCAGCGCGTTGATCGTCAGCAGGCCGAGTGACGGGGGGCAATCGAGCAGGATGTAATCAAAATCGTGGGTCGCGGCCTCGATGCGTTTCCGCATCACCAGCTCGCGTCCGAGCACCGAGACAAGTTCGATCTCCGCCGCCGCCAGGTCGATATGCGATGGAACCACCGCCAAACGCTCCCCGACCTTGTGTACGGCATCCATAAACGGCGTTTCATCGACCAGCACGTCATAGAGCGAAAGATGGTCCGCCGACGGCTCAAGGCCGTAGTTGATCGTGAGATGCGCCTGGGGGTCAATGTCGATCAGGCAGACATTCTTGCCGTGCTGCGCCAGGGCCGCGCCAAGATTGACGGTGGTGGTCGTCTTTCCGACGCCCCCTTTTTGATTCATGAATGCGAGAACGCGCATGTGATGACCTCCGTGTCATGTGGCCGGCCGGATCGATTAGCCCGGATTCTGTGTGATTTCCCGGCCCGAAGCAAGCTCGGACGCACGTCGGCGACCCGGGCTCTCAAGCCAGCGAATCCCATTTTTGCAGCCGCAACGCCAGCAGGCCTCTGGAACCTGATCAGGAGCGCAAAAAAAGAAACCTTCCGCCGTGGCAGGGAAGGTTTCTTGCAGTTCAATCGGTCCGAATGGTTGGAGCCAGGACCGATGTTGTACGGTTGCGACCGTGACGTTTGACCGGGCGGTTGAGTGTTTGGAGCCACGCGCCGCGATCAGGTCATGGGGAAGTCCACTTACTTCTTCTTCTTAGTGGTCTTCTTGGTCGTCTTCTTGGCGGCCTTCTTAGCTTTCTTTGCCATAATGAAATCACCTCCTTTCGTATTGCAAATGTAAAGATGCACAAACCCGTAGTCAACGTTTTTTTGTGCTTGCGTTTTCTAAAATCGCTACATGTTGTGTAGTCCGACTCTCAACTGTACATCGGCAATCTAAACGCAGTTGCATCAGCAAGCGTGAAAAATCATTCGATAATGTCGATACATTTTGTGCATTGTGACAACGCGACCTCCGCAAAAACGCCTGCGAATTTCGACGCAGGCACGCGCGAAAATGCGCCAGAAAATCTTCGCGATTTTTTTTGCAACAGGCGTGTTTTTTATCGTCGATGTCGGTGTTCTTTCGACACCGCGCGCGCAATCGCTATTATCGCGCGGCCTTCGCAAAGGAAAAATTCTCGATGTCCAGACCTGTTGTATTGATCATCCGTGACGGCTGGGGACAGAACCCATACAGCGAATGGGACCACGCCAACGCGGTGCTGCTGGCCGACACGCCGGTCGCCGATGCGATCGCGCGCGATTATCCGCGCACGCTGATTCACACCAGCGGGTTTGATGTCGGTCTGCCCGAGGGAACGATGGGCAATTCAGAGGTGGGGCACCAGAACATCGGCGCCGGCCGCGTCGTCAACCAGGAATCGGTCCACATCACCAAGGAAATCCGCGGCGGGGAGTTTTTTGACAATTTTGAATTGAACGCCGCCATCAACAGCTGCGTGGCGAAAGAGACCAATCTGCACATCTTCGGCATCGTCAGCGATGCGGGTGTGCACGGGCTGCTGGAACATCTCTACGCGTGCCTGTTATTGTGCCAGAGACGAGAATTTTCGCGCGTTTTCCTGCACGCATTCACCGACGGACGCGATTCGCCGCCCATCTACGGAATCCGCTATGTGCAGGCCGCCGAGAAGGCGATGGCGGAGCTTGGCGTGGGGAAGGTGGCGACGGTGAGCGGACGATTCTGGGCGATGGACCGCGATAACCGCTGGGCGCGCGTCGAGAAGGCGTATCGCGCAATCGCATTCGGCGAGGGACCGATCTTTCGCACTCCGGTCGAGGCGATCCAGCACTATTACGAAAACCCGTCCCAGCCCAGTACCGGCGGCGACGAGTTCGTCACCCCCAGCGTCATCAGCGACGACGGCGTCACTCCGCGCGCAACTGTCCGCGACGGCGATTCGGTGATCTTCTACAACTACCGCGGCGACCGTCCGCGCGAACTCACCAAGGCATTCGTCCTGACCGACTTCGCCGGCTTCGATCGCGGCAAGAAGCTCGATCTCTATTACGTGACGATGACTGCGTACGAGCAGGGGCTCCCGGTGCACGTGGCGTATCCGAAGCCGCCGAAGATGACCGACATTCTTGGGGAGTATGTCAGTAAGCTCGGGCTGAAGCAGTTCCGATGCGCCGAGACCGAGAAGTTTCCGCACGTGACGTTTTTCTTCAACGACTATCGCGAGGAACCCTTCCCCGGCGAAGACCGCGGTATCGTCGCGAGCCCAAAGTTCCTGCCCGATGGCTCGCCGCTGACGACTTACGACCAGTTTCCACAAATGAGCGCGCCCGCTGTCGCAGAGGCGACGCTGAACGCGATCAACAGCGGCCAATACGATCTGGTCATTGTGAACTTCGCCAACGGCGACATGGTCGGGCACACCGGTTCACTGCCAGCGGCCATCAAGGCGTGCGAAGTGGTGGACGGGTTTGTCGGGCAGATCATCGAAGCAACCAAGCGGCAAGGCGGCAGCGTCGTCGTCACCGCCGACCACGGAAACGCCGAGCAGATGATCGACCCGCTCACCGGCGGCCCGCACACGGCGCATACGATCTACGACGTGGAAATCATCATCGTCGATGATCGATTCAAAGGCGCCCGCCTGAAAGAGGACGGACGACTCGCAGACATCGCCCCGACGCTGCTGCGCCTGATGTCCCTCCCTCAACCGCCGGCGATGACGGGAACTTCGCTGATCTTGTAGATGTTGAAGATGAATTGGCCACAGAGGCACGGAGACACAGAAAAAAACTTTGTCCACGAATCTTCACGAATTGACACTAATGAAAAAGAATTCATTCGTGTTGATTCGTGAAGATTCGTGGATAAATGTCTCCGTGCCTCTGTGGCCAATTCAGCGTTCCCGCTTGCGGCCGTTGATCGTCAGGTCGTGCATCTGCATCAATGACGCCGGCATTCGGTCCTTACGGATCGTTTTACCTGCACCGTCCACCCGGCCGAAGCTCAGGACATTTGTGGGGCACATCTGTACGCACGCCGAGCAGCGCACGCATTGCGGGTCCTGCATCGTGAGGCCTTTATTGGCGAAGTTCATTACGTCGATGCCCTGGTGGCACACGCTCGTGCAGACGTTGCAGGAGATGCATTTTTTCTTGTCCGCAATGATGCCGAATGAGCTGAAGCGGGCGTAGATGTGCATCAGCGCCGCCAACGGGCACGCGAACCGGCACCACACGCGGCCGCTGAAATGCCAGTAGAACGCCACGCCCAGAATGCCCGCCCACAGGAGATCGACGAACCAGACATAATTGAACAGCGGCGCGTCCTGGAGCAAATACACATAGCCGCGCGCGAAGGAACTGCCGGGAAATATCCAGCCGAGCACGCGCAGCGCCGCAAGCAGCATCGCGAATGCGAGGAACACCTGCCCGACCATGTTGAACCGGTTCCACCCCGGCCCGTGCGGCATCTTGGTTCGATGCGCGTCGCCGACCGTCTCTGCCAGCGCGCCGCAACTGCAGATCCAGCCGCAATACGCGCCCTTGCCCCAGACATAGACAATCGCGGGAATGATGACGAAGGTCTGCACGAGGCTGATCGCCAGCCACAGCCACATCGGCTGGTCCGTGAACACGTTCCAGATAAACAGCGGCCAGGCAAGAATCAGCCCGAACGCCCGCCAATATTCTCGGCCGTGACCGTAACCGACGACCGGAAAGAGCTGATCCGCCAGCCACTTGAGCGGCCCGCTGTTGAATGCACCCAGATTTCCCATCCACGGCAGCACGATGTACGGCAGCAGAAACAGCGGCACGCACTGGATCAGCATCAGCGTGATCGTCTGCGCCTTCACGTACGGCGTCTTGCGCCGGCGGATGCGCCGGATGCCGAACGTGACGATCGCGATGCAGTAGACCAGCGAGTAGATGAAACCGGGCTCGCCGACGCTGATCTTCATCGTGCCCGGCAGCGTCGTCTTGTCCGCAAATGCCCCGCCGAGCCCGGCCCACAGGTCGGGAAGGTTAAAGGGAAACCACTGGTTGTCCGACCACACATTGCCGATCGAGGCGAGCCACGTGAACGGCGCGACGTCGAGGATATGGACGCCGCCTTTCTTCCAGTGGTAGATGAAGGTGAAGATCACGAGGCTCAGCACCAGCCCGATCCACCACGCCGCGCCGCGGTCGCCGTGCACTTTCACGGCGGATTTATGGAAAAAATCCAGCGGCGGCTCGCGGCCGATCATCGCGAAGACGGCATCATTCGGCAGCGTCTGTTCGGATTTGTTCTGGTCGATGAGAACGACCGCGTCGTCTCGAATCTCTTTCACCTGCGACGCCATCTCCACTTTCAGCTTCCCGGGCTCGCGATAGGCGCCCATGTAGTCGCCGACGGCGGTCGTCTCGCGTTCGCTGGCGGGTTTTTCGATCGGCGCGTGCGCCATCGGGTTCGCCGCGAGTCGGTTCAATTTTTCGATGTTGTCCGGCTTGGGTCGCGCGAATTCTGGCTTGCGGTAGGAGAGCGTGACTTCGCCGCCGCATTGTGCGATCGCGATCGCGGCCTCGAGCGCGCTGTCGCCGCCGCCGACCACAAGGACGCGTTTGCCCGCGAACTCCATCGGGTCGTGCAGGCGGTTGTAGACCTTGCCCGATTCTTCGCCCGCCACGCCCAGCTTGCGAAAGTTCCCCGACCGGCCGATCGCGACGATCACGGCCTGCGATCGGAGCGTCCGCTTGTCGGCGAGCACGACCTGCAATTCGCTCCCCATCCGATCAATCTGCGTCGCACGGCCGCTTTCAATCTCGATTCCGTTCGCCTGTTTTTCCAGGTCCTCAAGCAGCGCTTCCTTCGGATGAATCTCTTCGCGAAAGTGCAGTTCGCCGGCGGGCTTCATCCCGGCGGGGTAGGTGTAGATCGGCTTCTGCTTTGGAAAATTGACGATAGTGCTGAAGCGCTCGGACGCCTCCAGCAATTTATATCTGAGCCCGCGAGTTCGAGCCTGTAGCGCCGCGCTGATGCCTGAGATGCCGGCGCCGATGATTACCAGATCGAGCACGCCCTCGGCCGGTTGCGGCGTCGGTTTAGCGATCGCGGCGATCGTGTCGACCACCCGCGCGCCAGTATCAGCGCTGAACTTGAGCAGCGGAATCCCGGTCAGGTCGCCGACGACATAGACGCCCGGGACATTCGTCGAGCCGTCTTCATTGACGACCGGCAGCTTCTCCACCGTCCCCGCCGGCCAGCGGGTGTGCAGCCAGTGGACGTAGTCACTCAAAATCGGAATCCGCATGCTATTGCCTCAGACGCAGGTAGCTCTGTTTGCAAAACGATATTTTTCGTGGCATGGGCTTCCAGCCCATGTTCTTAAATAAACACGGGCTGGAAGCCCGTGCCACGAATTTTAGAAACATCTATCTCAATCGTACGACCACCGCCGGCGGAAGGTCGGGGCGCTTTGCCCAGGAGAAGACGCTTTTACTCGATGTCCCTTCCGGAAATGCCGGCTCTTCAAACGCATCGACAATAAAGCCCGCGTCGAAGCACGATTTCAACAGCACCCCGATCGGCCGATGGAACATCGGGTGTGGTTCGGGCTGATTTACAATGCCCTGCGAAAGATCTTCGTACGGCGCAAGATACGAATCGGTCGCGATCGCAAACCTTTGCCGCAGCCGCCCGTTTTCACTGACCATCTCGGCGACACTACGACTACGTGGCGAGTTGAAGGCCGGATGTGGGACCGAGAAGACTAACCGTCCGCCAAGGCACAATAGTCGCCGAGCGGCGCGCAGCAGCGGATCGATCGTGACCAGGTCCATCATCGCCATCGAGCAGACAATCGCGTCAAACGGGCTTTGCTCTTTTCCGTCGTCGTTCCCGCCTCCCAGCGTCATCAGCGCGGCTTCGTCGGTGGCGTCGATCACGTGATATTTGATTTCCGCATCCGTCCCCGTTCCTGTTCGCGCGCGGGCGTGATCGATAAACACGCCAGAGCCGTCAAACGCCGTCACCTTCGCGCCGCGCGCCGCGAGCCGGCGGGCGTAATTGCCGTTGCCGCAGCAGGCATCGATTATTCGCTGCCCGGCCACGTCGCCGAGCAGACGGTCGGTCGTGGGCATGATCAGCTTTTCCTGAAAATCGTTTCCTTCGCGGATGTGGTCGTCCCAGAACGCGGCGATTCGGTCCCAGACGGCAATGGTGTCGGTCATGGCGCGCATTATGACGATGTTTGCCGATTCGTGCGCCAACGTCACAACCCGCGTCCGATCGGGATGATCGAATGCGGGTCGTGCGTCGGAAGTGGCTGGTTATTGCCCGTGCGCCCAAGTGTGCGCCCAATTTGCTCAGGCCGCCCGGGCGCTGACGAAGGTATCAATGCTGCCGAATGTCTGAGACGCGGACAACGTGACATATCCGTCATTCACGCCGTCGTCGGTGCGATTGCCATCGACCGCCCACGGGTTGCGGATCACCAGTTGCTTTGTGCCGTCGGGCAGTGTTTCGACGCGATCGACGGTGTAGGCGTGCCCGTTGACGAGGTTCAGCTGGCCGCTGTAGGTGAGGATGCCGAGCGTCACCACGTCGCCGCCGGCGAGTTTGTTCTCGACCCAGTCGATGAACGCGCCCGCGTCGGCGGTTGCGGTCTTGGTTTTCGACGCGTGCCCGGTCGCGCCGATGGCGGTGAAGACCTCGGTCATCCAGCCGCCGTTGATCGATTTATACGAGCCCTGCATGCGCCGTTGGTAGGCAAACGCCTTCTCGGCGACCGCAACCCAGAGGCTCTTTTCCGCGCCGAGCTTGGCGTAGACCGGAGAAACTGAGAGCGTGCTGGATGTCGCCAAATCGCCATCGACGCGGAAGAACTTCGCGGTGCCCGTGCCGTTATGCAGGCGCACGCCGTAGGTGCCGTCGCCGAAGTCGGCGATCATCGTGCGAATGGTGTTCGGATTTACGTCAGCCGCGCCCGCGAGGGTCGCCAGGAAATAGCAATCGCCGATTTGCCCTTGTTTCACGTCGTCAGCGGTCGGTCCGCCGGTCGCGAAGAGGGGGTTGGCGTCAAATTTCTTATAGACGTAGCTCTTGGCGGTCGCGTCCGGGTCGCGGAAGCGCTGGAAGCCGATTTCCTTGGTGATCGCCTGCGTCTTAGTGCCGGTGACGAATTTGCTGGTTTCAAAGGCGCTGATACGGTTCACCGCCCGCGCGCTGATCTCGGCCGAATCGGCGTCGATAACTTCGGTCACATTCGGGTCGACCCAGAAGAAATCGCTATCTTCGCCGCCGTTGGAGACATCGGATGTGCCGCCGCCGACGGTGATCAGCGTGTCGCGGCCGGCATTTCCGGTGAGTGTGTCGTTACCCGCACCGCCGGTGAGATTGTCGTTGCCCGATCCACCATAAAGGCGGTCGTTGCCGTCTTCGCCGAGCAGGTAGGCGGGGATTGTCACCGAGCTATCAATGGTGATTGAGTCATTCCCTTTGCCGCCGGTGATGCGGATGGAATTGAACGAGCCGGAGAACGCGCGGCTGTAGCCGGTGCCTGTGCTGAGGTTATAGCTCGCGCCGTCGTAGCTGAGCACGATCGTATCGGTATTGACCGTGCCAGTGATGCGCAGCTGCGTGCCCGTGCCGAAGTTCACCGTGGAACCGCCAAGCGGCACAGCGGCCATGAGCCGGCGGGGTTCGAGCGTCTGAAATTCGGAATGCTGTTTCGATTTCACGTGTTCTCCTGTTCCTCAAACCGCAGACGCCCGGCGATCGCGAGCCAGATATGACTCGCGATCGCCAGAGCAGTTGCTGATGGAATTAAGCCGCCCGTGAACGGATGACGACGTCGCCGGTGAGTAAGGCGCGTGCCTCCGACATCGACAGGCTTCGGCCGCTGCGATCCGGCGTCGCGTCGGCCAGGCCGAGCTTCGTCCGGTCGCTTACGTTCGCCGAGCCTGCCTGGGTTGATACAAAGCGGCTGGTCTGTAGCTGCCTACTCGTCGACGACGAGCCGTCAACGCGACTCGCAGCAACGCTCGACGGCGTGCCGATCGAGAAGGCGCTGTTGGCGAAGCTGCCGGGCGTGCGATTGGCCGCGACATTCATCGCGCCACGGCGTACGCCGGTGCGGGTAGTGACGATCGATCCCTCGGAGAGGGTCGTCCGTGCGCTATTGCGAGCAACGCCAAATGCGGTGATCGTGCGGCCGCCGGTGCGTGCATCCGTATTGCGGATTGCACTGCCCGAAGCACTCAACGGCCGAGCCTGGCGAGCCAGACTAAGGGACATCAAGTTCTTCCCTCCGGCGATGATCCGGGTTGCAGTTCCGAAGCCGCTGGTGCGCTGACCAATACGGAGCACACTCGGCTGCGGACGCTCAATTTGCGAAATCTCATTCATGTTCATGTCACTTCCCTTTCTTACCCCAGACGTCGAATACGCCGCCGCAGAAGGCAACGCACGAAGCAAAAATATCCCCCCAATCCTCACGTCCGTTATCGAATAGGCGAAATATATTAAGAAAAGGGCGTTTCCCTTACCCGAATGCCCGAAGCGTAATACCTATGGGACCTGTAACGGCTATTTCCGGATCAGCGAACTGGAAATATTGTGGACTGGATAAATCGACTCCGGGGAAGAAACTCTCACTATGCCTGAACAACAGCTTCCGAAACTCAACCCGGACGGACCGCGTCGGAAGTCACCGGATGCCCTGTGGGTGATTGTGCTGGCGTTCGCGTTGCCGACGGTGATCTGGACGCTGTACCTGCTTCTCACGCGCCGCGCTCTGGTTTCGTCCGCGGCCTTGGATTGGATCGCGCTGCTAATCGCAGTCGGCGCGGGGCTTTCCTGCCTGCGCCGCTCGCGCGTGCGAATGGCGAAAGTGGTGTGGGTCAACGCACTCTACGCCGTGTGCCAGGCGGTGTGGCTATTCGTGTGTGGATTGATTCTCGTGCAGCTGCTCACTCGGGCGTAGGTTGGCGCACGGTTCGAGGCACTTCCAAATTGATAGTGTTGCCGCGCGAATTATTGGCATCGATATATGTTGTCAGGCAATCCGGGCAGAGGCACGTTGTCTGCCTGTCAGTCGGAATCGGAAGCACCATCGGCAGCTTCGCGCACCAGCAGTCGTCGACGCCCGTATCCGTGTCAGCACCGCATTCGAATTCTCTTCCGCAGGCGCAGTGACGGTGCGATGCGGTTGTAAGCGGGAGTTTCACAGTTCCACCACCGTCCCCAGATGTTCCCACGCCGCCTCCGCGACGCCGGCGGCGGTGGTCTCGTACGGGTAGAGCTCCACTGTCACCCATCGGTCATACCCCACCGCGTCCAGTGCCGCGAAAATGCCGGCGAAGTCGATGACGCCTTTGCCGGGGGTGAGGTGCTGGTGGACGTGATTCGCGCCGATGTCTTCCAGATGAACATGCGCGATCTGCCCGGGCATCGCGCGGATGACGCCGGCCGGATCATCGCCGACGCAGAACAGGTGGCCGATATCACAGTTCATCCGCACCGCGGCTTCATCAGGAAAATAGCGGTTCTTGAAATCGAGATATTCCTGCGCGGTCTGGATCAAAAGCCCCGGCTCCGGCTCGATCGCAATTACTACCCCACAGCGGCGGGCCGTATCCACGCACTCGGAAAGCGATTCGGCGAATCGCTCCTCGGCTTGCTCGCGGCTCAGCGGCATTCCGATCGTCGGCCCGCCGGGCTGGATCGAGAGCGTCGTCACGCCAAACTCCTGCGCCATTTCGAGTGATCGGATGGTGTGATCCACGCGAAGCTGGACGAGCCTGGCTTCGTCCTCAATCCATGTCGGGTGATAAGTATCCCCCTGCACGAAGCACGTGAATGCGTTGACATTGCTGACCACCAGGCCCAGATCGGCAAGCTGCTTCTGCGCGTCGCGACGGCGCGCGGCGTCAAATGTCGGCGGCCACGCGTGATGCAGATCGGCCATCAGCTCGACGCCGCGGTAGCCGATCGCACTGATCGAATCGATCGCCTCGGCGAGCGTGTTTTTCTTAAACGCATTAGACGAGAACGCCAGCTTCCGCATCCCGGCATTATAGAATCGCCGCCAGCACTGGATAGCCCATCAAGAACACACCCGAGTGCGACCGCACCCCCAAGCCCCTGTCCCCATACACCAAACCCCATCCCGTTTGACCAATTTCCCGGACGCTCCTACAACGAACGCCAATGACCGACTCCGCATACGCCGCCGCCGGGGTGAACTATGACCGGCTCGATTCTTTTAAGCGCGCCGCCCAGCAGGCGGCGCGCACGACCATCGGCAGCCTGGCGGCCCACGGGTATCGCGAACCGGAATCGACGCGCGGCGAAAGCGCGTACCTGATCGAGGCCGACGATCACTACCTGGCGCACGTCGAAGAAGGATTGGGCACGAAGAACCTGGTCGCCGATGCGATGGCGACGCTGACGGGCAGGTGTTTCTATCACGCGATCGCGATCGATACGGTCGCGACGATCGTCAATGATCTGATCACCTGCGGCGCGCTGCCGATCAGCGTGGCGATGCACGCGGCCGTGGGAGACAGCGAATGGTTTGCCGACGAGCTGCGCGCCGCCGAGCTGGCGCGGGGTTTCGCCGACGGCTGCCGGACCGCCGGCGCGGTGTGGGGCGGCGGGGAGACGCCGACGCTCAAAGGCATCGTGGAGTCGGCCGCGATCGTGCTGGCCGGGAGCGCGGTGGGGCGAATCGCACCAAAATCCAATCGCATCGTCGGCCGCGTCGAAAATGGTGACGCGATCATCTTCCTCGCTTCCTCTGGCGTGCAGACCAACGGGCTGACGCTCTGCCGCAAGATCGCCGCCGAGCACCCGGAGGGATATCTGGCGAAGATGACGGACGGACGGAGCTTCGGTGAAGGATTGCTCGATCCGTCGGTGATCTACGTCGATTTCGTCCGAACCTGTCAATTGCAAGGCGTGCCGCTGCACTACGTCGCGCACGTCACGGGGCACGGCTGGCGCAAACTGATGCGGCTGGCCGAGCCTTTTGTCTATCGAATCGACAACGTGACCGAGCCATTGCCGGTATTCCAGTTTATCGCCGGCGCCGCCGGGTTGGAAGCACGTGAAATGTATGGCACATATAATATGGGCGTCGGTTTCGCGGCGATGGTGCCCGCCAGCGCTGTCGATGCGGCGCTGACCGCCGCCCGCGCCTGTGGTCACGCGGCGTGGCGCGCCGGTACGGTCGTCCGGGCGGGCGAACGGCGCGCAGTCGAAATCATTCCATTGGGAATCACGTTTGACTCCGATACGCTACAACTGCGTTAACCCATGCACGCACCCCAGCTACCACGCTTCTCAATTGTGCCGCTCACGGGCGCTAACGTCGTCGAGCTCGTTCTGCCCGCGAACATCGAGGCCATCGAGTTTGACTCCATCAACGAGCAGCTCAGCGCGGTGGTTGTTTCCAGCGGCGAAGCGCGGTGGATCGTCGATCTCTCGGGCGCCGAATACTTCGGCAGCGCGCTGCTGGGCATGCTGGTCAACCTGCGCGCCAAGGTTCGCGCCTCGCGCGGCAAGCTCGCACTGTGCCAGATCGGCCCGGCGCTGGAGCGTGTGATCAAAACCAGCAGCATGGAGCGACTTTTCACGATCGTCGTCACACGCGACGAGGCGCTGGCGAGCTTCTGATCAAAACGCGTGCTTTTCTGTGGCACGGGCTTCCAGCCCGTGTTCATCTGGCAGCTCACGGGCTGGAAGCCCGTGCCACGTTGTAGCATGACTTTATTTACCGAGTGGGCAACTTCACTCGCGCTTCATCGCGATCCCTAGCGCACCAGCGCCGGGATCGAGGCGCAAGGTTCCGGTGTCGCGCAGGAATTGAAGCATCTGGATTGTCAGGTCCGCGCGGGCGCGATCGAACGCGTCTTGCGCGTTGAGCAGCGAAGCCTGTGCTTCGACGACGTCGCGCGAGCTTGTTGCAACGCCCAAAAGTAGAAAATCATTAGCGGCCTCGAGGCGCTTGCGGGCGACGTCTATGCCGCGGCGCTGGATGTTCAATGACTGTTGCGCCGATCTGATCCCGCGCTCGGCGGCACGCACGTCCGCGAGCACATTCTGCTGAAGGTCCACGGCCTCACGCTGGGCGCGGTCGAGACTGATCAATGACCGGCGATAGTCGTTTCGCTCCGCGAGCCGATCGATCGGCAGGTCCAGCGTCAGACCGGCGTTGTATTCCAGTGTTCGCGAATCAACACGGCGGGCACGGGCGCTGTCCTGGTTTCCCATCGTGCCGCCGAGCGAGAGATCGAGCGATGGGCCAAGGTCGTTACGCGCGATGCTCACGCCGCGCCGCGCGTCATCGATCCGGTCGCGGGCGGTCTGGAGATCAAGGCGATAAATCAGGGCCATCGCCTCGGGATTGCCAAGCGCCGCATCCAGCTCCGATACCTCGACATCCACCGGCACCAGGTCCAGCGGCTGCTCAACCGGCATGCCGATGACGGTCTTAAAATCGTCCAGATCGGTCTGCAGGTTCAACTGCGCCGTGTTGAGCAGGTCCTCGGCGCTGAGCAGTGATTGCTGCGCACGCTGCACTTCCAGCGCTGTGACACGACCGGCCGCGAACAGGTTTTCGGATCGGTCGACCAGGTCGAGCAGATTGCGGAAATTGATGAATCGGTTGCGCAGCGATTGATAGCGCGTCAGCACGCGGAAATATCGCGCCGCCACATCGACCGCGTAGGTACGGCGGTATGTTTCAAACCCGCGCGTGGCGTAGATCAGTTCGCGCTCGCTGGAGATCAGTCCTTCAAGATTCACCAGGCCGGCGCCGCGTAGAAGCGGGATCGTGCCATCGATCGCGAGTTGTGCGTCTTCTCCGTCGGTGACGTTGTCATTGAGCGCATTGACGAACGAGACCAGCCCCTGCGCGACGATCTCCCCGCCATACGGCAGACGCTGGCGGACGCCGGCGCGCTGGGTCACGGTAAACGCCGAGCGATAATCCACATCCGATTGTCCGCCGGTGTAGCGCGCCTCGGTCGTCGCGAACGGGCGGGGTGTGAAGAGGTGACGCTCCAGCGTAACGTCCAGCGCGGCCAGATAGAGCCGCTCCATCTCGCTCTGGTATTGCCGCCCGTTCTGCACCGCGTACGAGATCGCGGCAAACAGATCGAGCTTGACGACCCTGCCCACTTCGGAAGGGGGCCCGTATTCGAGCCGGGCGCGCTGCACCTGCTGGGCGCTGGCGAAGATTTCGCTGTCCACGTCCGGCAGCGCGGTTTCCGGCGGTGCTGGCGGGCCCGCAGGAGCGGCCGGCAGCGTGAAGCTCAACCGGCGCATCGGGATCGCGTCGCCGGGGGGCGTGTCGGTCAGCGGGACCGAGGTGTAAGACTTTTTCGTCGTCTGGGGCTGAGTCGTCGGCTCGACATCCACGGTTGGCGTGTAGCCGGTGGAATCCGCCTGTCGCTCACGGATCAGCTTCTGCACCTGCCGATCAGCATCGGCGCGATAAGCGTCGGGCGTACAGCCGGCCACGGCGACGAGGATGAAAATGATGAGACGACGACTATTCAAAGCTGATATTCCTAAATAAGCAGACGACGCGAAGACGCGATGATGCGAAGGAATCGCGAAGAAGAATGAAAATAGTTATCCGACTTTCCTTCGTGCTTTTCTTCGCGCCATCGCGACTTCGCGGTTGCAACGATTCCTAATTCATCCCGCATCCGCCCGGTTCACTGCACCGGCCGCATCCGCGCTGGGGGACGGATGACGATTTTCCACCGTCGGCGCCGACCGCGAAGACGCTGAACTGCCGCTCGGTCTTTTTCGACTGGCATTCCGGGCAGCTGACTCGATCTGCCCCGGACATCGTTTTGACCAGTTTCTCAAACCCATGGCCGCACTTGCGGCAGGTGTATTCGTACATTGGCATAGCTGGATTGTTATACGCTGTGCGGGGGGTTGTGTGGAACCAGGAAGGGAATGGCGGCCGGTTTCGGCGGATTCGCGTCATTTTGCCACGTCCCGCATGCGGACAACGCACCCGCATCGAGATGCGGCGCTAAACGGGCTGTTGCGCGTGACAAGCATTTTCGCGGCGTCTCCTGAGCACCATTCGGCCGGATAGGAGGATGCAAACCACACATGCCGTCTTCATAACCAACAACCACCACGGCTCGTACCACGCACCGGTGTTCGCCTCGATAACGTCGCTGACGCCGAAGATCAGCAGAGCGCAGCCGAGAACTATACTTGCCGTGCTGTTTCGCTTGGTGATCGCCGCGATGCCCAGCGCCGTCCAGAGGCAGGCCTCGGCGTAGTTCGCGTAGGCAAAGAGCGGATCGATATACATGACAGAGAATCCGAATGACGAATGTCGAAGCCGGAATCTCTACGATTATCGAAAGACGAAGGTTCCATCATTCGTCATTCAGACTTCGGTTTTGATTCGGATTTCGGACTTCGTCATTCAGATTTACCAATTCAAACCATCCGCACTTCGACTTTGCCCGATTGCTGCGCCGTGTTCGTTCGCTCCAGCGCCAAGTCATGCGCCTGGTGGTAATGCTTGGCGAGTTGCTCCCAGTCGAACTGGTCGGAGAACGCCTCGGTCTTGTTGCGCAGCTCGATGCGCTGGCGGCGCTGGAGGCTGGCGAAATACATCATGTAGTCCGCGAGTTCATCGGCGGCCTGGTCGAAGCTCTTGTTGCGGCGATGCACGACCGTGATGCCATGCTCGTGCGGCCGATCGACGTGCTGCTTTACATAGCTGCCGAAGCCGGCCAGGTCAGTCGTCACCGCGGGCACGCCGGATGCGATGCACTCCATCGGCGTATAGCCCCACGGCTCGTAATAACTCGGGAACACGCCCAGGTGACAGCCGCGCACGAACTGGTCGTAGTCCAGACCGATCAGCGGACTGGTGGCGGTGACGAACTGGGGGTGGAAGACGACTTTCACCGGGTCGTCGGGGCTGTTGAGCAGGCCGCGATGGCGCAGGTGCTTAAGGGTGGGATCGCCGGCGTCGTCGACCAGATCGTGCGTGACGATCAATGGCTGGCGATGCGTGCGCATCGCGTTGGTGAAGCGCTTCAGCCGGATCTGCACCTCTTCGTCGATCAGGTCGCCGCGCTGCAAGTCACGTCCGGTGCTGGCGGCGAAGAAAATCCGGCGGCCGAACTCGTCCTGCAGACCTTCGCAGAATTTCTGCAACTCGCACAGGCTTGCCTGGCCTTGCAATGCATCAATATTGATGTTCTTGATCGCGGCGCGGGTGACGATGAAGCTGACGATGGTTGGCGGATTTGGAATCTGCTTCAGCCGGTGATTCAGCTTCGCCAGTGCCTCGATGAAAATATCGATGCCCTTGTTTTTATATTCGTACCGGCCGCTGGTGAAGAAATAGAGCGTTCGCTCGAGGTCAAAGCTGTAGCTGGGGAAGAAATGCCCCATCACGAATTTATGGATCGTGGCCTTGATCTGGTTGTGCTCGTGCTGGAATTCGTGCGGCGCTTCAAATCGGCGGATATCCAGGCCATTGGGGACAATCACGTCCGCCGTGCGGCCGAGCAGTTTTTCAGCTTCGTAGCCGGTGACGTCGGAGACGGTGGTGAAGACCGTGCTCGCGTGGGCGGCGGCTTTTTCGATCAGATGGCGCGGGAGAATCTGGTATTTCGCGGCTTGTTCGTCGCCGTTGAAATACGGCAGATTGTCGTAGAACCCCGGATTGTCTGATGCAAGATAGCGGCCCAGGAGCGTCGCATGGGTGGTGAAGACGGTGGTCACCGGCAGCTTCTCGTGCGCGATGCGTGGGACCGCGACGCCGCCCATCCACTCGTGGAAATGGGCGAGCATCTTCTGACCCGGCGCGACCTGCGCCATGGATCGGAAAAACTCGGTCACGGTGAAACCGAACGCGACGACTTCATTGACTTCGCCGTCGGAGGCGTCGGTTCCGATGCCGTGGTCGTTCCAAAGCAGATATTTGTCATCCCCGAGCCGGCCGAAGCGGGCGCGGTAATCGAGCAGAATCACCTTCGGCCGACCCGGTACGAGCCAGCGGCCGTAATGGCAGGGGATGCCTTGCTCGCGCAGCTTGTCTAGCGCCTGGCGCACCAGCCCTTCGGACGGCGTCTCTTCAAATTCGGTGGCGGCGGTAGTGGGGTTGTACGGGCCAATCAGGAAGTAGCGATCGCCCCAGCGCTCCTGCATTGCGCGGGCTTTGGTCCGCAGCACGGTATAGATGCCGCCGAGCTGCCAGCAGACCTCCCACCCGCACTCAAACAGCATCGGCTGGCGCGTGGAAAAATCCGGCGGCGGCGCCGGCTGTTGAACCGTATCGGGATTGCCATTGCCGGATTCCGGCGTCCGTGATCCCGGCGGCGGTGCGTCCTTGGACTTGCCGCGAATCGGGTTTCGCGCCCGCACCGGCACGGCGCCACCCACCTCCCGCTTGATCGGTTGCACGACAAGTTGTGGCGCAGATTGCGACACCTGAGACGTGTGGGACGACTCGTGAACACCCGGGAGTTGCGCTACATTGCCTCGCTTCGCCATACATTTCTCAGTATAGCGGGCTTTGTATAAAGTTCCCCCATTCCAGCGCTGAAATGCCAGCGTAGTTCGCGATTTTCGTCACGGAGTACCGACTCTGCGCGGCAAAGCGTTCACGCCGAATAAACCCCGGCGAACCCAGCGCATCCGACCCCCACCTGGTTGAAGAAATTCCGCGCGGCCGCGACGATCTGGTCGCGATACGCAAGCGTCACCGACGCCGGCTCCACCAGCGCCATCCTCTGTGGCAGCGCAGTCCGGCGGGTCCGCGAGCCGCTGGCCGATCCGTCGCCGCCGATGAAGTGGTCGATGACGACCGCATCAAACGCAGGTTGCAGGCTCGCGAAAAAACACTCAGGATTCTCGATCGGCAACAGCGGTGCGACCGTCGCGACCGTGAAGATGCCTTTGTCTCGCAAAGCCAAGCCCGCCGCCACGCGTCGCTCCACGGGGGAGGCCGGCTTGGGCAGTCCCGGAAGCGTTTCGCGATCCGATTCGATGCTGATATGTACGCGCACCTGGCAGACTGACTTCACCCGGCAAAGCACGTCCGCCGCGTCGAGCACGCGATGTGAATGCGTCTGCACGATCAACTCGTCGGGCGGAAGTTCGCCCATCGCTTCAAGCACTGACCGGGTCACACCATACTTCGTCTCGGCGGGTTGAAACGGCTCGGTCGAACTGGATAGGAAGACGCAGAATTTCCCCCGCGACCTCCCCCGAGCCCACATCCGCTCGCGAGGATACTGACGTCGGTACATCGCGGCCGCGTTGATCCTCGGCTCGACAAAATCGCCCCATTCCCGTCCGTGGGTGACGAACCTGTTGTGCCGGACGTAGCACGCCACACCACATAGCGAGTGCCCCAGCGCGCAACCCCGATACGGCTGAAGCGAGTGCGACGCCACCGATTCCAGGTAACCGCTGGTGCGGGTGAGGATGGAGGTAACTTGGGTGGGGGTGGTGGTCATGTCGATCAGGTCGTTGATAGCTCAATGACTATACGACGATCGGCGGCCTCGGGGGACGTTCAGATCTTCTGTGGATGTGGGACCGAAAGCGATGCGATGTCGATTGGGAAGGGCGGACTTGAATGTGAAGAGACGAGCGACGTTGGCACGAGATTGCGTAGCGATGCGAGCAGTGTCTGGGGGAGATGAGGGAATTCAGGCGATCTATAAACGAAAAAAGCCCCGGGCAGGTGTGTCGCTCGACCGACCGCCGGTCGAGCGACACCGCCCGTGGGAACCAACCGCGCTCCATGATGTTCGAGTGACTTTCGGTCACCCATCGTCACCACCTTGATGACGACGAATTAGATATATCAATCCGGATGCCAGACGATTTATTCTCTAAAGTTTTCTCGATTCGCAGATATGACGCGAAAAATGCCGTTGGACTTTCGCGCGGCTGCTGATTGGCTACGCAGGACTGTCGCGAAGCGAAGCACTGCGCGTCGGGCACGCCCAAAAACCGCGCAATGCCCGCGTTTCGAATCGTCGCACGTCGCATACCTTCCGCATAGACTCACGCCAGATGCCCAAAAGCTTTTACATTCTGGACGGCCACGCGCATATATACCGCGCCTATTTCGCGCCGTTCCGCGACCTGACTTCCCCCACCGGCGAGCCGACTAAAGCAACTTACGTCTTCACGCAGATGCTGATGAACCTGATCGAGCAGCGGAAGCCGGATTATCTGGCGATGGTGATCGATTCCGGCGACGAATCCATGTTTCGCAAGGATTTCTACCCGGCCTATAAAGCCAATCGCACGCCGCCGCCGGACGATTTTCATCCGCAGGAGCAGCGGATTCTGCAAATCGTTCGCGACGCGGGCGTGCCGCTGTTCGTCAAGCCCGGTTTCGAGGCCGACGATCTTATCGCCACGATGGCGTCGCAGCTTTGCACGCAGGGGTACGAGGTGTTTCTGGTCAGCAAGGACAAGGATCTTCGTCAGTTGCTCAATGACTGCGTCCACATGTACGACGTGCAGGCCAACGAGGTGATCGACGTGCCGAAGATGGTCGCCAAGATCGGCTACACGCCGCAGCAGGCGGTTGAGGTGCAGACGCTGATGGGCGATGCGATTGACAATGTCCCCGGCATCCCCGGCGTCGGTGAGAAGACGGCTGTCAAATTGCTTCAGCAGTTCGGATCGGTCGCGGGGATTCTGGAGAATGTGGACAAGCTCACGCCCAAAATGCGTGAGAACTTCATCGCCCATGGCGACCAGCTGGAGCTGTCGCGCAGGCTGGTGACACTGCATCGAGAGGTGCCGTTCGAGTGGTCCGCCGAGCAGTGCCGGTTTACCGGGCTGAATCTCGATGCGCTCTCCAAACACCTGATCGAGCTGAATTTCCGCGGATTGCTCGGCAAGGTCGATGCCCTGCGCCCACCGCCGCCTCCTCAGCCCAAGCCCACGCCCGCGTCCACTGGCGGGGGCGGGCTATTTGATTTTCTGGACACGCCGGACTCGCCCGACGCTCCGGGGCCCGCGCCGCTGCAGCGCCAGACGAGCCGGCGGGACCACTACACGCTGGTCAATACGCCGGAACTGCTGGACGCACTGATCTCATCGCTCAAACGGCAGCCGGTTTTTGCATTCGATACCGAGACCGATTGCTTGCGTGTATGCGATTCCAATGTCGTCGGCATGAGCTTCTCCTGGCAGTCCGGAACCGGATCGTACCTCCCGCTGTGCGGCCCGGCGGGCGCGATGGTGCTGGATGCGGCCACGACGCTGGCGGCGCTGCGTCCCATTTTGGAAGACGCATCCATCGGCAAGGTCGGGCACAACATCAAGTACGACATCCAGTCCATGCGCATCGCCGGCGTGAGGGTCGCAGGCGTGCGGATGGATACGATGGTCGCGGCGTTCCTGGTCGACGCATCGCGCATTCAATACGGAATCGATCGGCTGGCGCTGGACTTGCTGAATTTCCAGAAAATCCCCACGACCGAGCTTCTGGGCACCGGGAAAAATCAGATTTCGATGAACCGCGTCGATCTGGAAACGATCACCCACTACGCCGGCGAAGACGCGGACATCGCCTGGCGACTATACGAAATGATGACAGCCAAGCTCGATGCGATTCCCGAGCTTCGCAAGCTGCATGACCAGATCGAGTTGCCGTTGATCGACGTACTGGCGGACATGGAGGCGGCCGGCATCGCGATCGATCCGGACGTGCTGAAGGAGCAGTCGGCGGCGCTGGGCATCCGTATCGAAGAACTCCGCGAGAAGATCTTCGCCGTCATCGGCGAGCCGTTTAATATCGATTCTCCCAAGCAACTGGCCGACATTCTCTTCGTTCGGCTGAAGCTGCGATCCAGCAAGAAAACCAAGACCGGGTACAGCACGGATATCGAGGTGCTGGAGCGCCTCGCCGGGGATCATCCCGTGCCAAAGCTGGTGCTGGAATACCGACAACTGGTGAAGCTCAAGGGGACGTATCTCGATGCGCTGGCGGATCACGCGTCGGAGCGCGACGGGCATGTTCACACGAGCTTCAACCAAACCGGCGCCGCGACCGGCCGATTGTCATCGAGCGACCCGAACCTGCAGAACATCCCCATCCGCACCGATGAAGGCCGCCGTATTCGGCTTGCATTTATTCCCCGCGATCCGGCCAACAACGTGCTGCTGACGGCCGACTACTCGCAGATCGAGTTGCGCATGCTGGCGCACCTTTCGGAAGAGCCCGCGCTGATGCAGGCGTTCGCGCGCGGCGACGACGTCCACGCGACCGTGGCCGCGGAGGTGTTCGGCGTGAAGGTCGAAGACGTGTCGCGCGACCAGCGCGCCCAGGCGAAGATCGTCAATTTCGGCATCATCTACGGCGTGACCGCGCAAGGGCTCGCGCGGCGGATCGACGGCATGTCCATCAGCGCCGCCGCCGAGCTGATCAAGGCGTATAACAAGCGATTCGCCCGCATCGCCACATTCATGGACGAGTGCGTCCAGAAAGCCCGCTCCGACGGCTACGTCGCCACCATCACCGGACGCCGCCGCCCGGTGTTCGATATCCAAAGCGGCGTCGTCGCCCAGCGCAACGCCGCCGAGCGCATCGCGATCAACAGCGTCGTCCAGGGCAGCGCCGCGGATCTGATCAAGATCGCGATGGTCAACATCCACCGCGCCATCGGCGCCGAACATCGCCCCCTCCAGATGCTGCTGCAAGTCCACGACGAACTGGTCTTCGAAACACCGGACGCCAGCGCCGAACTGCAAGCCGCGTTTGTCCGAGAACAAATGACCTCGGCGATGACGCTCAAGGTGCCTTTGGATGTGGAGGTCGGCTGGGGGAAGAATTGGCAGGAGGTGAAGTGAGCAACCGGCCTTCAGTAATTTGGGAGTCCCCTGATTCGCTACACAGGAATAGGTCTGCGCCAGTGATTTCACGACCCCGGAAGCCTGTATTAATTCTGCTCATATCTGCTTATATCTTGTTCGTTATTTCTCTGTTTCTTCCGGTCATAACTAATGGCGATGCCTGGGGAATGACGCGAGCAGAATCTCGGTCCATAGGTATAGGGCTTTTTGTTGGCGGAGGCGCGTACAGTCTTATCTTTTGGGCAATTAATGGTCCCCTCTTTGCAAGCATTCTAGTTTGTATTTCAATGGCAAGACGTAACTATTCTCGAGTCGACGCGATCAGCGGGATTTTGGTTGTGTCCCACTGGGTAGTTTTTGGTGTTGGGATACTCCTATTGCCCATAGCAGGAGTGCTCTCAGCTGTTTCGCAACTGACAATGAGAATTGGTGCAGGTGTTCCCGCATGGGCGTTAGCGATGATTTTGACCGCAATTGGACTGTCTCTGTCGCGGCGTGGACGCTCGATCATCGCACCAGACGAGACCGTGCGGGGTTTTGAGGTCCTTGAAAAAAGATAGCGCGAATTCGACAACAGATTCGGTGCCAAGGCGACTAGATGTTCGGCATCGCCATTGATGTCGCGATGTCCGGGCTTCTCGGATTGACATCCACTCGCTGTTCCAGCGGGAGAACGACCAGATCCATATCTTCCATAGGGATCGCGCCCAGCAGTACCGTATCGCCCATGACCAGCGCGCCGACATAACCCGTGCGGTTCTTGAACCGCACCTCGACCGGCCCGACATACGGCACCTGCCGCTGCGAACCGTCCGCCAACGTCACCGTTTTTGTCTGATTTGCTTCCAGCCGGAGCCGAAGCTGCACCGTCTCGGGGATGCACAGGTGTACAGCACCCGTATCCGCCAAGGCCTCTACCTCAAAGGGCTCTAAATCCGGCAATCTTGGATTCTTCAATATCAGCAGCCCCATCGGAATATAGTAGCAAATTGAGAGAAGCGATGGAACTAGAGCCCTCCAGCATCGATTTCACCCCGCTTCGCGATCCCCGGCCGTTCATGCCGGCGTTGCCGCCGGTGCGGGTGATTGCGATTGACGACGTGCGCTTGTTCGCGATCGCCGGCCACGAGGTGGAGCTGGACGCGTTTTACGTCGGCCTGTTGAAGTTCGAGCGGGTTCCCGCCGACGCCGCGAACCCGATCCTCGCCCGCCGCGGCGTGAGCGCCGATCGGATCGTCTACCGCGGCGAAAACGCGTTGATCCTGTTTGAAGTCATCGAGGTTCCTCCGGAGCGCCCTGATTATCGCCCGCTGGTGTTGGAGATCCCGCACTATGCGGATTTCCTGGAAGCACTTCGCGTAGAAAAGATCGACTTCGAGCGCCAGCGCGGGCTTAACCCCGGCGCTGATATCGCCCTGTTGCGCGATCCATCCGGAAACTGGATCAGCGTGGCACACCGCCGGCCGATCATGTGATTTCCAGGGACAGGGATATTTCCTTCGCCTCAAATCAATGCGCGTAAGCCACAGAGGCACAGAGAACGGGAGATCGCTTCGCAAGATTTCTGTGCAGACTGCGTAGTGTTTTTCCTAAATTTTTTTGGCTCGTACATCTAGTCGCGGTGAACGCCCGCGATAACTTGAAACGCGCTCTCCCACGCTCTGTGCCTCTGTGGCAAACCCTCTTCACCGCTTAAAATCGAAATGAATGCACGTGGGCCACAGAGGCACAGAGAACGGGAGATCACTTCGCAAGATTTTTGAGCGGACTATGTGGTGTTTTTGAAAATTTTTTGACTCTACATCTCGTCGTGGTGAACGCCCGCGATAACTTGAAACGCGCTCTCCCACGCTCTGTGCCTCTGTGGCAAACCCTCTTCACCGCATTTCACCAGCGGAGAACACAATTTACATCACCAGACTGCCTCAAATGCGACAGGTGCGCATTTTATTGTACGATTCGGTTGGTTTGATTGACGGGAAACCAATTATCGGCATCGTCGGCGGGATCGGTTCCGGCAAGAGCATGGTGGCCGACCTGTTTGGCGAGCTTGGCGCTAGCGTTTTTCATGCCGATCAGGTCGTGCATCAGCTTTATACGCGGGATGAGGTCCGCAAGACCTTGCGCGGCTGGTGGGGCGATTCGGTATTCCACCCGGACGGGTCGGTGAACCGGGCCGCGATCGCGATCAGCGTTTTTCAGGTTCCTAAGGAGCGTGCTCGACTCGAGGCGTACGTGCACCCGCTGGTGGACCGCGAGCGCGAGCGTCTGAGTCGCCTGGCGATCGGGAATCAACAGATCAAGGCATTGATATGGGACGTTCCGCTGCTGGTGGAGACCGATTTGCACAAGCAGTGCGACGTGGTGGTTTTTGTGGATGGCCCGGTGGAATTGAGGCGGGATCGGGTGAAAAGCCGTGGTTGGGACGCCGAGGAACTGGCCAGGCGAGAAAATTTCCAGTTGCCTCTGGACACCAAACGGCAAATCGCGGACTATGTGATCAGCAACGTCGATGACGTTAACGCTGCACGCAGTCAAGTCCGGGTGGTTTTCTCCCGCATTCGATCGAAGTTCTTTTGAACCGTTTGAACTTTACTGCCCAGCATCGGCTGATTACCGGCCTATTTTTATTATGTCTATCGTTGTTTTCAGGTGGACAAAAGCCGGGTGTCGGCCCGTATAGTCAGTGATGCGTCCTGCGATTGCACGACAGACGCCGATCAATCTACGAGAACGATCAATTAAGAGAACGATCTCAGCTAAGAGTTAGTACCAGGAGTTGACCACAGGCCGCTGTGTTGCGGCCGGCGCGCCGGGCGAAAACCGGCAGTTCGTCCGTACAATCAGGCTGGCGAGACGTGCGATTTTTTTAATCGCCAAATTGTCCAGTCGGCGGCGACGTCCTTCTTCCAGATACCCCGAAAATTGTGAGCCGAGGCACGGTCGTTTGCCGTGCTGGCTCGAGGATCTTCACCCCATTTATGCGTAGTTCCACCCCTCACCGGAGCAAGCCCAACATGGCTAAGGCCACCCGCACCCGCCGTCCTTCGCAATCTTCTGATACCGAACAGCAGGAGGAATCCAACTCGATTCCCGAAACCCGCGACGCCGTCGCAGAAGCGCCATCGCCCGCCGCGACCGCGGTTGTTGAAGCGCCCGCGCCCGAGGAGGCGCGTGAATCGCGACCCCAAAGCGGCGGGGAAGACGTCATTCATATTGATGCCGAGACCAATGCCAAATACGAGCACGTAAAACAGCAGAAGCTCTACATTAAAGACCTCCAGCAGATGGAAGTCGTCGGCCTGCACAAGATTGCGCAGGAAGAGGGAATTCAGGATTACGTCGGGCTCAAAAAGCAGGACCTGATCTTCCAGATCCTTCGCTCGCGCGTCCGCCAGAACGGCATGATGTTCGGCGAAGGCGTGTTGGAGATATTGCCCGACGGCTTCGGCTTCCTGCGCAGCCCGGAATACAACTATCTCCCGTGCCCGGACGACATTTACATCAGCCCCAGCCAGATCCGCCGCTTCGGATTGCGCAATGGGCATGTGGTGCAGGGTCAGATTCGTCCGCCGAAGGAATCCGAGCGATATTTTGCGCTTTTACGCGTCGAAGCCATTAATGGCGAAGACCCCGAGCGCATCACCGACATCACCAACTTCGAAGACCTGACGCCCATCCACCCCAACCGCCGGCTGGTGCTTGAGCGTGCGGATGAGCCGAAGGAATTGAACATGCGAATCGTCGATCTGGTCACGCCGATTGGCAAGGGTCAGCGCATGCTGATCGTCGCGCCGCCGCGTACCGGTAAGACGGTTCTGCTCCAGAAGATCGCCAACAGCATCAGCGCCAATCACCCGGAAGTGATTCTGATCATTCTGCTGATCGACGAGCGTCCCGAAGAAGTGACGGACATGCGCCGCAATACCAAGGGAGAAGTCGTCAGCAGCACGTTCGACGAGCCGGCGAGCCGCCACATTCAGGTCGCCGAGATGGTGATGGAGAAAGCCAAGCGCTTCGTGGAATTTGGTAAAGACGTCGTCGTCCTGCTCGACTCGATCACGCGTCTGGCCCGCGCCTACAACACCGAAGTCCCGCACTCCGGCAAGATTCTAACCGGCGGCGTTGATGCCAACGCATTGCAGAAGCCCAAGCGAATTTTCGGCGCCGCCCGTGCGATCGAAGAAGGCGGATC
>JACMML010000243.1 GCA_014379105.1 Phycisphaerae bacterium
ATTACGTTTCAGACCCAAGTCCGCTCGGGCAACGACTGGTCAAAAAGCTCTGGCCGGGCCCGGTGGGGCTGGTGTTCCCCGTGAGCGAAGCCAGACGCCGCGAAGTCGCCGAGCGCCTGGGCATTGAGGAACGCACGGTTTACGAAAACGGCGATATCACACTCCGGTGCCCTGACCACCCCGTATTTGCGGATGTCGCGCGGCGGGTGAATGCTCCGCTGGCGATGATGCGACTCGCGGACGTGTCCTCGCAGTTGCCGCGTGACATGGATCCGGCCACGGTCGACATTGATCTTGCATTGGATGCCGGCCCGACGCGCTACAGCAAGCCCTCGACGCTCCTGCGCGTGCACGAGGATCGGTACGAAGTGGTCCGCACGGGCGTTTTTGATGAGCGCATCATCGAACGGCTGTTGCGCACGTCGGTGCTATTCGTCTGCAGCGGCAACACCTGCCGTTCGCCAATGGCCGAGGCGCTGACGCGAAAAATCGTGGCCGAATCGCTGGGTACGACTGAACAGCAGTTGGAAGTTCGCGGCTACGTGGTTGCGTCGGCGGGGGTTTACGCGCTGCCTGGTACACGTGCGACGCCGCAGGCGGTGGAAGCGGTTTCCGGCATGGGCGCGGATCTGGCACGGCATCGTTCCCAGCCGCTGACGCCCGAGCTTCTACATACTGCCGACGTCGTCTACGCGATGGGCAGCGCCCACGCCCGCGCGATTGAGATGATGTCGCCGGCTGTTGCGGATAAGGTGCGACCACTGGATCCGGCGGGTGATATTGAGGATCCCATCGGCTCGGATGTGGGTACTTATCGCTCCCTTGCGCAGAAGATGGAAGGGTTGATTCGCATTCGGCTGAAAGAGGATAAGATCATCACATGACACACCAGGAGCGGAAATGAAGGTGGCGCTGGCCTGCGATCATCGCGGGTTTGAGCATAAGAAGAAGATCCTCCCCGTTCTTAAGGCACGCGGGTATGAGCTTGTTGATCTTGGTTGCGATTCCACCACTGCGTGTGACTACCCGGACTATGCGATTCTCGCGGCCCGCGCCGTCGCCTCCGGCGAAGTGGATGCGGCGATACTTCTGGATTCCAGCGGTATCGGGATGAGTGTTTGCGCCAACAAATTTCGCGGCGTCCGGGCCGCCGTCGTGCACGATGAAGTGATGGCGAGGGTGGCTCGCGACGCGAACCATTGCAATGTGCTTTGCCTGGGGACTGATCTGCTTGCCCAGGACCAGATCACGAAGATCGCCGAAGCATTTCTGGATACGCCATTCTCAGAAGGCAGGCATGTTCGCCGGATTGAGAAGATCGCGGAAATCGAGCGAATGCTGGATCAATAGCTTCGCAATTGTGCCTACGCCCGGTCGTCCTGAAGGACGCGCAAACCACATGATGTGCTGATCCTATTTCTATTCCGAGCGATCTGACGATAGACCGCCTCGGCGAGGTATCGCATTGGCGGAACTAGCATCAACAGATGAAATGGGAATGCCCACCAGACGTGTCGGCAGATATGACTCCATGCAGCGATCCCGCCGAGAAGCCGGCCATCGGGGAGCGAAAGTATCATTTCATCTGGCGGGGTCGCAGGTGATCCCAGAGTGGCTTGCGCGGTCTTGCTTTGTATCGGACTGAATCCGAAGCCGGTGTGTCGCAATACCCTTTGCAGCCGATGAACCGTGGCCGAGCAAAGCCCGCATTGTGCGTCGTAGAAAATGACACCGGCGTCGTTCACGCGAGCGATTATATCGCAGCACGAGATACGGACGCTAAATGCGAGGGCATTTCAGAAGTTTCAAACTCTGCGGCGGCGCCGGAGCAGGCCAATCCCGGCGACGGCAGCGATACCGAGCGACGTCGGTTCTGGAAGCACGGCCATCGCCTCGCTGCTCATCCCTGCCTTGCGGGCCGGGCCGTATGAGCCGGTGCCGGCGGATTTACCCCCGGTGGGGCTGGCGACGTTTTTGTTGTCAGTATCTTCCCACCAGATTCCAGGGCTAATCGCGCCACCAGCGGGGGTGACGGGATTATATTTCAGTGAAGCGCCATTGGGCATGGCGGTGGGTGTAAACACAAACCGGCCTAGAAGAAATTCCGCGCCGCCATCGGATAACGAATTTGAAACAGAATCGTCTGGGGAATTTCCGTCCGCCCAATCGACCGGATTATTCACTGATTTAGTCGTTCGCGCGCGGAACCACGCCGCCGGAAGTCCGGCGCCGGAGTTTTCTTTGCTTCCCCAATCACCAATCCCGTCGGTCGAGAGGTTTGAAGCCTTACCGCTCTGAGATCCCACTCCGCCCCAGCCCGTGCCGCGTACGCCGGCCGTGATGCTACCACTGATGCCAGCACTGTTGATCTGGCTTTGCAGCGCGACCACCGCGCTTAATAGACCTTCCTCTTTTGCGTTCCCGGATTGACCACTGACGATGCCCCAGGCATAGATATTGATGGGTGTTAGATTGCCAGGGTCAACGTTTAGCGTCTTTGAGCCGTCGGCGAATCGCAGATCAATCTTCAGGTCCGCGCGCGCGGCGGAATCGGGATAAAATGTGGCGAGCGACGCAACTACAGCGGTAAGAACAGATTTAATACGCATTTGCATTCCCTCAGACAGATAATAACGGCACAACCGATGGCCGAGACTCTTGGCGGCCGCGTTCTTACGCAGCTGCGCGATTCTGTGTCGTCGACCGAGCAGCTTCGAACGACATAGTAGTGATCCGAACCTCTAAACGCCATTGAATCGTTTGACGGTATTCCCACACCAAAGACGCCACCGCCAAATGAATGCAACATCGCTGACAGACTGGCATACTCCTGGAAATTGCCTATTATATAGTCATGCCTGTCGCCTGGTCGCCTGATTCACAAGCAGATGCCGCTCAACCCTTGGAAAATCTGAGCGTTCTCAATGAGATCGGTCAGATTCTTTCCTCGTCGCTGGAGCTTACCGACGTCTTCGGCCGCATTATGGCGCTGATCAGCGGACGTCTGCAGATGCACCGGGGGACACTGGTCCTGCTCGATGAATCGACCGGCCGACTGCGCACGGAAGCAGCAGTGGGGCTTTCACACGAAGATATCGAGCGCAATAAGTACGCACTCGGCGAAGGAATCACCGGCGCAGTGGTCGCAACTGGCCGAACCCGGGTGATCGCTGACGTGCGCACTGAGCCCGATTTCCTGAACAAGACACATCGAATCGATCTGCAAAACGCCTCCGTCGCCGTCAGCTTTTTCTGCGTGCCAATCCGCATTGAAAGCCGAGTCGCGGGCGCCCTGGCGATTGATAAGCCGTTCGTCTCGCAACAGCAGCTCGATCAGGACACCCGATTCCTCGAGATCATCTCCGCGTTCTTCGCCCAGGCGATCCAGATCAACCGCATGGTCGTGCGGCAGAAGGAGCAGCTCCTGGAGGAGAACGATCAGCTCCGCGCGCAGGTCAGAGACCGTTTCCGATTCGAGAACATCATCGGCGACTCACCGGCCATGCACGAGGTGTTCGGCGTCGTCGGTCAGGTCGCCAACTCCCGCGCCACTGTCCTCCTTCTTGGCGAAACTGGAACGGGTAAGGAAATGATCGCCAAGGCGATTCATTACAACTCGCCGCGTAAGGATAAACCGTTCATTCGCGTCAACTGCGGCGCGCTCACCGGCACGCTGCTTGAGAGCGAACTCTTCGGTCACGTGAAAGGCAGTTTCACCGGCGCGATCAAAGACAAGATGGGCCGCTTCGAGGCCGCCGATGCGGGGACGATTTTTCTAGATGAGATCGGCACGATGGAACCGGTGCTGCAGGTCAAGCTGCTCCGCGTGCTGCAGGAGCGGGAGTTCGAGCGCGTCGGCGACACCACAGTGGTCAAGGTGGATGTTCGCGTCATCGCCGCGACGAATGTCGATCTGCAGGAGGAAGTCGCCAAGAGCAACTTCCGTGAAGACCTGTTTTACCGTCTGAATGTCGTCAGCATTTACCTCCCGCCGCTGCGCAATCGCCGTGAAGACGTGCCGCGGCTGATCGATTATTTCCTCGACAAGTACAACGTCATCAACGGCCGAAGCTTACGGAAAATCAGCCGCGAGATGTTGAATGTCCTCATGCGCTACCCGTGGCCGGGCAATGTGCGCGAACTGGAGAACGCGATCGAGCGCGCCGTCGTACTCAGCAACGGCGAAGAGTTCACCGAAGACCTTCTGCCGCTGAGCGTCAAGATGTTCGCCCAGCAGCGCCGCCAGAACCCCACCAGCGAAAGCATCGAAACCCTCACG
>JACMML010000244.1 GCA_014379105.1 Phycisphaerae bacterium
CGCGGCCTTGAACACAAGGGCCTCAAAACCCGGCGTAATCGGGGTAGCAAGTTCTTGGCTCAGGTCAGCAGCACGCGCGATGACTTCCTGCGGGTCGGAAATATCAGCGGGCGTGATCTTGTTCATCACTTCCCCGGCCGTGTAGCCCAGCATTCGTTCCGCGCCGACGTTGAAGATCTGGATGACGCCCTTGGCGTCCGTCGCAATGCTCGAAAAGTTCGCGCTGTTGAAAATCGCGCTCTGCAACGCGCCCGCTTTGAGCAGCGCCTCTTCGGCCTGCTTGCGCGCGGTGTTGTCCGTGCCGATCAACAGATAACCAATGATGGCGTCCTGCGCGTCGCGCAACGCCGTCACCGACACCACCGCCGGGAACCGGCTCCCGTCCTTCCGGAAATAGGTCAGCTCGTAAATATCCTCAATCCCGCGCGACGCCTTGAACACCAGGGCTTCAAAGCCTGGCGTAATCGGCGTGCCCAGTTCCACGCTCAAGGCGGTGGCACGCGCGATCACTTCCTGTGGATCGGAGATGTCCGCTGGCGTGATCTTGTTCATCACTTCCGCCGCCGCATAGCCCAGCATGCGTTCCGCTCCCACGTTGAAAATTTGAATGACGCCCTTCGCGTCGGTCGCGATGCTCGAGAAGTTTGCGCTGTTGAAAATCGCGTTCTGCAACGCGCCGGCTTTAAGCAGCGCCTCTTCGCGCCGGACTTCGGTGACGATCTGCGCCGCTGCGGGGTCGTTATCGAGAAAAACTTTTGGTTCCATATTTGTTCCGATCGTAAACAGCGGTGGTCGGCGGTTACGCTGCTGCGTCAAGGTCGTGCCTGGCCGCAAATACGCCACGACTTGTTTCCCCCGCCGTCCTGAAGAAAGGAAGATCGGATCACTTCGGAGCTTCGATGCCACGGACTGGCCCCTGGCGAAGGTGGGCATTACTTGCGCATGGGCCTGATCCCGAAGGCGACTGATGAGATCGAAGGGTTTGGCGGCCAGAGCCGGGTGTGTGAAGCTGGACGAGCCCTGACTGGCGCACAACAGACGATGAGTGACGAGGTTAAAAACTCGTCGTGGCGATTGACACCACACATTTCTTGCCGGCGTTCGACCTTGCGGCTATCGGCGATTGGCGCGAAGCGCGCCCGGCTTGGCAGCCTGTTGAATATTTACTTTCTCGTAGGAGTCGAGGTGACGAGGCTCAAATTTCTTCGGCAATAAAGACTCATTTTGAGACTCCTCACGTCGTCTCCTACATTTTTCAACAGGCGCTTAGTCCTGAATCACGATGTTGTCTCCAGTACCGCCATCCAGCACGTCAACTCCCGGGCCGCCGATCAAGACATCATCGTCGGCACCACCGAGCAACACATCGTTTCCGCCGCTGCCGATCAGCACATCGTCACCGCTCCCGCCATCGGCTGTCAGTGCGATGAAACCCACCGGCAGACCGGAAGCCTCGACCACGTCTGCTCCGGCCAGCGTATTGATCGTCACGCGGTCGTTCGCGGCTTCGCTGCCGCTGATGTTCACCGTCGCGGCCAATCCGGCGACCGTGACCACGCCACCACTTTGAGCGACCGTGGTCACGTCATCCCCAGTTGTGCCGTTGACGATGACGTTGTCGGGTTGGCCATCGCCAGCGCCGCCCACGGCGGCGAGATTCAGATTCACTGCGGTGACATCAGTCCCCGACAGATTGTTGACGACGATCACATCCGCGCCGCCGAGGGCTTCATACCGCACTATCTCCACGTCGTTGCAATCCATGACGACGTTCGCCACGTTGCGGAAAAAAAGGATTCGCCCGCCGTTCGCAGAAATATCAATGTTCTCCGCCACGTTGGCACCGTTGAATTGCAGCGTGTCCGTGCCGGTCTGGCCTTCAAACGTGTCGTTGTCGTCACCCGGATTCCAGACGAGGGTGTCGTTTCCGGCGCCGGCCAGAATGGTATCATTGCCGTCACCACCGTTGATCAGATCGCCCCCCTCGCTGCCGATGAGTACGTCAATGCCGAGGCCGCCGTTCATCGTTAGCTGGATGCCGTCAGCTTTCAGCAACGTGGTGTTCACAACATCATCCCCGCCCTGGGCATTGAGCGTCAGCCGGTCGTTGGCCTGCTCCTGGAACAAGATGTTGACCGCAGTGTGGAGCCCGAAGACGCTGATCCCGTTAGTGTCGCCCGATGCACCAAACATGTCGGCGACCTGGGTGCCATTCACCGTGACCGTGTCGGCCGCGCCATCGCCACCGCCAATAGGCC
>JACMML010000245.1 GCA_014379105.1 Phycisphaerae bacterium
CGACCGCTCGGACCGGCGCATCTACCGCGTCAGCCTCACACGTGACGGCGCTCGGCTGCTTAAGAATCTGAGCATGCTCACCCGCGAGCTGCACCGCCGGCAATTTACGACGATCAACCGCAGGCACGTGACGACGCTCGCCCGCCTGCTCGGCGACGTGAATGAAGCGCCAATCCCCGGCCGGCGCGGTGAACGAAATGGGGGACGAGATGGGTCACGAGATGCAGGACGCGACAGCGGACGAGACGCGGGGCGCGATACGGGTCGCGATTGAGTTGCTGATTTGCATCAATTGCTGCGGCGCGACGGTCCATCCGCATCGCGCATCAACCTCGGCAGCCACTCGCCGGTCTCACTCAGCAACTCGTGGGGACTGAAGCTCGCTTTGTAATCCATCGCTCGGCAGTCGCGCACCCAGTAGCCAAGATAATAATGCCCGATCTCCCGGGCCCGGCACCACGCAAGCTCGTACAGCGCGCCAAACGTGCCGAGTCCGCGCTGATGCTCACTCGGATCAAAATAAAAGTAGACGCTGCTCAATGACGTATCGCTCAGATCGCAAATGCCGACGCCCAGCAATCGATGCGACGCATCGCGATACTCAAACTCCAGCGTCTGCGTTGGGGAATCATAAAGGAACGTGCGCAACGTAGACTCCTCCGCATCCTCAGGACGACCATGCCAGTCGCGGACATAGCGTGAATAGAGTGCGGATTTCTCGTCCGTCAGCGCCGGCGCGGACCACGACACGGCTAGGTCCTGATTGCGTGCCCAGCAGCGGCGTTGCGACCGGCTCGGCACGAACTCGTTCACCGGCACGCGAAGCTGCACGCACTGGCGGCATCCGGCGCAAACCGGTTGATAAATCATCCGGCCGCTGCGACGAAAGCCCGCGTCCATGAAGGCGCGGTAAGTCTCTGGATCAATGCCCGATGCCATCACGGCCCGGATCGTCTCTGCCCGGTCGGGCAAGTACGGACACGGCACCGGAGGGAGCGTCGTCAGTTGGACAACCACCGGCGCAGGCAATGTGTCACGCGGTTTGGCCGCAGATGAGGCGGAAGCGGGCGATTGCTCGTCACTCATCGCTGATCGCTTTCAACTATTAATAGGATTCAGCGAACAACACCTGCGTCCGTGTGGGTTGGCCGGTGAAGATGCACTTGCCTTCGCCGCCTGGTTGATCGAAGGGGATGCAGCGAACGGTCGCTTTGGTTTCTGTCTTGATCTTCGCTTCCGAATCGCGATTCGGCTCAAACCAGCAGCGCACGAACCCGCCGTGCTTCTCCAGAATCTCTTTCATCTGGTCATACGTCTCGGCCGTGCGGGTGCTATCGCTGAGGAAGAGGCGCGCCTTTTCCAGCATCTGCGTGTGCACGTCCTCAAGTTTGCCCCGCAGCCAGTCGGGCGAGAACTGATCAAGTTGCACATTTTCTTTACTGCGATCCAACCGCCGCTTAACCAGCCCCACACCGCCGGCCACATCGCGCGGGCCGACCTCAATGCGGAACGGCACGCCGCGCTGCTCCCAGTGGTATTGCTTGTCACCCGGGCGAACATCACGGGTATCCACGATGACGCGCTGGTGCGTGATCTTGTCGAAGAAATAGCTCTGCATATCCCCCGATGTCCGGAGCGTTGCCGATGCTTCTTTCTCACCGACCAGTGCCGCGACAATCTTATCGATAAACGCCATCACCGTCGCGCGTTCTTCCTCGCTCTTGAACACAGGAATGATCACCAGCACCACCGACGCCACCCGCGGCGGCAGCACCAGCCCATCGTCATCGCTGTGGGCCATGATCATCGCGCCGATCAGGCGCGTACTGACGCCCCAGCTGGTCGTGTGCGCGAACTGCTGCGTGTTGTCTCGGCCTAGATATTTGATCTCAAACGCTTTGGAAAAATTCTGCCCCAGGTTGTGCGACGTGCCCGCCTGCAGCGCTTTTCCGTCCTGCATCAGCGCTTCGATGCAGTAGGTCGTATCGGCGCCGGGAAATTTCTCCGCATCGGTCTTGCGGCCTTTAATCACCGGGATCGCCAGTGCCTGCTCGGCAAAATCCGCGTAAACATCCAGCATCTGCATCGTCTCGGCCTGGGCTTCATCAGCGGTCTCGTGGGCGGTGTGTCCTTCCTGCCACAGGAACTCGCTGGTGCGCAGGAACAACCGCGTGCGCATCTCCCAGCGCATCACGTTGGCCCACTGGTTGATGAGGATTGGCAGATCGCGATAGCTCTGGACCCACTGGGCGTACATGTGTCCGATCATCGTCTCTGACGTCGGCCGAATGATCAGCGGCTCTTCCAGCGGCGACGCCGGACGCAACACGGCGGGATTATTCGGATCCTTCTCCAGTTTCGAGTGCGTGACCACCGCGCACTCCATCGCGAACCCCTCCACGTGCTCGGCCTCTTTTGTCAGGAATGATTGTGGAATCAGCAGCGGAAAATACGCATTGACGTGACCGGTTTCCTTAAATCGCCGATCGAGATCGCGCTGAATCGCCTCCCAGATCGCGTAGCCTTCCGGCCGAATGACCATGCACCCGCGCACCGGCGAATAGTCCGCCAGCTGCGCCGCTTTGATGACGTCCAGGTACCACTGCGCATAATCGACGGAGCGAGCTTTGATGTTTTTGGCCATAGCGAGTCGCGGAGTATATCGCCAAAGCGCTGCGATCTCACGCGACCGCGGTCCGAAGCATGATGCATCTACCGCAAGTGCGATCCTCCCGTATACTCCTCGCCATGCGGCGTGGATATTGGGCGGCTCCAGAACTCTTGTTGCTGATCGTGTCGGCCGCATCAATGGTGTGGGCGGGAATCGCGTTGCGCCCGGCAACGTGGGCGGAAACCGAGGCGCTGCGCTACGCCCCGGACATGCAGAACGCCTGGAAATGGGGCAGCCGAGCGGCCAGGGACGGATACGTCCAACTCTATCAATCGGTTGTTGATCCAAAACGAAATGACACGCCGAAAGACTACGGCCTGGACTACGTCCCGCTCCGGCTGGCGGTGATGACGCTGTGGGCAAAATCGCGCCTTGCAGTGGATCCGAATATTCGAAAGTGGCAGAGCGATTACGCCTTCAACGCGCCGCTGCTGCACTTCAACACATCGATGGAGCTTTTGGGCGCGCTGGGCATTTTTGCGGTCGCGCGCCAATGGTCGCGGCGGGATGACGCTCAACGATCAATCCGGCGTCGGTGGTTTCGGGCCGAATGGCTGGCGCTGATCGCGTTCGGGCTCGTCTGGTTTAATCCTGCCGCGCTCCTGAGCGCCCACGCCCGGCCGACGTGGGACGCGTGGGTGCTGCCGTTCTTTATCTGGGCGGTCTGGTTCGCGGCGCGCGGCTCGTGGCTGGCCGCCGGAATTGTGCTAGGCGTGGGGACGATGCTGAAAGGCCAGCAGTTGGTCGTGTTGCCGATGTTTATTCTCTGGCCGCTGATGGGTTTTCGGATAACCGCCGCGGCGCGATTTGTACTCGGATTCGTGCTCTCCATCGGGATCCTCGTCTCACCATGGATCGTGCCGATGCGCGTGTTGCCGATGGCGTTTGTGCTGATGCTCGCGCTCGCGCCATTGGCGGCATGGATCGCGTTGCGCCGCTGGCCAATCCGCGGCCGCTTAATGCCGACATCATGGCTGCGCTGGACGATTCCGCTGTCACTTGCCATCGGATTGCTGTTCTGTTTACCCCTTTTCGGCGGGTCGATGGATTGGTTCCAGGTTGGCTTCGTCTACGGCGCGCAAAAGTTCACCGGACTCGAGGTCGGCGGCGCCAGCTCGCTGGCCGGGATCTTGCAGAATGTCTATGGATGGCAGGCCACGATGCCCGTTTTGCCGCTGGAGTGGATCGGTATTCATGCCACGATCGCACAGGTGATGATGGCGGTCTTCGCGCTGTGCGTATTGCTGATCTGCTGGGGGATTCACCGCTACGAGCGCGCCGGCGACGCACGCTTCGTGCTCGCAATCGCGGCGCCTTGGATCGTATACTTCGCGGTCTTCCCGCAGATGCACGAGCGCTATCTGCTCTGGGGCGCGCTGGCGGCATGTGCAGCCACGGTGGTGAACTCCGGCTCGGTGCTACTTGCGATCTTCTTCTCGCTCTGCTCGACGATCATGAGCCTATACCAGATGCTCCCGCGCAACCGGGCGGATGAATTCCTGACCGACCTCGGACCCAACGCCGGCGAGATGCTGCATGATTTTGTCAGGCCGACTTTTCCCGACATCGGCTGGGCGATACTGCTCGGCTCGGCCGTATGGATATGGATCGTTCTCAGCGGCGCGTTGGGCGCTCGCTTACCCGCACGCGCGGGCCGAGCAGGCGGTTTCGAAATCATCGGGGACGACGAGACCATCAACGCCGACCGACCCCAAGTTGGTCAGGCTGAAATGATCGTCCGCAAAAATCCCGAGTGAACTCCCCACTACCGACTGCATAGACTAAAGCATGCTCACCCGCGCCCTCGTCATCGCTAATCGCAACAGCCGGCAATGTTCCGAATTGCGCGGACCGGCGTGCGCCGCGCTGCGGGAGCGCGGCTTTGAGCTGACGATCCCCGAACTTCCGCACCGCGAGCGCATCCGCGGGATCATCATCGAGCTGGCGGCGACGCACGACCTGGTCATCGCGATCGGCGGCGACGGCACAATCAATGCGACGCTGCCGGGCGTGCTGGAAACCGGTCTGCCGCTGGCGATCCTCCCCGCCGGCACGGCGAACGATCTGGCGAGAACCCTGGGGCTGCCGGCCGACATGCCCGGCGCGATCGAGGTGATCGCCCGCGGAAACACGCGGCCGATCGACGTCGCCGAGGTCAACGGCGTGCCGTTCGTAAACGCAGCGAGCCTCGGCATGAGCGTGGATATCACGCGTCAGCTAGATAAACCGTTCAAAAAACGGTGGGGCCGGCTCGCATATGTTTTGGCGGCGACGCGATCGCTGTTTCACATGCGCGCGTTCACGGCCACGATCGAATCGGATGGACAATCGACCAAGCTTCGCAGCGTTCAGACCGTCGTCGGCAACGGTCGCTATTTCGGCACGGGAATGACGGTCGATGCGTCGGCCGAGATCGACGACGCGCTGCTGCACCTCTACGCGGTTAAGGCCGTGCCGTGGTGGCGAATGCTGACGCTTCTGCCGACCCTCCGCGCCGGGACGCACGAGAAGAGCCCCGCCGTCGTCAATATCACATCCGACGACCTGACAATCCGCACGCACCGGCCGAAGACCATCAGCGCCGATGGCGAAATTCTGACAAAAACGCCCGCACGGTTCATCGTGCGGGCGCGGGCGATTCATGTGTTTGCATGAGCGATGTGCCGGCAGTCACGCGTGCTTCATTGGAAACTTCTGACAGATCGCCAGCACATCCTGCTTACATTTAGCCAGCGTCGTCTGATCGCCTTTACTGCGGAACGTGCGGTCGATGATGCCCGCGATCTGGGCGATATCATTTTCTTTCAGCCCGCGGGTCGTCAGCGCCGGCGTGCCCATGCGGATGCCGCTGGTCTGGAACGGGCTGCGCGTCTCGTTCGGCACGGTATTCATATTGGCGATGATCCCCACCTGCTCCAGCCACACCGCGGCCGTCTTTCCGGTGAGTTCGGCATCGACGGGGCGCAGGTCGATCAGGATCAGATGATTATCCGTTCCGCGGCTCGCCAGCTTGTATCCACGATCGATCAGCTCCTTCGCCAGACGCTTTGCATTCGCGACCACTTGCGCAGAATACGTCTTGAACTCCGGCTTTAAACCCTCGCCAAACGCCACCGCCTTGGCGGCGATCACGTGCATCAGCGGGCCGCCTTGGCTGCCGGGGAAGACGGCTTTGTTAAACCGCTTACTGAGTTCTTCATCATCGGTCAGGATCAATCCACCGCGCGGGCCGCGGAGCGTCTTGTGCGTTGTGGTCGTGACGATCTGACAATGCGGGAACGCGTTGGGGTGCGCTCCGCCTGCAATGAGGCCCGCGACATGCGCGATATCCGCCCACAGCAGCGCGTCATATTTATCCGCGATCGCACGGAACTTTGCGAAGTCGATCGTTCGCGGATACGCGCTATACCCGCACATCAGCACCTTCGGCCGATGCTCTTTCATCACCGCTTCGACCGAATCAAAATCGATATAGCCCCAATCGCTCCGCGACTCGTCTTCAACAAGACGATACGTCACCGGCTTCAGCCATTTCCCACTGACATTCACAGCCGATCCGTGCGTCAGGTGCCCGCCATTGGATAGCTCGATCGCCGCGAACGTGTCGCCGGGGTTGAACAGCGCCAACTGCACCGCGAAATTCGCGTTCGCTCCCGAGTGCGGCTGAACATTGGCGTATTTGCACCCGAACAACTGGCATGCCCGATCGATCGCGATCTGCTCGATCTCGTCATAAAATCCGCAGCCGCTGTAATAGCGCTTGCCCGGATATCCCTCGGCGTACTTGTTCGTGAGAATCGACCCCTGCGCCTCCATCACCTCGTGCGAAGCATGGTTCTCACTGGCAATCATCTCCAGCGTATCCTGCTGGCGAACAGTCTCTTTGGCGATCAAATCGGCAATAACTGGATCAGTCTCGGCTAGCGACATCGTTGAGGCTCCATTCGGTAGTGAACGGACCATCGTATCGCCAGACTGGTCAAGCGAACAGTGGTCACAAGACAGGCCTGTCCCTTTGCTACTCCAAACTATTAAATCCGTCCCAATATGAAAAGCATTGGCAATGCATCTATATAGGCGTAGCTCAGCAATTCCCATTATCAGAACTGAATAGTCGATTGCCTGTCGTGAGCGGAAGAAAATCTTGACTACTATATCTCACAAATGGTTTGATTCATTTTTGGTGCTTGTTGAATGGGGTGTTTAAAAGGGAGGCATTTATGCCAATATTGTCAAATTACTGGTTTGAGGACGCGGACTTTCGTGGGGAGACTGAATTTTTTAGCGCACATCATCCGGCTGGTGGATGGGCTTGGATCAATTGGAGTAATACCGGCGCAACCGAAAGCACGCTGGTCTGGGAGCGCGAAGACCGGGAGATCGTCATTGATCTTCCGCCTCTTCTCAACGCTCAGGATATTCTTGATGCGCTCGATGCTCAATTAAGGGACGCGACGCGCACCTCCGGTATCCGCGCAGGATGGATTCCATGGCGTCACGTACCCTTCTACGACAAAGATCCTAACCGGCACGGTGAACTGGACTTGCTCATTCGCATATCCTTCGATTTTCACGTCAATACGCCTTGGTTTTGCACGGCAGCCGACGGAAACATCAACTATTATGTAGTCCCATATCTCGACGCCGCCGGACGCTTGGGGGCATACGTCGATGGATGGAGCTACGATTACGACGGAGGCTGGGCGATATGCACAGGGGGCATTAACGATAAACTTAATGCCGCCGTTCCTGCTGGGGTGGGTACGCTACAGGCACTGCTGAATACTCGCCTGAGTTTGTTCCGAGACCGCGTTTTCGATCTTGTCTACCTTTTGCCGGGAAGCGGAGACAAAAGCGGACTCGGTAAAGTTAATGTCAACGATCATTGCTCAATTGCGCTGCTGCCACGGTAAAAACAGGAGATCACATGGAACTCTCAAAACGCCTGAAAGATGAAATCGCCCGCAAGCTGATCAAATGCCTGCGGGACGCCGGAATAAGAGCCGAAATGGAAACCAGCGAGCGGGATTCAGTGGTACACGGGACGCTAGATCGTGACGGCCAATCGCTGCGCGTCGTTGCGCACCTGACCGACCGGGAGGAACAGCCGGTTCCACGCGGCGGTGGTCTGGCACTTACCGCAAGTCAGTTTAAAAACATCGCTGTCATTCGCCCTACGCTGAACATGCGATCGGCGGCCCGGAATGCCGCTTCCAAACGCCGCGAACCCTCCGCTAAATGAGCATGCTGATTGTATGACTCTGTACGCATGCTCGTTATATGAACTGCAATCGCAGCAGCCGTCGTCCGTTCCTGCTTCGATCGAAAGTCGCGTCGGATGCATAGCATACAATCGCGGAGCGTGCTATTCATGCGATAATTCATCAAGGCGACCTGAAGCCGGAACGACTATATCCACTCTGTCTCATTCGAATTCATCACTTGACATTCCACTCACCCGTCAAATGCTTGTTCAGTGCGGCATTACGAAAGAATACATGAGCGACTTGGCAATCATAATCCTGACCGCGCCGCCCGACGGACTGAAGAACGACGGGGCGGCATTCATCAAAATCGATGGCCGCGAGTCGATCGTGCGGGCGATGGAGCTGTTCGCCAATCGCGAAGGCATCGTGCAGACGATGATCGTCATCGACAAAGCC
>JACMML010000246.1 GCA_014379105.1 Phycisphaerae bacterium
AGGCGATGCCGGTCACGCCGACGCTGCCGAAACAACCTAAGCCCGCCCGCGCCCGCAAGCGCGCCGCTGGGCGCGGGTGGTGAGATTCTCGCGGCTCACAGCGAGTTGAGTTTCCCGACTTTGATCTCGATCACCGCACTTCATCCGTCCACACAACGAATTTCCGCAGATTCGCCGATCCGAATGCCGTCGTCAGTGCAACGTCGGTCGCGTCGCGACCCCTGGCCATCAGCACGCGGCCGATGCGGGGGGTGTTGTGTCGTGCATCCATCGTCCACCACTTACCGCCGAGATACACCTCGTACCACGCGCTGAAATCCATCGGCGCCGGCACCGGCGGAATACCGATGTCGCCGAGATAGCCGGTGACATACCGCGCCGGGATATTCATGCACCGCGACAGCGTGACGGCCAGGTGCGTGAAATCACGGCATACCCCGACGCGCTCGCGATACCCCTCCGACGCCGTGCGGGTGTTGCGCGCGTACTGATAGCCGAACGTGAGGTGATTATGGACAAAATTGCAGATCGCGTGCGCCAGCGACCAGTCGGGGGGGTAGTGCGAGAACAACTGCCACGCGGTGTCTTTCAATAGATCCACCTCGCAGTACCGGCTCGCGAGTAGAAACGGCAGAACGTCCGGCGGCAGTTGCTCGATCGGGTGGCGAACGGCGCCGAATCCCATGACGTCGGGATAGCCGGTGTCCTCAACGACCGCGTCATTGGACAGCCGCAGCGTACCCGCCGGCGCGTGGAGCCGGCCGCAGGTATTGCCGAAAGCGTCTGTGTACTGCAACACCGGCACGTCGGGCTCGACGCGAACCGATTCCTGTTGGCGCACCGTGGGCAGCCGCGAGGGATGCAGGTTCAGCATCATCAGCATCGCCGTTGGGGCCGGAAGGTCAAATACAACATCGAAACCGACACGAATAAGCATTGGAATCCTGATCCATTTTTAAACCCGGCGCGGTTGGTTCCGAGCAATGTTGTAACGGATCACAACATCGCACGGGATTCAATTCCGCGGAAATTTATCGTAGATTCGATCCACGCATTACATAGGGAAATCCTCCATTCCGCGCTGCGCCCAATGGGCGCACGGCGTGGGTTTGCCAGTAGCGGGGCTTACCGATACATTCTTTCCCCTCACGGGAGCGAGTTATGGCATTTCAGTGTGTGATTGTGACCCCAGAAGCGCAGAGCCTCGATCAGCAGGTCAAACAGGTGATCGTCCCCGCCCATGACGGCCTGCTCGGCATCCTCACCGGCCGGGCGCCGATTCTGGTGAAACTGGGTCTCGGTGCGCTGACCGTGGATACCGTCGATAACAAGCGCCTCGTCTTCTTCGTCGATGGCGGCGTCGCGCAGGTGAAGGATGACGTTCTGACCATCGCAACCACAGAAGCCACGCCCGTCACACAGCTGGATTCGGCCCAGGCCGCTAAAGAACTCGCCGAAGCCACCGCCGCCCGGGTGGGCGAAAACATCCCAGCCGAACTGCGCGAGCGGTCGATCCGCCGTGCTAAGAAGAAGCTGGAATTGGCAAAATAATCTCACGGCGATCAAACACGGCGATGAGCAGTCGCCATTGATCCGTTTTTCTCGCCGCTATTTCCCGGCCACAATTTAATAGCTGAATGAAATCCCCGCGCCGCCCCAGAGCTGGCTATCGGTGCGAATAGTGTCATCCAGATCGTCGGTGTAATAGAGATAGCCGCGGATGTGCCACTCGCCGAATCGATTCGAGACGTCGAACAGGTGATTCAGCGAGTAGTCCGCAACCACGCCCACCTGCCATCGCTGTAGCCCGTTGATTGAGACGTCTTCCGTCCGCTCGTTCGTGAAGATGCCGGGAAACAGGTTGCCCTCATCGTCAGGGATCTGCGCCTCGATGCCGTTGAGATAGGACACGGCGCCTGAGAATCGCATGGTCAACCCGATCTCATCAAACGCCAGCTTGTACTTGAGCCCGGCCTCAAAATAGATGCCGTCGTACAGGTCGTAATCGTACGCAGCCATCGCGTACGGGGTTGGTACCGCATTGCCGCCGAACAGGACGTTCTCGTCCAGCGCGATCTGCAGGAACACTTCCGATGTATTGCTCTCGTCGCGATCGGGATAGATATACGATGTGTGTCCCGCGCTGATGACCAGCGGCTTGATCGTCCAGTCAAACCCGAGCGTCGGGCGTATCTCCTGGAAGCGCGAAACCGGGTCGTTCTCCTTGATATTCGCGAAGAGATTGACGAACGGATGCGGCAGCTTGCCGAGGTTGAACGCAAGCTTCCCGTCGAACTGAAGGTTGAGCCCCTCAGAATCTTCCGGGTCTTTGAACACTTCGATACCGCGAAAAACGTAGTTCGAAAAATACCCGGCCGAGAAATCGAGATTAACCGCGCCCTGATTCGTCCCGTCGGATTCGCTCGGCAATTCTGGCGGGGCGTAGACGCTCTGCGGAGCCGGCTGCGCTATCGCCAGCGAACCGAGGCAAAGACAGGTGCAAATGTGGGCGGCGATGATTCGCATAGTGGGCCGAACGATAACACCCGCTGCGCGCGCGGGCAAATTGAAGCTGGCTTGCACTCAGTTCGTTACGTGAATTGGCCACGGAGGCACAGAGACACAGAGAAATGAAATACGAGTTGAACCGCAGATTACGCCGATTACGCAGATAAGAAAGATGCATTTAAAATCTGGGTAATCGGCGTAATCTGCGGTTAGAAACTCTTCTCTGTGCCTCTGTGCCTCTGTGGCCAATTCCATTCCCCACAGATCAATACCCAACGACGCGAATCCCACCCGGGTAGTAACTGTCGCCATAGCCCCACGGCGTGACGACGTTGCCGTGGTAGATGTCCAGGTCGCGGTAATACTCGGCGTAATTGACCGCGATATTGCGGGCGCGAATGATGCTGTCGAGATACGCGTCGGTGCTCAGGTGAGCGATCCGCGCGCCGGCGATGCTCTTGCGGAGGGATTGGAGATTTTCGTCATTGGCGATCGCGAGCGTGTTGGCTTCGTTCAATTCGTGCACGCGCTTTGACGCCGCAATGTATCGCTGCCGCGCGTCCTGATAGGACGTATCTCGGGCGAGTGCGTCGGTCTCGAGTTTGCGGTTGTCGGACATGTACGCGAGCTTCACCTTGGCGGCTGCGATAATCCGCTCACTGTCGATGCCGGGATTCTGGTGCAGGTCCTGGATCTGTTGCGTCAATTGCGTCCGCAGGCTCTCGGCGGCCTGATACGCGGCGTTGGTCTGCAGCCCGGATAGCGCCGTCTGCCGGGCGGCCGACATCGCCTCCCATGCGGCCGTCTGGTCGGCGCGGGCCTGCTTGTAGTCGGCGCTGCTCTCCAGCGCGAGGACCGCCGATCGTGTGGCGTTGTTCAGGTCCGAGCGCAGTTGGAAATAGGTCCACTTGGATTGCACCGCTGCGGCGCGGGCGGGGGGCACGGCGCGGATGTCGGCGGCGGGGAGATCACCGAGCGGGCCTGAGTTGGATGGGTTCCAATACGGGCTCTGCACGCGCGGCCGATCCGTTGTTTCAGTCGTCGGGCCGGTTCCTAATCGCTCCGGCTCGGCCGCGAGTGCCAACGAGGCGGTTACTAGTGAGGCGGTTAATACTGCCGAGGCCAGTGTCATTGTCCGGCGTGTCAAAGTCCCACGTGTCATTTTCCCGAGCATGGCGATGTCCTGTTCCGAGCGTCGTTGCTCCATTCTAGACAGTCCGAGCCGCAAATGGTGAGGCGGAAAACGCCATATACTTAACGCAGATTGTCGATCTAACGACCGGTAACTGCAATCCAGCCATAATATCGCCCATTCCCCGACTGCCGCATCACCCGAGCCTCATCCGTGACAGGCGGATATGCCGATGAGGATGGTCGGCGGGTTTCTCGTGGCTAAGTTTTTTGGTGCCTTAACTCTGGAGCGTCCTCATGTGGCAACGGCTGACCATCGGCGTCTGTGGAATCGGTTTGATCTGCGGCTGCCAAAGCGGTTCTGCCCGGCGCGCCCCCGAGCACATTGATCCTGATTCGGCATCCATCTCCGACGCGCCCGAGCCCACGATCAAACCCGAAACCTTCGTCGCCGCCGGCGACCTCGCGATCGCCCGCAACCAGCCCAAGCAGGCGGCCGAACAGTACGCCAAGGCGCTGCAGATCCGCCCGCAGGATCCGCCCACGCTCCGCAAGCTCGCGCTCGCCCACACCAAGGCCGGGCAGACCACCGCCGCGATCGAGGCGTGGCAATCGTACGTCACCGCTACCGGCGGATCGTCCGACGCCTGCGGCAGCCTCGGCTACGCCTACGAGCTGGCCGGCAATCCGGAAGAGGCCGAGAAGGTCTACAAGGACGGCGTTGCGAAAAACCCCAAGGGATCGCTGGTGCGCATCAACTATGGGCTGATGCTCGTGCGCCACAACCAGGTCGATCTGGCCGTCCAACAACTCTCGGCGGTCCTCCAGCCGCACGAGGTCAACTACAACATCGCCAGCATCTACGAACAAACCGGCCGCCCCGACCTCGCCCAGTTCTATTACCGCCGATCGCTGGAGTGCAACCCGCAATTCGCCGCGGCGAAACAGAAGCTGGCGGCGCTGGATTGATTAGCTAATGGAAAGTGGAAAGTGGTGAGTGGAAAGCGACGAGCGATGAGGCGAAAAGTGATCAGGGACAAGGGCTTGGGGCTTGGTGAGTTGGCTTAGTTCGTTCGAATTGTTTTCACCAATCCCCTGA
>JACMML010000247.1 GCA_014379105.1 Phycisphaerae bacterium
ACAACTCATGGACATAAACACCTCACTGCGCGATGGCTATTCTTTTTGTTGCTGCGAGCGCTGTACGGGAAGCGGAAGGATGATGTTGGCGCCGTTGCCGCCTTCCCCGCTGACATTTCCGCCGAGCACCAGCGGGGCTCGGCCGTCCCATTTCTCGACGATTTGCAGCGTGATCTGGTCGGGATTCTTCCGCAGCGCCTCGCCGCGAATGCTGATCGCCTCGGCCTCGGCTTTGGCCTCGATGACCTTGGTATCGGCGTCGATTTTGCGCCGCTCCTGCTCGAAGCGCGCCTTGCTCGCGTTCTGCTCCTGCACCATCTTCAATTCGATGGCGTCTTCGAGTTGCTTGCTGAGCGCGATGTTTTCCAGCACCAGGTCCTTGATGGTTGCAATCGTTCCGACTTTCAGCCGCGCGGACTCAATGGCCTTGGTCTTGATCACCTCGCGCTGCTTCACGATCTGCTCGGCCGACATCAGCGCCGTCTGCTCTTTGAGCGCTTCCTGGATGCGCGGCACGATCAGACTGTCGAACGGATCGCCGTAATATTCCTTGAAGATCGAGACAACCGACGCCTCGGGCACGGCGTAAATGATCTTCACCTTGATGGTGACCTGCTGAAGGTCCTGCGAATAGCACTCGGCATTGCTCTCGCGGGTCTGCTGGCGAACCATGACGTCATGCACCTTGGTGATGAACGGCATCTTCATGCCAAACCCCTCAGGCAAAAACCCCTCATGCACGCGGCCGAGCGTCACCTTCACGCCGCGCGTGCCGGGTTCGACGACATAAAAGCTGCCGATCAATACGACAACAACGAGAATAGCGAAAATGATCAGGCCGACAGCGCTGGGGCTCGGACCATTGGGCGAACGAGACGGGAGTGATGGGGGCATATGGTTTCCTTGCGGCCCATCATACCCGGGATCGGTATTTTAGAAGGTGTACAAGGCGTGAATCGAATCGCACTACTATCCCGCCCGCGCGCTCGCCCGTGCACCTTTTTCCAAATAAATGCCGAGGTTCCGGAATTTCTCGTAGCGGCGTTCGAGCAGGTTCTCGATCTTGCAGCGCTTCAGGTCTCGCAGGGTTTTGGAGATGTATTGTTCCAGACTATGGGCCGCGGTGTGCGGGTCGCGGTGGGCGCCGCCGAGCGGTTCGGGGATGGCGGTGTCGATGATGCCGATTTGCTTGAGGTCGCGGCTGGTGAGTTTGAGCGCCGCGGCGGCGTCGGGGGCGTTTTCTGAACCCTTCCACAGGATGCCCGAACAGCCTTCGGGGCTGATGACCGAGTACCACGCGTGCTCCATCATCGCGACTTTATCCGCGACCGCGATGCCGATCGCGCCGCCGGAGCCGCCTTCACCGGTGACGACGCTGACGATCGGCGTCCGCAGCCGCGACATCTCCATCATGTTCACCGCAATCGCCTCGGCGACGCCGCGCTCTTCCGAGCCGATGCCGGGATAAGCGCCGGCCGTGTCCACGAGCGTGACCACGGGCAGGCCGAACTTCTCGGCGAGCTTCATGCAGCGCAGCGCCTTGCGATACCCTTCAGGATGGGCACAGCCAAAGTTGCAGGCGATCTTTTCCTTGGTGTCGCGGCCTTTGTGATGCCCGATCAGCATTACCTTGTGCCCGCCGAGGCGTGCGAGGCCGGCGACGATCGCTTTGTCATCCGCGAACCGGCGATCGCCGTGGATTTCACGGAATTCGCGGCAGAACAGATCGATATAGTCTCGAAACTGCGGCCGCTGCGGATGACGGGCGACTTGCACCGTCTCCCATGGCGTTAAGTTTTCGTAAGTTTTCTTCAGCAGGGAGGTGTAGTTGTTTCGCAACTGCCGGATCTCGGCGGTGTAATCCAGCCGTTTATTCGACTGCAGCGCCTCGAGCTCCTGAACCTGCGCCTCGAGCTTGGCCAGCGGCTGCTCGAAGCCGAGCGTGTGCCGCAAGGCGGGTCGGGTTTCGGGTACGTCTTTGGGTTCAAGGGTTGCGGTAGCCATGTTCAATCAACCTTACAGGGTATCGTGCGGTTGGTTTCCGGCAAGTTTGTCCCTACGCCGTCATTGACGCACCCGCGTTGACAGACCAAGGCACATCCACGATTCTCACCCCGCGGGCAGGACAAATCCTGCAACTGTCACGAACTGTCTATCTTATCGGACGACCATGATCAATCGCTTGACGATCATAGGACTGGGTCTGCTTGGCGGATCGATCGGTCTGGCGGTAAAGAAGCATTTAAGCCACTGTCAGGTAACGGGTTGCGCTCATCGGGACGGTTCTTTGAAGGCCGCCAAGGAAACCGGCGCGATCCGCGACTGGACGCTGGATCCCGCGATTGCGGTGCGGGAGGCGGATCTGGTCATCCTCTGCACACCGGTGAGCCGGATTCCGCAGTGGATCGAGCGGATTGCGCCGCATCTGAAGCCAGGCGCGATCGTCACCGACGTCGGCAGCACCAAAACGGCGATCGTCGAAGCCGGGGAACGGCTGATCCGATCCCCAGCCCACTTCGTCGGCAGCCACCCGATGGCGGGCAGCGAGCAGAAGGGGGTTGCTGTTGCCCGGGCCGATCTGTTCGCGGATGCCGCCTGCATCGTCACCCACACCACCCAGACCGATCCGATCGCCGCCGACGCGGTGGAGGCATTCTGGCAGACGCTGGGGTGCCGCATCGTCCGTCATACGCCGGTTGATCATGACCGCCTGGTCGCGCTGGTCAGCCATCTGCCGCACGCAGTCGCATCCGCGCTGGTCGCGGTGCAGGAAACGGCATCGCTCGACCTGCACGGCCGCGGCTTTCTCGACAGCACCCGAATCGCCGCTGGCGACCCCGAGCTGTGGCGAGACATCTTCATTGAAAACCGCGGAAACCTGGTCTCATCAATTGACCTGCTGACCCGAGAACTGTTCCAGCTGTCTTCACTTCTCAAAATGAACGACGCCCGGGCGATCCAAGAGTGGCTCGCGAAGCATGCGCTGCGACGGTCAAAACTATAGCTTCCTCGATTCGCACATTGCGCGTTAGCGCCATCGACGCAGACCATGAGTCCATCCTGCTTGCTAAGCTAGCGACAAACGGAACTTGCTAACTTCAAGCAGTCTGCGCATCCCGCGCCGTCCTCTTCAACATCCTCAGCAGCGCCCGCGCGTTTTTGATTGCGTAACCGTCGCGGTCATTATTGAAATATGCCCAAACGTTGCGAGCGCCGCTGGCGCGGATGCGGTCGGCCCAGATCGTTAGTTCGTCATTGGTGTAATCGTGGCGGTACCACTGCTTGATGCCGTGAAAGCGGATGTAAATGTCGTCGGCGGTCTTCACCAGTTCGTCGGGCAGACGCGGGCCGCTGCAGGCGCAGAAGATGATGTTGTGCTCGGCGAACGCGTCGTAAACCTGCTGGTTCCACCAGCTTCGGTGCCGGAACTCTACGACGTTCCGCCGGGCGGGATCGAGCTGGGTGATGATCGAGCGAAGCCTCGCCGGCGAGTAATGGAAACTCGGCGGCAACTGGAACAGAAAACACCCCATCCGCTGGCCAAGGAGATCGGCGATCAAGCCGAAGTCTTTTACCAGCGTCTTGGTGCCGGAGAAGCGTTTCACGTGCGTGATCAGTTCGCTGACCTTAACGGTGTAATCAAACCGTCGACGCCCGATCTGCCGGAGCCACGATTGCACCGTCGTAACGGTCGGCCAGGAATAGAAAGGGGCATTTAGTTCGACCGTGCCAAAGCGTTTGGCGTAGTGGGCAAACCATTTATTGGTGGGCAGCGCCTCGGGATAGAGCTGGCCGCGCCAGTGCCAATAGAACCAGCCGGAGCAACCGATATGGAAGGTTTGCTGTGCGTCGCGACGGTCCGGCGTGATCGCAGCCTGAACTGGAGCTTGTCGTTCGAACGCCAGCCGCGCCAGATGCATTTTCGCAGCCCGGCCGACATTATCCTCGCGCTGCTTTGCCCGACGGGCGGCGCGCTTGGCGCGTCGTTCGGCGAGGCCTGAAGCAGTCATGTCAGTCATGCGTGTATTGGGCGAATGTGCAATGGTCCCATTGCGATCAACCACGGAATGCCGGATGCCTCGCAGGTAAAGTTACATTTTTTGGGCTTGGGCGCGCATGCGCATGCCGTCGCGGACCATATCGTCGCCTTTTTTCATCATGTCATCCTTGGACATGCCGTTCTTCATCTCGCCGGCGTTCATTTTCATCGCGTCATCTTTTATCATCCGGCCTTTGGCGATCATTTCGTCTCCCTGCATCGTCATTTGTTCCTTGGTCATGCTTCCGCTGACCGTCGCGCCGTGGCTTTCGGAACCCTTATTGGCGCTTGTTTCCGTGCCGGCGGCGGTCTTGTGACCCATTGATCCATCGTGCATCGAACCGTCGTGCATTTTGTTGTCGTTGCGGCAACCGGTCAGACACAATACTGCAGAGGAAACCAACGCGAACGCAGTTGTGAGCACATGGGATTTTGACATATGGCACGTCCTTTGAATTGAGCGGCAAAACCCGCAGATCACGATGCGGGACACTCGCCCGACCCGTTTTCACGTGTACGCCGACTGTGTAGCATTGTCGGCCAACGCAAAATCCGGCAGTATCAGGGATTCACTCAATGAGAAGATTTAACGGCGTTGTCACAACGCGCCGGATCGGCAGACATGGAAATGAGAAATGCGATTTTTGTGCTCGGCACCGTAGTGCTATTGTCAGTGATTGCCGCGCGCGCGACGGCGGCGAATGAACGCAGAATCCGCGTGCTGATTGTTGATGGATATAGCAACCACGACTGGCAGCAGACGACGAAGCTGATTCGCGGGGTGATCGAGCCGACGGGCCTATTTGAGGTTGCGGTCTCTACAGCACCGCCGACCGCGCAGTCGCCGGGCTGGGACCAATGGCGGCCGAAGTTCGCGGACTATGACGTCGTGATCCAGACCTGCAACGACATCAAAGGCGGCCCGGCCTGGCCGGCGGCGTTGCAGGCGGATTTTGAAGCGTTCGTCAATAATGGTGGAGGGGTCTACGTATTCCACGCGGGCAACAACGCGTTTCCGGCGTGGCCAGCGTACAACGAAATGATCGGGCTTGGATGGCGGACCAAGGAGCAGGGGATCGCGCTGACGATCGACAAGGAAGAGAAGATCGTCCCCATCGCGATCGGGCAAGGCCAAGGCACCGGCCATGGTCCGCGAACGGACGTGGTGGTTCATCGGCTTGGCGATCATGCGATTCATGCGGGCATGCCCCGTGCGTGGATGGCGGCGGATATTGAGGTCTACAACTACGCGCGCGGGCCTGCGAAGAACATCGAAGTGCTTTCGTACGGCCTGTGCGAGCGCACGAAAATGAATTGGCCGCTGGAGTGGACGACGACCTTCGGCCAGGGGCGCGTTTACACATCAACATTCGGACACGTGTGGAAGGGGGACGTTCAGCCTAAGAGCATGCGATGCGCCGGCGTGCAGACGCTACTCCCGCGCGTCCTGCAATGGCTGGCGAAACGCCCCGTTGACGCGCCGATCGCCGCTGATTTTCCGACCGAGTCGGCGGTTTCGTTACGCACAGAGATCAAGGTTGTGAATTGATCGTTTAATGATTAGCCGGCAGGCGGCGCGACGGGAGACGTCGCACTCACGCCTTGCCGTCGGCCAGCAGTTTTTTCAGCGTCGCGACTTCGTCCTGGAGCTTGCGCATTTCCACGATGACTTCTGGAATCCGCCGTGCCGCCGCTTGTTCGCGAAGGGCCTGCCGATGCACCAGCGCCGGCGTGCCGGAGATGGTGGTGTTGGCCGGGATGTCGTCCATGACTGCGGAGTTGCCGC
>JACMML010000248.1 GCA_014379105.1 Phycisphaerae bacterium
CCGTCACGCGGCGTCGTGCCGGTGAGCAGCAGGTTGATCGCGTATGAGACCAGTTCGATATGCGCAAACTCTTCTGCGGCGATGTTCGCGATCAGATCGTAAAACGGGCGAACGTCGCTGCGGCCGCGGAAATTGAACGACTGGAACGTGTAGTTCATCAGCGTGGACATCTCGCCAAACTTCCCGCCCAGCAGTTCCTGCACCGCCGCAGCCGCGTTGGGGGACGGGTTTTTGGCTCGGGGAAGCTCGCACATCAGACGGTCTAATCTCAGGATCATCGTTGGCTCCGTAAATGGGTATCGTTGACGCGAGCGATATTACGAACGTCCATTCACAACGATATGAGGGAGTGCCGGGAGGGCTCATCAGGAAAGCCCCTTCATCCAGCCGCGCAAAAACTCTTGCGAAGGTTTCGATGGTGTCGATACGCCCGTATGCGAGTCCTCCGAAATAACGGGCTGACAATCGTTCTGATGGCGATATTCCTGATCACCCTTTTTGGGCAGCTCTGGTCGGGGCAGGTGGAGTACAACGACGACCAGCGCGACCATGGGCTGCCGCAAATCTCACTGCTCGCGTACGGCGGCACGAGTCATTTCTGGCAAGCGCTGGCGGAGAATGTGGAGAGTGAATTCCTGCAGATGGCGGTGTTCGTGGTCTTCACGGTCTTCCTGTTTCAGAAGGGTTCGCCGGAAACCAAGGACCCTGACGACAAGAGCCTGGAAGACGAAGATCCAAGGCTGAAACGCGACGACCCCAAGGCGCCGTGGCCTGTGCGGCGCGGTGGCTTTGTGCTCTGGCTGTACTCGCACTCGCTGAGCATCTTCTTCCTGGCGATTTTCTTTCTGTCGTTCGGGCTTCATGCACTGGCCGGTCGTTGGGCGTACGCACGCGCGCAGCAATTCGCCGGGCAGCCGGAACCGACGCTCGGCCAATACGTCACCAGCGGACGATTCTGGTTTGAATCAATGCAGAACTGGCAGAACGAATTTCTGTCGCTCGCGGCGATGGTTTACGCCAGCGTCTATCTGCGCGAGCGCGGCTCGGCGGAATCAAAGCGCGTTGCAGCGCCACATGACGAGCATGAATGAAATCTTTGGTGGCACGGGCTTCTAGCCCGTGTTGTTTTTGATGACACGCAAATGAAGACACGGGCTGGAAGCCCGTGCCACAAATCTTCCTACTTCGCTGCCTCGCCGGTGGTGTAGATCTCCGCTTCGAGAATCCGCAGAATTCCCCGCGACGCCCTTCCCTCGGCATCTGCATCGCGCGTCGTTACCGGACGCGTAGCGGCGGTGCCGAGTTCGATGATGTTGCCGAACCCGTCCCTGTCGCGGCCGGCGCCGGCGAGCTTCACGGTCAGGTTCTTTCCGGTCGCGGGCTTCAGCGGGAGCGTCACATACCCGAGTGATCGCGGCGTGGTGCCGGAGAAGACCTCCTGATCATCCACCATGATCTGCAGCGTATACGTGCGCGTGCGCCAGCCGTCGAGCCGCATCGCGATCTCCGAGACCTGGGTCGGCTGCTCAAACTCGTAGCGAATCCACGAGTTGTTGATGTTGGTGTCGCTCGACCAGCCGGTGCGCTCGTTATCGTCAAAGCTCTCGGCCGCCTGATCCGGGTTGGAACCGGCGGTGACTTTGGCGACGCGAACGGATTTGCGCCAGATCTTGACCGAATCACCCGCCGGTGTCGGGCCGCGATCGAGCCGCGATGGCACGCCATCGGAGGGGAAGTTGACGCTGAGCCCGTGAACGTGAGGCGATGGGTACGACGTCAATTGGATTGTCGCAGGTTTCAGTCCTTCGCTGGCGGCCGTCACCTGGATCTTGCCCGCCTCGGTTTTGGAGCGGACGATGACGCGATTGATCCCCAGTTCCACCGGCAGCGGGTTGGCCATGATGTAATTGTCCGGCCCGACGGCGATGCCGCCGCGGTATTCACCGGGACCGGTGACGTCGAACTTGATCTCGTTGAACGCCGTCGGCACGCGCTGGCCATTTGCATCGACGACCTCTACATCCAGCAGCACCAGATCACTGCCATCGGCGCGGAGCCCGCCGGGACCGATGTGCGGCGTGAGTCGAACCGACGCCGGCGCGCCGGCGGTCTTCAATTCGGCTTCACACACTTGTTTTCCCGTCGCGTCATAACCGACGGCGCGGATGGATCCGCTTTCCCATTGAATGTTCGGGAAGGTGTAGAGGAAGCGGTAATTCTGTTCACCGACTCCTTTTGAAACGCCATTGACGAACAGCTCCACCTTCTCAGCCGACGACACGACATTGATCGGTTTCTTCGTTCCCGGCGCATAATTCCAGTGCCCGATGATGTGTGCCGCGTAGCGCTCGGTATCGACCCAGCCGTCCCACATCACCTTGTGTGCGAAGAAGCCCTCTTTGGGAAGGCGCATCGCATCGACTTCGCCGCTGGTGCGATAATTTGTCGAGCCGCGGTGGTGCGTGTTGGTGTCGGAGAAGATGATGTTGACGCCGCCGGCACTGACGCGGTCGCCGGTGCCGGGGCGCTCGCGCCACCAGTCGTACCAGCGCTGGACATCCTCGACCGCGTGCGTGTCCTGGTTGCGGTTGTACGACGGGGCCGGCTGGTTCCGGTGAGGCGGGCCGTCGCCATTCTTATGGTACGGGGGCGTGAACTCGTCCATGTACTTGCGCAGGGCTTCGTCACGCGAATATTCCGTCGCCCACAATGGCTTACCGCGACTCTTGTTGATGTACAGCATCTCGCCGCCCCACTCGGCGATCTTGCTATCGAGCATCTCGCGGCTGCCCATCGCACGGCCGCCGTGCGGATCGTACTTGATGCGGATATCCAGCATGTCCTTCATATGCGGCTCAGAAATTCCCGCATTGCCGGCCTCGTAAAAGATGATGCTTGGATTATTGCGATTGTAGATCACCGCGTCGCGCATCAGCTCGACACGCATTTCCCAGCGCCGCCCGTCCGGATCGCGCTCCGAATCGCCGGCGGGCATCGCCTGGATCATTCCAACGCGGTCGCACGATTCCACGTCCTGCTTGGACGGCGTGATGTGCATCCAGCGGACGAGATTGGCGTTGCTCTCCACCATCAGATGATTGCTGAAATCGCTCACCCACGGCGGAAGATTGATCCCCAGCGCCGGCCATTCGTTGCTGGTGCGCTGGGCGTAGCCTTTGAACTGGATGGTGCGATCGTTGAGCTTCACTAAGCCTTTGGTGAACTCCGCTTTGCGGAACCCCGTCCGCGTGCGCACGACATCTACGGGCTTACCATCCACCGCAACGGTGGTGTAGACGTCGTAAAGATATCCGTAGCCCCATGACCAGAAATTGAGCCCTTCGACTCGGCCGCTGGTGGTGAGCGTGGTGGTCTGCCCGGGAGCGATCGTCACCGGCTGCTGCGTGAAGGTTCCGACGACTTTGCCGTCGGCGTCGGCGATGACGGTCGAATAGACCGCCTGCACGGGCGCGGATCGTTCGTTGCGGACTTCCGACTCCGCAGTGATTGTCGCGGCGCGGCCGGGAATATCAAAATCCTTGGCGTAGACGTAGACGCCGGTGGTGCCCAGATTCAGGAACAGCGGCAGCGTCTGGTGGAGCTTGTCGGTGAAATGGAGAATGACGTTTTTATTGATGCCGCCGTAATTAGCGTTGAAGTTGCGATCGGCCCACTGATAGCCCGAGCCGGTGGCGCGTTCTTTGTAGGCCCAACTGCTGTCGGTTCGCACCGCGATGACGTTGTCCTGCGGCGCCGGCAGCACGTTCTCCGTGAGATCAATGCCGAACGCCATCACGCCGTTCTCGTGGTAGCCGACGGATTTGCCATTGAGGAACACTTCGCCGGCATGGCGAACGCCTTGGAATTCGATCAAACATTTCTTCCCCGCGACGTCGGCCGGGAGCCGAAACGTTTTGCGGTACCACGCAATGCCGTTGGTGAGATCGACGATATCTTTCTTGAAGGCCTCGTCTTCATTGAAGCCGTGCGGCAGTGTGACCGGCTTCCATTTGGAATCATCAAAAGCGACGGCCTGGGCTTCGGGCGCGTCGGTGGGGAGCACCTTCCAGCCCGCGTTGAAGTTATAGGAAGGACGCGCCTGTGGCGTAGCCGCGAGCGCTATCTGCGGGACCAACAGTTGGGCCACAACCAGCCCGAAGATCATGATCAACAACCGGACCGACCCCGGACATGCGTGGATAGTATCTCTGCTCATTCGCGACTCCCTCGTTGAAATCTTTTCCTCATCGCCGGCGACGCTGCGGTGTGCCCGGAGCTTCTCGGTACTACATTTACGTGAATGCGGCGTTTTCGTTTATCTCCGCCGGCGAGAAAACGCCCGCGTGCGGCGCTTTCGACCCGGTCATCCGCCCGGTAGAGTAACCGGGCAAAGTAATTGGTGTTCAACCACGGATGGTGCGATGGATTACCGGGTAGAGCTCGACATCTTCAACGGCCCGCTCGATCTGCTGCTTTATCTGCTGAAGCGCGACGAGCTGGACATCTACGACATCCCAATTCATAGCATTACCGAGAGCTATCTGGCGTATCTGGAGCACCTGCGAGCGCTGTCGCGCGACCACGGGCTGGATATCAATATCGCCGGCGATTTTCTCGTCATGGCGGCGACGCTGATGGAGATAAAATCGGCAACTCTCTTGCCACGGCAGGAACAACCCGAAACTAAAGACGGGCATACATCGGCGGCGCAGGATCTGAGCGACCCGCGCTTTGAACTGGTTCAGCAGCTGCTTGAGTACAAACGTCTGAAAGACAACGCCAATCTGCTGGAGCAACAGCAGGCGTCACACTTCGGGCGCTTCCCGCGCATCCCGGTCGCGCTGGAAGGGGACAACGAACCGCCGCCGCTGGACATGGATGAGGTGCAGATCTGGGACCTGCTTGATGCGTTCGAACGGCTGATGAAAGACATCGGCACGCGCCTGCCGAAGTACCACGAGGTCACCTACGACGAAACGCCGATCGATCTCCACGCCGCCGACATCCGCGACCGGCTGAAGCGCGAAAAGAAGCTTTCACTCCGCGATCTCCTGATCGGACGAAAGAACAAGAGCGAAATGATCGGGGTCTTCCTGGCGTTGCTGGAATTGATCCGCGAAAAACAAATCACCGTCGTCCAGGAGTCCGCCACGGATGATCTGGAAATCCTGGAGGCTTCGGAAGAACACAAGAAGACGTTTATTGGAGCGTCGCTGGAATTATCTCACGTCGATGATGATGTGAATGACGAAACTCGAAACCAGAAATCCGAATCAAGCTCGAATGACAAATGACGAAGATCCGTTGTTGCCTTTTTCGGATTTCGTCATTCGGTTTTGACTCGGATTTCTGGTTTCGTCATTTGGATTTACTCGGCCAGAATCTTCTCAATCCCCGCCAATTCCTCAGCCGTAAAGTCCGCACGCTCACGAAACTTCACATTTTCAATAATCTGCTCGGGTCGCGACGCGCCGATCAGCGCGGTGGTGACGCCGGCTTTGCCCAGCGGGCGCATTGTCCACGCGAGCGTCATTTGCGCCAGCGATTGCCCGCGCTCGAGCGCCATCGCGTTGAGCTTTTTCACCTTCGATAGGATTTGCGGTGTGATGCGGCTTTCGTTCAGGAAATTGCTGGTTTTGGCACGGCTGTCGTCGGGCACTTCGTTGATATAACGGCTGGTCAGCAGCCCCTGCGCCAGCGGGCAGAACGCGATCGTGCCGATGCCGAATTTGTCGGTTACCGGGAGCAGTTCTTTCTCGATCCACCGGTTCAGCATGTTGTAGACCGGCTGATGGATGACGGGCTTCACCCAGCCATTTAGTTCGCACACGCGCACCGCGTCGGCGGTCTGAGCGCCGCCGTAGTTGCTGATGCCGGTGTAGAGCGCCTTGCCCTGGCGTACGGCGCTATCCAGCGCGAACATCGTTTCTTCCAGCGGCGTATTCGGGTCCGGGCGATGGTGATAGAAGATGTCGAAATAATCGAGCTTCATCCGCTTGAGTGATGCATCGAGCGACGACAGCAGGTATTTCCGCGAGCCCCAATCGCCATAAGGCCCGGGGCCCATGGTGTAACCGGCCTTGCTGCTGATGATCAGCTCGTCGCGATAGCTGGCGAGGTCTTCCCTGACGATCCGGCCGACGCGCTCCTCGGCGCTGCCGGGCGGCGGGCCGTAGTTGTTCGCCAGGTCAAAATGTGTGATGCCGAGGTCGAACGACGTGAAGAGAAGCTGTCGGCAATTTTCGTGCATCGCCGCTTCGTCCGCGTGCCTGCCCGCATCCGTCCCCGTGCCGCCAAAATTGTGCCAGCAGCCGAGGCTGATCGCCGGCAGCAGCAGGCCGCTGTTGCCACAGCGACGGAACCAGGTTTGCGTGTTGTCATATCGGGTTTCGCTTGCGGTGTAGGTGCTCATGAGTGGCGGTATTATGCCGATATGGCAAACATTTCACAGATCCCCCCGCAAAGACTCGGCGAGCGACTCGCAGCGCTGGGCATCGAACTCCCCACCGTCTCCGGCCCGTTCGGCGCTTACGTCCCGGCCAAGCGCTCAGGCAATCTCGTTTTCGTCTCCGGGCAGTTGCCGATGAAAGACGGCAAATTGCTGGCCACGGGGCAAGTGCCATCGCGCTGCTCGATCGAGGACGCGAAGGACGCCGCAAGGCAATGCGTGATCAACGCCCTGGCGGCTGTGAAATCTGCCGGCGTGGATTTGGACAATATCGCCGGCGTCATCCGCGTCGGCGTGTTCGTCAGCAGCGATATGACATTCACCCAGCAGCCACAGGTCGCCAACGGCGCGAGCGAACTTCTGAAAGACCTGTTCGGCGAAGCAGGTCAACACGCACGCGCGGCGGTCGGAGTGCCTGTGTTACCGTTGGATGCGAGTGTTGAAATTGAATTCGTCTTTGAAATTGGGTGATAAGATTTACGCGGAGATCACAGAGACGCAAAGAGCGCAAAGAAGAAATATATTTTTGATTCGAAATTCTTTGCGCTCTTTGCGTCTCTGTGTTCTTTGCGTAATCAAATCAACGGAGCCGCAATCTCCCGGGCTTTATCGAGTGAATCGGCTACTTTAGACGCGTCTTTCCCGCTGCCCATCGCGAGATTTGGTCGACCTCCCCCACCACCGCCGGTTACTTTGGATGTTTCGCGGACCCAGTCGCCGGCCTTGAGGCCTTTTTTGATCAGGTCGTCGCTGACGCCGGCGACAAAGCTCACCTTGCCGTCGCTGGCGGAGCAGAGCATCGCGGCGAAGCTCGGCTGGCGGGTCTTGATCGAGTCCATCACCGATCTCAACTCGTCGTCGGTCGCGCCGTCGATCACGCTGACGATCAAACCCTTCTCGGCTTTGGCGATCAGTTCACTCGCGACTATTGCAACATCCAATCCCGATCCCTGTTGCTTCTGCGATTTCTCCCACGCCTTGAGCTTCTGCTGCAACTCGACCACCGCTGCCTGCACGCGGCGCTTGGCGCGCAGTGGAACGCCTTCGGCACCGGCCTGTCGCTGAAGCGACGTGACCAGCGCGGGGATCTCTGGTTCGGGAGATTGTTTCGCCTTGTCGATCGCGGCCGCGAGTTCTTTTTCCGAAGACAATGCCACTGAAGCGGCACCGCCGCTCAGCGCGACCAACCGTCGCACGCCTTTGCTGACGCTTTCCTCGGCGGTGATGACGAACGCACCGATCTCGCTGGTGTTGGTCACGTGCGTGCCGCCGCAGAATTCGATGGAGTATTGGCGCCAGTCCGGTTTACCGGGTTCTTTGATCAAATCATCCACTTTTGCGCCAATGCTCACCACTCGCACGAGCGCGGGATACTTCTCCCCGAAAACTGCACGCAGTCCGTTGATCTTCAGCGCGTCCGCCTGTGGCGCTTCCTCGGCATAGACCGGGAGTTTCTGACCGATCTGCTGATTTACCAGCGTCTCGACCTTCACCAGTTCAGCGTCCGTGAGCGCCTTTCCGTAGGAAAAATCGAAGCGAAGTTTGTGCGGATCGACCAGCGAACCTTTCTGCTGCACGCCTTCACCGAGCACTTCGCGCAGTGCCCAGTTGGCGATGTGTGTGGCGGTGTGGTGTTGCTGGATGGGCGAGCGCGAAGGCGCAAGCGACGCGGCCACGGAATCGCCGACCTTTAACGTATTCCCGCTCACGCGGCCGATGTGCAGGACGAAACCGCCGGAGTTGTGCGTGTCAAAAACCTCAAATGTCACGTCGCCGACGCGGATCGTGCCGGTATCCCCGATCTGCCCGCCCATGTCGGCATAGAAGCAGGTGCGGTCCAGCACGATCCCCAAATCCTTGCCCGGCGGCGTCTCGCTGACAAGTTCGTCACCGCGCCAGATCGCGACGATCTTGGCCTCGACAGGCCTGCCGGCGTATTTCGGCTGGTCGTCCGTGCGAGGAACGCCATTGTCTTCCAGTTGTGAGAGCGCATCGGGCGAGAGGTCATAGATAATGTCGTCGCCGCTCTTGCCGCCGGAACGGGCCTTTGCGCGCGCTTCTTCCATTAGGCGTTCGTAGCCTTCAATATCAACACCCATGCCTCGTTCGATCGCCATTTGCTGCGTGAGGTCGATCGGGAAACCGAATGTGTCGTGAAGTTTGAAGGCATCCTCGGCGGTGATCAGCCTCTCTTGTGCGCTCTCCGCAGCCTGTTCAAAGAGAGCAATTCCGCGATCCAGTGTTCGACTAAAGCTTAGTTCTTCGTCCTTGAGCAGTTCAACCACGTGCTGCGGATGTTTCCTCAATTCAGGGAAAGCATCCCCCATCGACTCGACAACAACATCCACCAATTTGTAGAGAAAGGGATCTTTAAGTTCGAGCTGCTGCCGACCAAACCGAACCGCCCGACGCAAAATTCGTCGCAATACGTATCCGCGCCCCTCATTGCTCGGTGTAGCCCCATCGCTCAGCGCAAATGTCAGGCATCGCACGTGATCCGCGATCACACGGAACGCGATGTCATGACGCAGTTGCGGATCAGCAGCTTCCGCTGCGGCGTCGCAGGTGTTGGTTTTGGGGAATTTTCCGGTGTACGTCTTTCCACTCAGTTCTTTTAACTTTTCCCAGAACGGATTGAACAGATCGATGTCGTAGTTGCTGCCGACGTTCTGCAGCACCTGGCAGATGCGCTCGAAGCCCATGCCGGTATCGACGTGCTGTGATGGGAGCGTTGTCAGCGAGCGGTCGGGGTTGCGGTTGTATTGGATGAAGACGTTGTTCCAGATTTCCATGACGCGCGGGTCTTCGCCGTTGACGAGCGGGCCGCCGGATTTGTCGTCGGTGCGGTCGTAGTAGATTTCGGTGCACGGGCCGCACGGGCCGGTGTCGCCCATTTCCCAGAAATTGTCTTTGCCGAAATAGTGGATGTGGTCGTCGGACTTCAGCCCGTACTGCTCCCAGTTGGCGACCTTCCGCCAGATGTCGGCGGCCTCGGTGTCGCGGGGGACGCCGTTGCGCTCGTCTCCCTGGAAACAGGTGACGTGCAGCCGCGCGGGATCGAGCTTCCAGACCTTCGTGAGCAGTTCCCACGACATCTCGATCGCACCTTGCTAGAAGTAATCGCCGAAAGAACAGTTGCCCAGCATCTCGAAGATCGTGTGGTGACGCCGGCTTCG
>JACMML010000249.1 GCA_014379105.1 Phycisphaerae bacterium
CGGGACGTAGGTGATGGGGAGGGGATCGGCTAGTCGGCTAGTCGGCGAGTCCTGGGGAAGACCGATCGGCGAGTCTTTTGGACGCACAGCCGGCGAATCCGCGCGTCGCGCGGTCGTGACGTCTTTGATTTGATCTTTCGGCACAGCGATGTCCGCGGTCAGCGCGCTGCCGCCGAATTGGCGGAGATCGATGGGGACAACGCGGTGCTCGATCATGCTGGCTTGCTTCGCAAGCGCCGAGGCCGCGTGCAATTCGTGGCGGTGCCGCTGGCCGTAGTCGAACGCCATTGTGTAGATCGGCGCGAAACCGTTCGCTTTTGCGATCGCCAGACACGTCGCACTATCGAGGCCGCCGGAGAGTAAGACGATTGTGTTTTTCATTGCGTGGTCAGTGCGGAATCACCAGTGCCAGTTTCTGGCGCGGCACGCGATCAGCGCGACGGTGGGCGAACTTCCTCAACAACGGCATTGGCGGGCTGCATGGTCTGGGCGGGGAAAAGCTCGGCGTTGAGTTCCAAGGGGACACCGGCAAATCTGCCTTCGCGATTGATGAACTCGGTTTCAAGCCTCTTCAACTCCTGCGCAAGCGCATCCAGATCTTCCCCGCTCGCCTCAATGAAGCGGCGGCGAAGATCCCTTACTTCTTCAATCAGTGAGTCCGTCATGACTATTCCTCAGTCCAGAGACGTTCGGGCGTTACGATCTGCGGAGCAATATAACCGGTTCGAATACAGATCAGTTGCAGGTGCTTAACTTTGTTAACGTTGGCCAGGTGTTTCTGGTTCCAGGTTAGCAGGTACTCGACCCTATGAACCGCACACACGGCCGAATGAATCGCATCGCCGGCGCTTTCTGGACCGGGCATCACTTTTTCCTCGACCAGCACTTTTGCCAATCCGATGATTTCTGGCGTGACCGGTAACAACGTTAAGCCAGCAGTCATGCGAAGGGCGGGCACACGGTTGGGATAGCTGGGCTGGCTCAACTCTCCAAGCACTTCGGCGGAAATCATCAGTTCGTGATATCTGCGTTGCACGGTCCACCACGCCTGACTCTCCTGCCGACGCCAAAGACTCCCGTCGTCATCACGATTGCTGACACACGCGGAGAAGAAACTGGTCTCGAGGTATACCTTTGCCACGCGATCATTTTAACATCCATTCCTAGATCTAGATCATGTGCACCCGCCATTTTTCTTTGCTGAATCGCTCAGTACTAAAAATTTAGAATTCAATAAATCCCCACAACTCCGGCCGGGATGACAGGGCGGGAATTGTTGAAAAATGGTCGGATTTTGGCCGACATTTGGTGGTTTTGAGCGTATGAATAGTGGGTTGGGGACGTCTCGATTTGTCTGGACGGGGGATGATCAATGCATGTTGATGGAACTGATCGAACTCGATGCGATCTAGCCCAAGGCTAAGCGGCAAGCCGCAGCACCAACCAATCCACCGTCCCGAGCAGCGTGGTCACATCAATCACCAAACACAAAACACGACCAAGCCCCAAGCCCCAGTCCCCATTCCCCAATCCCCCAAACAAAGGAAATCCAATGAACCCATCCCTCATCAACCAATTCATCCCAGAAACCCCCGAAACTCCATCCCAGAACGCGCTCAAGTACGGGCTCTACGCGCGCAAGGTGCTCGTGCGCGGCGAGGAGAAGGCGGAGTTCGATGCGCTGCACGCCGAGCTGGAGCGCGACTGGCGGCCGCGGAATGTGACGGAGTGGTTGCTGGTCGATCAGATCGCCAAGCTGCACTGGCGGCTGCTGCGGTCCGGCGAGGCTGAGGCGTATAAGCTTGAGGAAGGGCAGGACTCCCCGTACGGCGGGCCGCTGGCTGGCCGCGTGCTGCGCGCACCCGTGGCGCTGGCGCGGGATACCTCGCGTGACAACTCGGGTCTGCATCGGATGCAGGTGTTTCAGATGCGGATCGAGCGGGCGCTGCACCGCGCGATTTCACAACTGATCCAGGTCCGCAAGTTCCGTAACTTAGGCAAGCTGCAGCGCCTTGGCGCGCGCCCGAAATCCGCCCAAGTCATGGCCGGGCCGGGGGATGGCCGTAAACGTGAAAATGAAAACGGCCGAAACGGAAAATCGGGGGATGCGGAGGAGCGGCGGAATAGTTCGGAGTCGGAAGTTTTTTGTGGCACGGGCTTCCAGCCCGTCTCTTCAGCTAAAGACAACGGGCTGGAAGCCCGTGCCACGAGACAGGCGGATGAAATCGGCGCTGACTGCGCCGAGCGCTCGCTGCTGATTGCGCCGTCCGTGACCCCCGCACCCGGTAAACCGACCCCCATTTGTCAGCAATCCCCGTTGCCGTTAACTTCTGATGCGAACATGAAAATCCACGAATATCAAGCCCGTCAGATTCTTACCGATGCCGGCATCCCCGTTCCCTCCGCCGAGGTTGTGCGCAGCCCTGAAGAGGCGGCCGAGGCGTTTCGCAAATTCGCCAAGCCGATGTGCGTCGTCAAAGCCCAGGTCTACGCCGGCGGACGCGGGAAAGCGGGCTTCGTGAAGCTCGTCAAATCCGCCGCCGAGGCGCAGGACGCCGCGAAGTTCATGCTCGCCAACCGCATGGTCTCCTACCAGACCGGCCCTGAAGGCGTGCCCGTGAATGTGCTGCTGGTCGCGCCGGGCGTGGATATCGCGAAGGAATATTACCTCGGCGTCGTGCTCGATCGCGCCCGCGGCACCGGCACGGTGATCGCATCGGCAGAGGGTGGAATGGATATCGAGGAAGTGGCCAAGCACACGCCGGAAAAAGTGCTGAAAGTGCCGATGCACCCGACGCTCGGGCTATTGCCCTTCCAGGCGACGGAGCTGGCATACAACCTCGGTTTCAAAGACAAACAGGCCCGCGAGGCGGCCGGGATCATCCTCAAGCTCGCGCGGCTGTTTCTCAAAACCGACAGCAGCCTCGTGGAGATCAACCCGCTGGTGGTGAGCAAAGACGGGCAACTGCTGGCGCTGGACGCGAAGTTTAATTTTGACGACAACGCGCTGTTCCGCCACAAAGATCTGGAAGCAATGGCCGACGAATCGCAGGAGCGTCCGCTCGACGTGCGGGCCGCCAAAGCGCACCTCAATTACATCAACCTCGACGGCAACATCGCGTGCCTCGTCAACGGCGCCGGGCTCGCGATGGCGACGATGGACATCATCAAACTGCACGGCGGCGAGCCGGCGAATTTCCTCGACGTCGGCGGCGGCGTGACGGCCGAAGGCGCAATCGAGGCGTTCCGGATCATCCTGGCAGACGAAAAGGTGCAGGGGATCCTGGTCAACATCTTCGGCGGCATCGCCA
>JACMML010000250.1 GCA_014379105.1 Phycisphaerae bacterium
GCTGAAGGGGGTCTGTGTCTGAACCGGTCCGGCGGTGACGACGACGGTCACTTCATCGAACGCCGACAGTTGCGTGTCGTTGGCGGTCAGCCGCAGCACGTAGGTTCCCGGCTGGCTGAAGGTCGCGGTGGTTGCGGGGGTGCTGGCGCTGGCGAAGCCGACGGTGCCTGGTCCCGAGATCATGGTCCACGCGGAGGTGACGCTGGCGCCTTGCGGGAGGCTATCGTCGGTGACAACGCCGCTGAGCGCGATCGCCTGGCTGACGACACCGGTTTTGTCAGCGCCGGCATTGACCACCGGCTTCTGGTTGACGGTAAGACTCGGGTCGTATCGAACGACCAGTTTGTTGCTGATCCGGCCGTAGCGCCCGTCGCTTTCTTTGACGGCCGCCAGTACATAATTGATGCCGGTGATGCCGCTGTTGTTGTTCGCGCGCGTGAGTGTGACCGGAACATCGACAAACCCGCCAGCGCCGACGGTGACATCGATTTTCACAACGCCAATCGCGGTATTGGATTCGAAAGGATCGAGATCGAATCCGCCATTGGGCAGGCCCTGCGTGAAGAGGCCACCTTCGAGGATTACGAGCGTCACCGTGCTTCCGGCGGTGCCGACGACTCGGACGGTTTGATTCGCCGATCCCGTGACCGACGGACTCGCCACGCCGATCATCGTAATCGCCGGGGCAGCGGGCGCGCCGGTGCGGATGATATTCTGGGATCCGCTGGTGCTATTGTTTTTGTGGAAGAGGTACCCGGTCTGGACCGAGCCGTCGGAGAAGGTGATGGTCACCAGTGATCCGAGGAGTTCCAGCCCGCTGATCGATCCGCTGTCGTTCGGGCCGGGGGAGGAACCGCCTTTGATGCTGGTGGGATCGTTATCGACGGAGAACTGGAATGTTTTACCTGATCCAAAATTGGTGAAATTAATGGTCATGGCGTCAAAGCCGCCGTCATGCGGGAGCGTGTAATTGTGCCCCGCGTAGGTGACGCCGCCGGCGTTGTCGACATTCAAATCCTTGGCGGTGAGATCGCCGCCTTGCCCGTAGGGATCAAAGACAACGTCCGGCAGGATGGCTGTGGTGGTGTCGATACGGATGGATTGGATCGTCTGCCCGCCGACAGAATTATTGGTGAGTTTGAAACTCCCGCCGTTATAGGTCGAGCCATTGATCCCGCCGCCGGGATCTACGTCGATGAACGCCGCGGCGTTGGAAGCCGTTTCACCGACGCCGCTGAGATTGACGGTCAGCGCGTTCACGCCATTGTGATTCACCTGGAAGCCGGCGCTCTTAACGCCGGCGCTGGTGGGCTTGAAAAGCACCGCGAAGGTCCTGGATTCGCCGGGCGCCAGAATCACGTTGTTCTGGAAACCCGAGGTGATGAATTGCGCGCCGTGCGTGCCGGTGAAGGTGGCACTGTTGATCGTGATGCTCGGATCACCCGCACCGCCGGCGTTGGTGAGGGTGAGATTGAGTTGTCCCGATCCGTTCACCGGGACACCGCCAAAGGTAAGCGCTGAGGGTGAGGCGGTGAGCGTACCGCTTAGATTTCCCTGAGGCAGCGCGGTTACGCGCATGAAGTCCCAGGTGGCATCAAACGTCTGCCCGCTGTTGCCGGCGGTTGCGATCGCGCCCAAGGCCGGGGCTTTTGCGGGGTTGCTGAACCACGCGGTTGGAATCACGACGTTAGACGCAACCGTCTGCGCCACGCCGTTCACCGGAGTGACCGTTCCCGTGACGCGGCCGTCGGGCGTGAGGGTTAGGCGAAGGTCGAAATGCGCGCCGGTCGTGAGATTCACGTTGACGCTTCCGACGACCTGGGCCGAGCCGTTGACCTCAAGAATCATCTTTGCGGTGCCGTCGCCATCGAGGACGACGCTGACATAGTTGTTCTGATCGCCGGTGCCAAAGAAGAATCCCTGCTGCTGCCCCGCGAGTCGCGTGTTGCCCGCCCACGGCGAGAGCACGCGTGTGTGGAGCACGACACCAGTGCTGTTCTGATCAAAATCGATGCCGAACTGAAACGCCTGCTGCTGCGTGTTGGTTGAACCAAAAGCCGTGCCGGAGTTGATCTCATCCAGCGTAAACACGCCCGCCGCCGCACCGGCGGTGAGCTTGCTTGGGTCATACAGGTCTGCGTAATTCGCCTGGCCATTGTTCATCAACCCCGTCCAACCGAGGTTGACGATACCGCCAGCACTGGGACCGTCATTTTCCCATTCGTATGCCAGCGGCAGCGCGGTGTTGCGGCCGTTGTTTGGGTCGATTGCGAACGGATCTGTATTGTCCGGCTGAAGATCGTTGTCGTCGTCCGGATCGAGCAGATTGGAGCTGAAGTCTGAATCCCAGTCCGGCGGCGCGTCGCCGCTGGAGAACGGATTGGTGCCGTTGGCGATCTCATCGGCATTGGTGTAGCCGTCACCGTCATCATCGACGCCCGGTGTGCCGGTTGACCCGCCTTGTTCGTAGTCATTGGGTTCATAAACCAGGATGAACCCGCCGACATAATCGGCCGCCCAAACGGTGCCGGGGAACACGTCATTGTCTCCCTGCGCCCAGACGTCCAGCGCCATTCCCACGCCGGCGACGTTGGAGAAGAATGATGTGTTGCTCAGCGCCTGTGTGCCGTCGGCGTTGAGCTGAACGCGGTAGATCGAATTGTTGATCGACGCGGTCAGCAGATTGCCCTTCATCGCGCCACCGAAATTGCTGGCCGTATATTCGGTGAGTCCGTTGGTGGAATAATCCCAGAGCGTCAACGAGCCGTTCTCCGTCCCGGGGAAACGGTAGTCGCCTTCCACGGGATTATTCACCGAGACAGGCGATTGCGGATTGGTGGTGTTGAACGTGTTGTTCTTATTCGCGCGGGTTGGATTTGCGTGCCCGCCGTAATAACCCGGGCCGGTGACGCGATGGAGATTGTCCAGCGTCGTCGGGCCGCCGTTGACGATCGCGTTGGTCGCGTTCGGTCCTTCATTGGCGGGAATTCCGCCCCATCCGGCGTTGGCGCCATTGTCGACGGTATACATCCGTCCATTGGCGGTGAGCAGAACGTCATACGCGTTGCGGAACCCGGGCGCGTAAACCTGCACAGGCCCGCCGGGCACTATCTTGGCCTGATTCTTCCCGGCATTGCCGCCGAACGGATCATTCAGATCGTTCGTGCCCGCGCGATTTTCGTCATCGAGCGTGGGCAGGTCGTAGGTCGTGTTGCCGATCATGTTGAGATTGATCGACAGGATCGCCGCTGATAGCGCGTACTCCGGCAGGTTCTCGAAATTGCCCGATGGTGCACCCATGTTGGTGTGCCCGCCGTACGCGATGAAGAGCGTGTTGGTGGTCTTGTTCAGCGTCATACCGTTGCCGGTGTGATTCTCCTTGGAGCGGGGCAATCCGCGGACCAGATCGGTCTTGGTCCATTGGCTGCCGTTCCAATTGAGACGCGAGACAATCCCGCTGTTGGTATCGAGATCGCTGACGCTGCCGGAGTTTCCGCCGATGCGCGGGTCGGACGACGTGACGTAAATGATCGGGTTCGTAGCGGTGCCGGCCACCAGTAGTCCGGTGACGAGGCGCGACGTGTAACCGGGATTGAGTTGCCCGTTGTCGTTGTGATTCGGGATGTTCTTGACGAGGCTGACGACTTCCGTCGATGTCACCGCGTAGTTGTGCGGGCCATTGCGCTTGACGCCGTAGATCTTGATGACGCCGTCCTGCTGCGCGACATAAAGCCGTCCGTCCGGGCCCATCTGCAGGGAAGTCGGGTTTTGATTGTTTGCTCCCGAGAGCCCGCCTTTAGAGAATCCGATTGGAATGCTGCTGACACCACTGCCGCTCAACGCGACCTGCATCGGGCTGTTGGCTCCGGAGTGGCTCACATTGAGCGTGGCGGAAAAATTATTCACCGCTGATGCGATGAAATTGACGGTGATCGAATGCGTCTGCCCCGGCTGGAGAATAATGTCGGTGGCGTCGTTAAACGAGTCGGTAAACCCGCTGCCGGTGATGGACGTGCTGAAGAGTGTGATCGCCGGATCGCCGGCCGCGCCGAGGTTTGTCAGGGTGATTGTCTTCTGAGACGAACTGCCGCTGGTGATTGATCCGAAGTTCAGCGTCGCAACGCTGGTGCCCAGCGCATTGGGCTGCGGCGGGGCGGTAAGGATTTCGATCGCAGCCAGAGACGGGTTTTCGGTCTGGTGCTGCAACTGGACATTCAGCGCTGAATCAGCGGTGACGGTGTAACTCTTGACCAGCGCTTTGTTTAACCCTACCTGTGCGAAGATATCCAAATTATCCGCGACCTTGGCGCCTTCGATCGCGACATCAAACACGCGTCCGCCGACCGACGCGACGCCGCCGTAGGTTTCGGCGAAGTAGAGGCGCACTTCATAGCGACCCGGTGTGACGGGAAAGGTGTATTGCAGCTCTTCGCCGCCGGCTGAATCCCAGCGATCGTCCTTAAAAATCGCTTCGGGCGTGCCCGGCGGGACGGAGGGATCAGTCAGGTTTATCGTACTTCCCGTCGAAGTGGTGTTGTTCGATGAAGTCGCTGTGTTCACGTACTGCGAAGGCGCCCCGGACGTGTCGGTAGACCAGGAAAGCGGAATCGCACTGACGCTGGGTCCGCCAGTGTTGATGCGAAACAGCGGCGTGCCGGCAAGCATTACACGCCCTTCAAGTGATTCGAGCCGCGTTAACGTACGAAATGGGATACGCATTGCATTTTCTCCAGAATACGAGACAAGCGCAACAAAAACGCATGCGGTTATTTAGCCGCAGGCGGGGGTGCTGCGCAGAAAAGAAGACCGAAAGACGTGAACGCACACCGCTCTCCGTAGCGGCGTGCGGACATCGGCGCAGTGACGATTAGATCAAGGCCGATAGGAAAAGAAGACTTGGAAAGAACGGTTCAA
>JACMML010000251.1 GCA_014379105.1 Phycisphaerae bacterium
AACGCTACGCCCGCATGGACGAAATCGGCACACCATTCTGCGTGACGATCGACGGAGACACGGTCGCGAACCAGGTCGTCACAATTCGACACCGGGATACGCAGGCGCAGGAGAAGGTGAACATCGCACAGGTTGAGACATATCTGCGGGAACGGCTCAGCTAGTCCATTGTAATCGGAAATGCGAGATGAGACAGGATCAGACTGGATTAAGTGGGATAAAAGCCCCGAATTTTTCGGGCGTTTCGTCTCGTTCGTCTCGAATGGGCTTTAACGAACGACTTGAGACCAAACGCGTTTTTTGACCGTTTGACCCCCCGACTTGAGACCGGGCGCGAAACCATCGAAACTACTCAGCTATGTCGTAAGTCTCGATATTGTTGCACTTTGCAGCAAATCTAATGCGAAAACCGGGCCGCCGGATCAATCGTTCATCGTTCATCAATCGTTCACGATCAAAGCGCAATAACTGCGCTATTTCGCCTCTCTGACACGATGTTCATCATCGAATAACGTCTTTCGCCTTCAGGGTGGAATCACCATCGGGCTCCCTGAACACCTTCAAGCGGATGGCATTGGCCCGGTAAAGGTTCGAAGCGAATACCGTGATCGCCTGGATATGGCTGGCGGTGATCAAATGGCGCAACACCTTCGTCAAAATCTCCGCTAATAAGCTCTGGCGGGATGCCGCTGGGAAACGCGGCGCAAATGAAACCGATCTTGCGATGCCGGCATCGGACGCATTGATTATCAAGACAAAGCATGGGTATCGACCTATTTTAATCATCACCGGTCGCTTCGGTGAGTTGCCATTATAGTTTCGCGAGTGCGAATTGCGCCTTTCCTGTATTCCGCTCGATACTCTTGAGCGTCACCGATTCGATCTCACTTATGCGCTTCTCGATTCCCTGTAGCGCCTTGATGACATCCGTCATTCCAGCCGATCCGGTCGTGACGGGCGTGGCTGTTCCGCCGCGAGCTGCTGGCGGTGCAAGCCCGCCGCCGCCAGCGCCGGCTCGGCGGCGGCACTTATCGACGGCATCCCGATCACGCGGCCGGCTCGCCCCAGCGCGTCGTAGCCGGCTTTGCGCTGGGCCGCGCTTAGTCCCGCCAGGTTCCCGGCGGCGGATGTCAGTCGATCGCGGACCTGCTCGGCTCGCCGGCTGGCCTCGGCCTGCAAATCTTCCTCGGCCTTTACCGCATCGCGGGCATCATCCTCGGCCTTCTTATTTCGACCGGCCGACTGTTCGGCTTCAAGCTCCGTGAGCCTGCCCTGATATGCGGCGTTGAGCGCGTATCTTTCCTCAATTGTTTTCACGCGAAGAAGCTCATCGGCCATCCACCGATCGAGGCGCAGCTTCTCCAGTTCGTCGATACGGCCCGCCGCCTTCAGCGCGGATTCTTCGGCCTCGCGCCACCACTTGTTGATTTCCGAAAGGGCGTTGGCGGCGGACTCACCAACGGAACCGATCGCGGCGCTGCTCGCCGGTGCTGAGCCGCCGGCGGAAGCGGCCGGCGCGTTGTCGGGCCCAGTGAACGCTCCGTCTTCGGTACCAGCCGCCCGATCCGTCGCCGCCGACTTCGCGGCCTTGTCGGCGGCGCGAAGTTCGTTGATGACGCCCGTCGCTTCGGCCTTGCGCTTTCGTATCTCATCGTTGATCTTGCTGAGGGATGATTTCACTTCCTCGGGCACGATGCCCGACGCGCCGGCGAGCGAGGCGGCGCGGGAGGATATTTCCTGCAAGCGGTTCTGTAGCTCCATGAGTTCGGCGAGGCGTTTCTTCACCCGCTCGAATTCGACGGCGTCAACTTGCCCGCCGGCCTTGACGATCGCCTGCATCTTCTCCAGCGTCGCCATTTCCCGGTTGAACAAATCGGACTTGGTGTTCCAGTCCTCAGTCGCCTTGCGCGCGTCGGTCGTCAGTGATGAATCGTTGGTGAGACCCGCCGTCTGGATGCTGCTGGTTTGCTGCACGGCATTCGCGGCGGTCGCGCCGAGATTGCCCGCGTTGGCGTTCGCGCCGAACAATTTGCGGAGCTGCTCAAGCCCCTTCTCATCGCTACCGATCTGTGCGAGCAACCCGCTGTTGTCTGTCTGCCCCACCGGGCTGCCGGCAGCGCGGTACTTATCGATCAATCCCATCATCGACAACAAGGACTGTGCCCATGTCATTACCTCCTTGATGTAGGGCAGCACGTTCTTAAACGCATCCGCCAGTGACAATCCCATTTCAACGGCGGTGGGCTTGATCTTTTCTATTTCCTTCGTGATGTCCTTCAGCAGATTCTGTCCGTCTGCTCCCTTCACCAGGGCTTCGCCGATGCCGCGCTGCACATCCGTCCAGGCGTCATTCATCGTGCTCGACAACCCGCCGATGCTTTCGGACTGCCGTTTGGTCATTCCATTGAATCGCCCGCCCTCGCTGGTCAAGTCTCTTACCGCTTGCTGCAACTGCGGAAACCCAATGCGGCCGGCGGCTACCAGGTCTCGCACCTGCGACTCGGCCACGCCGAACTGCTTGGCAAATTCCGCCGTGATCGGAACGCCACGGCCGGTGAGTTGGTTGATGTCTTCGGCGAAAAGCCGCCCTGCAACGCGGGCCTTGCCGTACAGGTCCGCAAGCTCGCCGAGCGGGATCTCCAGGCCCGAGGATATATCCCCTAGTTGGCGAAGGTTGTTCACCACTTCCCCGGCCGAGAATCCGAACGCCAGCAGCTTGCGGGCGGCGGCGGTGATGTCCGGCAATTCAAACGGCGTCGATGCGGCGAACTCCTGCAATTCCTTCATCAGCTTCTTGGCTCGCTCCGCCGAGCCGATCATCACTTCAAACGAGATGGCCGACTGCTCGAATTGAGCGGCGATTTTTACGCTATTCGCCATCAAACCGCCGACGCCCGACACCGCCGATCGAAGCCCTTGGATCGCAAGGCCAGTAGCGCCGGTGATCGCTGTGCCAAGCACCGATCCCACGATGGTCGCGTTGCGCATCGATCGTGTGAACTTCTCTGTTTCGGCCGCCGCCGCCGCAAATGGTTTGGATAGCGATTCCCTCAACAGCGCTGAGGTGGTTCGACCTTCAGCCACTGCCTCGCCCAGCGGCTTACTGTACTTGCTCTTATCGAGCACCAAATGCCCGACGATCGCGCCAGCACTGATCGACATCATCCACCCGCTTTCGTCTGAGTCGCCATCGCGATTTGCTGCGGTGTGCTCAAGTGATGCAGCCGCCGCGCGATCGACGCCTGCAATTGCTCCGCCGCGTGGCAGACCTCAACCAAGCCGCGGACCAGCTCATCGGGATAGATCGTGCCGGGTTCTCCGGTCGATGCGATGCGCTGCATATCGGCGGCGCTGGCGTCAAAGATGATCGCCAGCCCCATCAGTGCCACCGCCGCTTGCCTCATATCGCTTGCAAGCCGCAGGTGTTCATCAACGTTGAGGATTTCATCCGACATAATTTATCCTCACCGGGCAACGTGCGCCGTGGCGCGATAGCGCCCGGCACACACGTTTCAGATCATTCATCGAACGGGCATTAATCATGCTTCGTTTCCCCTTCGACCCGCCAGCAGCGACTTAATCCATACCCGAGACGCCTTTGCCTGGTGCGGGTCGATTTCGACGCCGATGTAACGGCGCTTGTGCGGAACGCACGCACGGGCGGTTGTGCCGGTTCCGTGGAACGGGTCAAGCACCGTGTCGCCGGGATTCGACGCCAGCAAGACGACGCGCTCGACCAGCTTCACCGGCAACTGATTCACGGCCCGATCGTCGGGGATGCGCTCGCCGGCGTTGCCGACGCGGCGCGCCAGCTCGCGATCCGTCCAAGCGCCCCACACGTTGCCGGGAAGTTTTCCGTCCTGGTCCTGGCGATCGTCCCCATTCTCATTCCGCCAGCTCAGGATAAACGTGCGGGTGTCGGCATGGTTGAACGTGAATTGCTCGGCATCCCGCGTGTAATGGAGAATGACGCGGAAACAGTCGGTCCAGAACCGCGGGTTGTACGCCCCGAACGATTCGGCCCAGATAATCATTTGCTGGCGGTACAGACCGACGCTATCGAGTACCTGCGCCACGTCCAAGGCATAGCGGCTGGACATCATCACGAACGCGCTTCCGTTTGGTGTGAGAATGCGGGGAAGGTGTCGCGCCATCCCGCCGATGATGTTCATCAGTTCGTCGCGCGTCAGCTTGTCGTCGAAGCCCACATAATCCTCCCCGATGCCGTAGGGCGGATCGGTGAACACCAGATCGACGGAGCGATCGGCAACGTCCGCCAGCACGTCGCGACAGTCGCCAGTATGAATTGCGCAATCTTTGTCCGACAGGTTCACGCGCTTTGCGGCGGTCCGCCAGTCTTTTGCTTTCGCCTGTCGTTCGATGAGACGCAATGCCTGGGCGATCGATTTACGTTCGCCCGAGACGATCAACTTCGCAACCGCCGCCTGTCGATCCGCCGGCACGAGCCCGAGCTTATGAACAAACGCACGATCGTCGGCCAATGGCGTGTCGCGGATCAAGTCGCGAGCCGCTTTCACCACGTCGCCGGCGCTGCCGTTGGATCGTTTGACGTTCATGGCGTAGGTAGTGCCGTTGCGTTCGGCGAGGCGTTCGCATCTGGTAATATTTCCAGATATGTCCGCTCGAAGCTTGGCGACAAAGGGGTGCGACACCTGGCATTTCTTGGCGATTGTGCGGTCGCTCCAATTGCGCCAC
>JACMML010000026.1 GCA_014379105.1 Phycisphaerae bacterium
CATCGTCGCGATCATCTTTTCGTTTTCTTCACCTTACTTTTTGACTCTTTCCAACGCGTCCGACCTAATCGAAGCCTATTCCGTCACGACCATCCTCGCGGCCGGCGTTTTCGTTGTGCTGGTATCGGGGGGCATCGATATCTCCTTCGCTGCAGTTGCCTCGGTGACGCAGTACATCGCCGCGATGGTTGCCACGAAATACGGTGTACCGGCGCTTCCTGCCATAGCACTTGCCTGCGCATTGGGCGCACTTCTTGGTTGCGTTAATGCGCTCTTGACCTACTACCTCAATGTTGTGTCGATCATCGTGACGATCGCCACGTCAAGCATTTTCTACGCACTCCTGATCTATTTCACTGGCGGCAGCGAAATCTACAATCTTCCCGACTGGTGGACGAACCGCGTCGTGTTTTTTCGTTTCGAGACGGCAACCGGGAACTTCGCACGCATCACCCTTCCCATGTTGATCATGGTCGCGGTTATAATAGTTACGCACTTTTTGATGTCGCGAACCCACGCCGGCCGTCAGATTTATGCCCTTGGCGGCAACCCGGAGGCAGCGAGCCGGGTTGGAATCCGCATTCTTCGCCTCCAACTCCTTGTTTACGGATATCTCGGCTTCCTCGCCGGCCTTGCAGGTTTCGTACAGGCGCACCGCGTTCACCAGGTGGTCCCGACAGCGATGTTCGGCACCGAACTCAGCGTGCTGGCTGTCGCTATACTCGGTGGTGCTAGTCTTGTCGGTGGATTGGGCTCGATGAGTGGCGTCGTACTCGGCGTCCTTCTCCTTGCCATTTTGCAAAACGGACTGAACCTTCTTGGCGTCTCGCCGTATTTCTTTGACGTCGTCATAGGTCTCGCAATCCTCATTTCAATCAGCGTGACCGCGCTCACCGAACGACGCGCGCGTAGTCGACGGCGCATCGTTGGCGTGGCGACATGAGCCGTTCCGAGCAGCCATTGCCGCAGCGCACTGACTCCGTCACGGCATCGCTTGATCGTGTAATTGCGGCGATCCGCGAGAGCGCCGGGACTAATCTCGTCGGCTTGTTGCTGCTGCTTCTGGGATTGTTCGCGACCTTTAGTGTTCTTCTGCCGGGCGCCTTCCTGCAGCCGGGAACCATGCAATCGATGATGTTCCAGTTGCCGGAACTCGGGCTCCTGTCGCTGGCGATGGCAATACCGCTGGTTTCCGGCGGCCTCAACCTTGCGATCATCGCCACCGCCAACCAGGCCGCGCTTCTAATGGCGTGGATCTTGACGACGCAGATGCCGCCAGATGCAGCGGGAGGCGAAATCTGGCTGTGGATCATTATCGCCCTCGTCGCTGGCTTTCTGCTCTGCGTAGTCATCGGCCTGATCACGGGTTTCATCGTTGCGGTAATCGGCGTTCATCCGATCCTGGTAACGCTGGGCACTCAAACGTTGATCACCGGTGTTAGCATTTGGCTCACTCGCGGTCAGACGCTTTCAGGATTCCCCGACGCCCTTATCCACGTGTCGAACGAGACCATCGCCGGCATCCCGATATCGTTTGGCATCTTCGCTGTTGTCGCATTTGGGGTGCATATTCTCCTGACTCGTACGGTGCTCGGCATTCGCATCCACATGATTGGCTCCAACCTCGAGTCGACGCGCTTCTCCGGCGTCGATACGCGGCGGGTTCAGATCTGGGTCTATGTGCTGTCGAGCCTGCTTTGCTGGCTGGCGGCGATCGTGATGATGGCCCGCTTCAACTCAGCAGGCGCCGATATCGCTCAGTCATATCTGCTCATCACCATACTTGCCGCAATCCTCGGCGGCATCGATCCGTACGGCGGATTCGGTCGCATCAC
>JACMML010000252.1 GCA_014379105.1 Phycisphaerae bacterium
AATCTTCTGACGCTCACCGCGCTATTGCGCTTCGTGCTGAAGATGCCCGATGACCTGGTCTTTGGCCGTATCCTGCCGGCGGTGGGATTGATGTTGTGTTTGTCTACGATGTACTACGCGTGGCTCGCGTATCGGCTGGCGAAAAAGACGGGCAGGACAGACGTGTGCGCCCTGCCGTCGGGCATCAGCGTACCGCACATGTTTATCGTCACGTTCGTGGTGATGTTGCCGATCACGCTTAGCACCGGCGACCCGATGAAAGGCTGGTCGGCCGGACTGACATGGGTCTTCATCCAGAGCTTCGTGCTGATGGCCGGCGGTTTTATCGCGCCGATCATTCGTAAGATCACGCCCCGCGCCGCGCTGCTTGGCACGCTCGCGGGTGTTTCCATCACGTTTATCTCCATGGCGCCGGCGCTGCAGATGTTTATGACGCCGGTCATCGGACTCACCTGCTTCGCAATCATTCTGCTGAGCTGGTTCGGCGGAGTGAAGTACGGAAAAATCCCCGCGGGGCTGGTCGCGATCGCGGTCGGCACGCTCATCGCCTGGGGATCTACAGCCATCGGACTCAACTACGGCGGGATGACTGTCAAAGGTCTGACTGATTCGGTCGCCAACTTCGGCTTCCATATCCCCCTGCCGGCCTTCACGCAGGTTTTCGCGGGATTTGAATTCATCGGAGTTATTCTCGTCACCGCGATCCCATTCGGCATTTACGACCTCGTCGAAGCGATGGATAATGTGGAAAGCGCCGCCGTCGCCGGCGACAGCTTCCCCACCACGCAGGTGCTGACCGCCGACGGGGTCGTCAGCCTCATCGGCTGCTGCATGGGCAACCCGTTCATCAACGCGGTCTACATCGGCCACCCCGGCGGGAAGGCCATGGGCGGCCGCATCGGATATTCCGCGATGACGGGCATTGCGGTCATTCTGCTCTGCTGGTTCGGAACGATTTCAGTCATGCTCGCGTTAATCCCCAGCGTCGCGATCATTCCCATCCTGCTCTATATAGGCATGCTGATCGGATCGCAGGCGTTCCAGGAAACCCCAAAACGTCACGCACCCGCGATCGTGCTCGCAATCGTCCCATCAATGGCAAACTGGGCGATCACCCTCATCAACAGTTCACTCGCGTCCGTCGGGATCTTTGCGGTCACAGAAGAGATTATCGGCAAAATGGCTGGCAACGGCGTCCTCTACCAGGGGCTCACCGTCCTCGGCGGCGGTGCGACGCTCGGCGGTTTGATACTCGGGGCAATCGCGGTCTGCATTATCGATCGCAACTTCATCAAAGGCGCCGGCTTCTGTCTCGCCGGTGGTGTACTGACATTCTTCGGGCTCATGCACGGCGAGCATATCGGCATTGCCCAAAGCCCCACCGTGGCGGTCGCGTACGGGATTATCTCGATCTTCCTGTTCGCGTGCAGCTATGTCGTCGAACCGGGCAGTGTCCCCGCCGAGGCCAAGCACGAGGAAATGTCCGAAGGGATGACGCCGGCGATGGAATAGCATCGCCCGGCGATCAATCGATCCGCCTCCCAATGCTTCTTCAGTTCACCGCCGCACGCGCCGACTCCACAGGCGCGTGCGGCGGTGTCGTTGTTTGAAGCTCCGATAATCATTCGTTCCTGAATCAATGGGACGTACCGCGGCAGGACTCATCACATTCAATTTACGAATCACCAACTGCAAAACCGGGCACATCTACAGGCGTTGGCCGCATTGGCCGAAGCAATCATTGGGTAGAGCATTCTTAGCGCCGGCTTAACCAGTTGGCGCGTCGCAAAATGTTGCTCCATCCGCGTCAGGACTGCCGCAAAGCACGGATGAAAAAGGAAACGACCATCTCCACTACCCAAGCGCGTCGCGGCTTCGCTGCCGCCGTCGTTGTCTGGGCGGTAGTGATCTGCGCTGGCACGGGGGCAATGTTGAAGTACGCGTCAACTGCCGGCCGCCGCTCCCAGACTGCGGCCACCTGGCCGATCGCCGATGTGCTTCCGCGGGCAAGCGATCGTCACACATTGATCATGACAGTCCACCCGCAGTGCCCGTGCAGCCGCGCCAGCATCAGCGAACTCGAACGATTAATGTCCCGTTGCGATGGACGTCTTAACGCTTACGTTCTCTTCGTCGAACCCGGCGGTTTGACCGGTTCATCTGCCGAAACTGACCTCTGGAAGTCCGCAGCGCGGATCGCCGGCGTGACGCCGATCCAGGATGCCAATGGCGTCCGCGCCGAGCGGCTGGGCGCCGAAACATCCGGGCAAGCGTATCTTTATAACCCCGCAGGATCGCTCCTTTTCAGCGGCGGGATCACCGGCGCTCGCGGGCACGCTGGGGACAATGACGGACGAACTGCAATAGAGCAAATCGTGCTTAAATCCGGGCCGCTAGGACGCGAGACCCCCGTGTACGGCTGCGCCCTGGAGTGAACCAATGTCCACATTAACTCAGACAATTCCATCAATTCTCCCAACCGTCGCGGCCGACGCCGAAAGGCACCTCCGCGAGCACCAGATATCGATCTGGGCGCGCACGGATCGCCTTTTTGCCGGCCTGCTGTTGTTTGAGTTCATCGCCGGCATCGCGCTCGCATTGTGGCGATCGCCACTGACATGGACTGGTGCCAGCAGCAGCATTCATCCTCACGTCTGGGCCGCCGCGGTTCTGGGCGCGGTGATCGTTGCGCTGCCGGTCTACCTAGCCGCTCGCCGACCGGCACAGCAACTCACACGACATGTCGTTGCGATCAGTCAGATGTTGATGTCCGGACTGCTGATCCATCTCGGTGACGGGCGCATTGAGATGCACTTTCACATATTCGGATCCCTCGCATTTCTGGCGTTTTACCGCGACTGGCGCGTGCTAATCACCGCTTCGGCGGTCGTCGCGGTGGATCACCTGGTGCGCGGCCTGTTCGCGCCGCAGACCATCTACGGCGTGATTTCGGCATCGAGCTGGCGCACGCTTGAACACGCGGGTTGGGTGATTTTCGAGGACATATTCCTGATCGGGTCGTGCCTTCAAGGCGTACGGGAGATGCGCGGCATCGCCCAGAACCGGGCACTGCTGGAACACAACCACCGCACAATCGAAACAAAAGTGCAGGAGCGCACCGCCCAGCTCAAATCCGCGCAGGATCAGTTGATGACCGCCGCCCGGTCCGCAGGCATGGCGGAGATCGCGACATCCGTGCTCCACAACGTCGGAAATGTGCTCAACAGCGTCAACGTCTCGGCGACCATCGTCGCGGACAAGCTGCGTCACTCTGAGATGCCGAGCCTGGGAAAAGTCAGCGAGATGATCGCGGAGAATAAGCCGCAGCTCGGCGCCTTCTTCACGCTAGACGAGCGCGGAAAAATGCTGCCCGATTTCATCGTCGATCTCGCCAAGTGTCTCGGCGAAGAGCAGCAACTGATGCTGGCTGAGGTG
>JACMML010000253.1 GCA_014379105.1 Phycisphaerae bacterium
ACTGCTGACATAAAACCTCTGTTTACACTTGGCCGCACTAATCGAGACGCAAGATCTTAGCCGCAAACCACGCACTGACGACCACTGCGATCACGGCGCTTTTGCCCCGGCGCGGAACCAGGACGCGATGATCGCGCGCTCATAATCCGTCATTTTAGTTAAATTGCCAGACGGCATCTTCCGGAGCAAGACCACCTGGTTATAGATGCCGGCCACATGGAGTTTCACCTCGGCCGGCGTCTCCAGCATGACGCCCTTCGGCGGTCCGGGCAGCGGCACGGTGGGCTTGGCGGCATGACAGGAAACGCATCGGGATTGGATGATCGGCATCACGTCTGTCCCCAAACTCACTGGCCGACCCAGCTCCACCGCCGGGTCGATCTCCGCCGGCGGCGCACTGAGCACAAACACCCCCAGCAGCGCCATACACGCGATCACGGGATATCGCAGCGGGTAAATCACGCCGCGATCAAGATTGAAATAAAGCCGAATCGCCGCCGCCAGCAAGGTGCCCAATAAAACCATCGCCCAGGCGACGCCTGACAACGCATGCAGCCAAACGATCGGGGATTCTGAGACCACAAGGAGATGAGTCAAATCGTGCTCTTTACGGCAAACTGTTTAGCCCAAAGTCGCACAACTCTACGCCCGATACGCACCCGGATCAATGAAATCGCCATTCCGCGGCCGGTGCCCGGCCGAGTATAAAATCCGTGTTGAAGTACACCCTCCCATATTGCCGACGTTCAAGGATAGAATGATCAACAGAGGCCCGACCGGTGGAGAGTCGGGTGAGAGAATGCGGGCAAGAAGTCAGGGCAAGTAACAAGAGCGAGGGCGATTATGGATCCGAAGTTTGCTTTTTCATTTGATCGTGAATCATTTCAAGGCCAATACGCGACGCGCCAACAGGCAGTCGATGCGGCGATGGCACTATTGCCCACGCGGACCGAACTTCCCGACGCCGTTTTCGTCGGCCGCTGGATCGACCCGAGTTTGAACACCGAAGGCCACGCCGAAAACATCATCGAAACGCTCCGCGACCGCTGGAATTCGTCGGATACGACTTTTTTAGAGAAAGTGAGCGACCAGCAGCTCGCCGACCTCGACGCCGAGATAGACCGCACCATCCGCACTTGGCTGACAAAGCATGATCTGGCGCCCCGTCCGACAAGCGTGCGCGCGGTGAGTGAACAGCCGGTTCAGAACACGCACAGCGTCGCCGCGCCGGCGCACGGGCTCGAAACGTCAATCATCGGGCGACCCTGACTCCCTCTCCCTCTTGGAGAGGACTGGGGTGAGGGCGCGTGCCGATTTAAATCGCCCCGTCCGGAACTAGCCGCGTCGACCTCCGCCCCCTCTCCCTCCGGGAGAGGGTTGGGGTGAGGGCGCTTGCCGATTGAAATCACATCGTCCGGAATTCGCCGCATCGAACCCCCTTGTCCACGGCGAGCCCCCTCACCCTAGGCACTGTCTGACGGATCAGTTCAGTGCACGCAGATACAGGACGACGGTGCCCAACGTGAGCATCGCCAGGTAATTGGCAGCGAGCTTTCATAACGTGTGCCGATCCGACGCATCTCCTTCAGCTTTCCGACGCACCGTTCAATTACATTGCGGCCCTTGTACGCCTGCTCGTTCAGCGGCGGTCGGTCGGTCACGTGCTCGGTTTTGCGGTATGGGATCACCGGTTCGATCCCCAGCGCTGCGATCTTCGCCCGCAGCTTGTCGGAGCTGTAACCGCGATCGGCGGCGAGCCGCTGGGGGGCCACGCCGCCGGTGTCCAGAAGCGTCCGCTCCAGCAGTTCGTCGAACACCGGGCACTCGTTGCGGTTTCCCTGAGTCAGGATCACCGCCAGTGGCAACCCGCCTGCATCGGTCATCAGATGCACTTTTGATCCGTATCCGCCGCGGGTCATTCCAAGCGCTTGCGGCCCGCTTTTTTTCGAGCGCCGCCGGCGGCCCGGGTGGCGTGGATGCTGGTGGTGTCGGCGTTATACTGCGAATAATCCAGGAGCCCGCGTTCGTCGGCACGGAGCCGAAGCGCACAGAGCACCTTGTCCCAGGTGCCGTCGCGTTGCCAGCGCGCCAGCCGATCATGCGCGGTCTTGCACGAGCCGTACCGCTCGGGCATGTCGCGCCAGGCCGCGCCGCTGAACAAGACCCAAAAGATTCCGTTCACCACCGTGCGATGATCACGCCACACCCCGCCCCGCGTCGTCCGACGCTGCGGCGGCAAAATCGGCTCGATCAACGACCAGTGCTCGTCCGTGAGCTCGTATCGTTGCATGATTTATGAGCATACTGATCCGTCAGACAGTGCCTAACCCTTGTATCTTGATTTCCGCGTCGTTTTCTTTCATAGATTCCGTTTCGCGTCATCTTCGGTTGCGCAACCGAGGGTGGCGGCTGACCCTGGGCACGTTCCTGCCCTTGACGATCGCGTGTCGTGGAGAGCTTGTGCGGGGGTCGGCATGGTTGTTGGAGTCCCGAACAGTCGCTTGAGCCATCGCGCTCGCATTCGCAAGGAAGGGTCTAAAACCA
>JACMML010000027.1 GCA_014379105.1 Phycisphaerae bacterium
GATGATCGACCAGAAGCGATCGGGCTCGGGCTGGTTGGGCGCGCCCTCGTACATGAGCGTCGTCGCGCCATTCGAGAGGATGCCGTACACCACGTAGCTGTGGCCGGTGATCCAGCCGATATCGGCGGTGCACCAATAGATGTCGTTGTCTTTCAGATCAAATACATACTTCGTCGTCAGATACGTGCCCACCATGTAGCCGGCGGTGGTGTGCTGAATGCCCTTGGGTTTGCCGGTGCTGCCGCTGGTGTAAAGGACGAAGAGCGTGTCTTCGGCGTCCATCGGCTCGGCGGGGCAATCGGTGGATTGATCGGCGACCAGATCGCTCCACCAGATGTCGCGACCCTCGGTCCAGCCGACTTGCTCTCCCGTGCGCTTCAGCACGACGACTTTCTTGACCCGATCGGTGCTCTTCAGAGCCTCATCAACATTCTTCTTCAGCGCCACCGGCTGCCCGCGCCGATAGCCGCCGTCGGCGGTGATGACGTAGCTGGATTGCGCGTCGTTGACGCGGTCGACGATCGCCTGTGATGAGAAGCCGCCGAAGATGACGCTGTGCGGCGCGCCGATTCGCGCGCACGCCAGCATCGCGATGATGGCTTCGGGGACCATCGGCATGTAGATAGTGACGCGATCGCCTTTCTTAATGCCGATTTTTTTCAATCCATTGGCGCATGCGCCGACCAGTTCGCTGAGTTGTCGATACGTGATCCTGCGAATCTCGCCGCCTTGCCCGGGCGCGGTTTCGGGCTCGCCTTCCCAGAGGATCGCGACCTTATCCCCGCGGCCGGCGGTGATCTGGTGGTCGATGCAGTTGGTGCTGAGATTGGTCCGGGCGCCGGTAAACCATTTGGCGTTGGGCGATTGCCAGTCGAGGACTTTGTCCCATTTTTTCGTCCAACTCAGTTCGCTGGCGATGCGGGACCAGAATTTTTCCGGTTCATCGATCGATTCGCGCCAGAGCTTCTGGTACTCGGCCATCGAGCCGATCCAGGCGTTTTTGGAGAAGGTCTCCGATGGTGTGAACAGACGGTTTTCCTGCTGTGCTGATTCGATCGCCTGCGTCATCACTTTCCTCCGTTGAACCTGCGTTGATCCGGGTGCCGACTCCGGCCGTGCGATATTGAGAGGCGGAGTATATCTTCTGGTCTGTCGCGCAACAGGGGGCAAACTCGCAAGTTCCGTGTAACATTTGCTATATAGGGACTGCGTGACAGGAAAACACGGATGTGATTGGGGGGAAAGTTGGAAGGAGACCGCATGTCTGACCCGGGCGCGTCGCACGACGCACATCATCGTTCGCCGAATCAAGAACTTGGCATGGTGCTGTTCATCATTTATTTCGCGTTGTATGCCGGGTTCATCGCGATCACCGTCTACGACTACAAGCTGCTGGGCAAAGAGCTGTTCGGCGGGATCAATCTCGCGATCGGCTACGGCATGGGGCTGATCATCGCGGCCGTGGCGCTGGCGATCCTTTACGCATGGCTCGCCAAGCCGGACCCGGTGGAACCGAACGAGGCCGCGGAGATTTGAGACCACCCCCATATGTGATTGGGTGAATCCAACACTCGCGGGCACGATACGGCGGGCGCACGACTGCACGCAAGATTGATGCGGCGATTCTGATCGACGTATGCCGAGGCGATATCCTTTATGACGATTGCAATATTTCTTTTCTTCGTGTTCTTCACGCTCGGCCTTTCGTGGTGGCTGGGCAAACGCGCCAAGACGGCCAGTGGTTACTTCGCGGCGCACGGGCAGGTTGGCTGGTTCGTCAACGGAATCGCGTTCGCCGGCGACTATTTGTCGGCGGCGTCGTTCCTGGGCATCTGCGGGTTGATCGCGTTTTACGGGTATGACGGGTTCCTTTATTCCATCGGCTTTCTCGCCGGCTGGGTCGTGGCGCTGTTTGTCATTGCCGAGCCGATTAAGAAGCTGGGCAAGTTCACGTTTGCCGACGCGCTGAGCGCCAAATTCGGCAACTCGCGCGGCATCACGCTCGCGGCCGCGATCAGTACGTTGGTGATCTCCATCTTTTATCTCATTCCGCAGATGGTCGGTGCCGGTTCTCTGATCAAGCCGCTGCTCGGCCTGCCCGAAGTTCTGCTCGGACCGTACGACGTCGCGGGCATGAAGCTCAGCCTCACCGGCCATGCGCTGGGCGTGATCGGCGTCGGCGGAATCGTGATCCTGATCGTCGTCACCGCAGGCATGGTCAGCACGACGTGGGTGCAGTTCATCAAGGGCTCCATGCTTGTGGTTTTCTGCGCAGTGCTCGTGGTCGCGATTCTGGCGCGGGGCGTTCCGACAGTGGCCGGACCGCAGGAAGCCACGCTCAAGCAACTCACTGGCCGGACTGATCAGCAATCCGATGAGAAGATGGTGGTCAGCGACGTTAAACTTAATCGGCTGTTGTACGGCGACACGCCCGCGGACAAACCGTCGGCCGCGCTCGGACCGGCGGAGTTTATTAAGAAACTCGGCGATACGACCATCGTCCGCTCGCTGCCGGCGACGCAACCCAACGGACCGAGCATCGTACTCCGCGACGGCGCTACCGTTGGAATGATGGCAACCCCCGGCGACGAACTGTTGTTACCCGGCGGGTATTTCAAAGGCATTCGCTCGGAAAAGCTGGTTGATCGGCTCGACTTCGTGTCCCTGATGCTCGCACTCTTCTGCGGGACGGCGGCGCTACCGCACATTTTGATCCGGTATTACACCGTCAAAGACTCGGCTTCTGCGCGCAAGAGCACGGTCGTCGGCATCATCGCCATAGGCTTTTTCTACGTCCTGACTCTGTATATCGGCCTTGGCGCGATGGTCAGCGGAAATATCGATCCGAAGGACAGCAACATGTCCGCGCCGCTTTTGGCTCAGACCTTCGGGCAACTTCCGTTTGCGATCATCTCGGCGATCGCGTTTACGACCGTGCTCGGGACCGTCAGCGGCCTTATCCTGGCCGCGTCGGGCGCGATCGCGCACGATCTCATTGAGACCGTCTTCGGCCATCAGGCGAGCGATCATGCCAAGGTCAACTCCGCGAAATGGGCCGCCGCCGGTGTGGGCGTTATCGCCGTCGTGCTGGGCATCCTGTTCAAATCGTTCAACGCCTCCTTCCTTGTCGGCTGGGCATTTAATATCGCCGCCAGCGCAAATCTCCCGGCCATCGTCATGCTGCTCTTCTGGGGCGGGACGACCCGACAGGGCATCGTTGCGTCCATTCTCGTCGGCCTGATCAGCTCGCTCACCTGGCTGCTGCTGACCAAGGAAGCGTTCGTCAATATCTACGGCTACACGGGACATCTGGGAATCGCTCCGTTCAGTCAGCCCGGACTGGTGACGATCCCGCTGGCGTTCATCACGCTCGTCGTCGTCTCGCTAATGACCCGCCCGCGGTGGGTGCTGCGCGGTCTAACCGGCTGATAAAGCGATTCTCGTCAACCACTTACGACGGAGTTTGGGTTGGTAGATGGTGATTGGGGACATGGGCTTGGGGACTGGTGAGTTGGCTTCGTTTGTTCCAAGTGGTGGTTGGGGACAGGGGCTTGGGGATTGGTGAGTTGGCTTCGTTCGTTCGAATTGTTTTCCCCAAGCCCCTGACCCCAATCCCCAGTCCCCACATTTGGCTTCGTTTGTTCGATAGGGTGGTTGGGGACAGGGGCTTGGGGCTTGGTGAGTTGGCTTCGTTCGTTCGAATGGTCTTCACCAAACCCCTGACCCCAATCACCAACCCCCCATCTGGCTTCGTTCGTGCAAATCCGGTAACGGCACTCACGACCAGCTTCCCGTCGTCGCTGGTTTCCGGGCGTGGAGGCGTTGGCGCAGGGTGGCCAATTGACCATCACCGGCGGTTTCGCCCAGGAGACGCTGGACGGCTCGGTCCACCAGCGCCACAGCGGCGGGGGCGCGGGATTCTACGAGCTGGCGGATGACGAATGCGGTGACCGCGGGGTCGCCGGGCATGCGGCGGAGCGATTCGACCGGCCATTCACCGTCGTCGCGCTGCAACTTTTCCAGGAAATCAACCGCTGAAGTCAGCGCCGCCCCGGCGCCGTCGCTGGACGCCAGCGCCCGCACGCATAGCGCGGTGGCGGCGGTGTCGCCGAAGCAGCCGTCGGATTCCTGCACCCTGACCAGAAACCGCACCAGCTTGCCCGCCAGCGGCTGATGGGCCTGATGGAGCTCGCCAAGGCGGATCACCGCCAATGCCGCAGCAGACACGCGACCTACGATTAGCTGGCGAACGCCGCCCGCCGACTCGGCCCGGCCGGCGCATAGCTCGTCGATAAGCCGGTCGAACGATGACATTTCCCAAAGCCGATTCATCTGGCGTACGGTCAACATTGCAAACTCCTCGTAACAACTGTTCTGCGTCTGTTTGGTATTATCGTACGGGCTCTGTTCGGAAGTCAAGGAAAAATATTCGCCATTTGTTCGGGTGGGTTCGATTCAGGGATTTGCGGAGTAATTGGCCACAGAGGCACAGAGATGTGGGAGATCGCCTTGTGGCGGTCAAGGTCGTTGGGAATCGACAGATTCTATTTTGCTGGTGTGTGATTGGTCGCTGATATCGCGGATTGCGCGGATCAACGCAGATGAATATTTTATTCTTCATCTGCGCACATCCGTGCAATCTGTGACATCAGCGACGTATTCAACCTGGCGGATCCCGGCTGGATTCTTGTGGGCAGTTTGACGCATCCGCTTGGTCGGATGCACTGGTGGGGGCTAAGTGCGTTACGATGCGCGGCTCGCTATTACAACGCGAGTTGATTTGCGGGTTAACACCTTGGGCCTGGTACGAGATTCTCCGGATGATCGTTCGCATTCTTGAAACGCTTTTGCAGCGCACGCTTCGCAACGTGTGGTTTGGGATTGCGCTGCTGGTGCTGATCGCGACGTACATCGCGATCGGATCGGGGCTGCCGGGGGTGCGGGAATATTTTGAACTGGACGAGGTCGCGTTTTTCAACGCCTGGCCGTTCCGGGTGCTGATGATTTTGCTCGTTGCGACGCTGGTCACAGTCACGCTGGAGCGCATTCCGTTTACGCCGACGCGGTGGGGCGCGTGGATCGTGCATGTGGGGATCGTCTCGCTGGTCTTCGGCGGGTTCTGGCATTATCGGTACAAGGTGGAAGGCTCCACGCTGATTCTGCAGAATCAGACGGTCAATCATTATTTCGATCGCTGGGAACGGGCGCTGTATGTGCAGGTGCCAGGGCAGATGGCGCGGGCACCGTTGCCGGGGTTTCCGCGGTTCAATGCGTATGATGCGGCGCTGGGGAATGGCTCGGCGCTAAATAAATTTGCGGGGCTCAATCCGGTCACGTCGGGTGCAAGTCCGCAGTCGGCTGGTGAGATGGCGGGGGTGAAGGATCTGCGGTTTGCGGTGGTGGGGTATTGGCCGTACGCGGATATTCGTCAGCGGCTGGTGGATCGCGCCGGCGGCGGCGTGGGGTATTCGCTGGTGGGTCCGCCGCACCCGGGTGAGGATCCGCATGATCTGATGCTGCTTGCCGGGGCGCTGCGGTATTCGCGCACTTCGTTACATGAGATCGAACTGGAGCACCGCGCGCTGGCCGATCCGGCGGAGCTGTCGGCGGTCGCGGTGGCGGCGAGCCGGTTTCATACGCTGAATGTCAAACTGCCGGGATTCGAACAATCGCTGGTGCTCGATGTCGGCCGTGAGTATCGGCTTGGGGATACCGGTTACGCGATCGTCGTGGAGTCATTCGATCCGCGCTGGCAGACGATGGATAAGAAGATCGTCCCGCTCCTGACGCTGATGGTGCAGACCCCGACGACGAAATTCCGCCGGCAGGTGATCTCCGGCAGCGACAAGCCGACCGACTGGATACTGGCGGGGAACGCGGGTTCAGAAGGGGCGGGTCCACTGGGCAAACGACAGACGGAGTTGCTGGATAACGCACTGATCACCAACTACACGTTTGACGATTCGAAGAAACTGCAGCCGCGTGAAGGAACGATTCAATACACGTTCTTCAGCATCGCCGGCACAATGAGAACGACGATCATCGCCGCCGGCCCGAACGTGCCGACGGCGGTGCAGATGCTGGATGGCTCGGCGGCGACGATCACGCTGCAATCGCCACCACCGGCGAGCGAGGTGATGATGGCGGTCGCGAGCGGCCAACCGTTGCCTCCCGCGGAGCAGGTGGCGGTGGAGATGGTGCGCAAGGAATCGGCCGCGGTGGAAGAGTATGTGGAAGAAGTGCCGAAGATTCAGCGAAACAAGGACGACGGACAGGCCGGCCGCAAGCAGGTGGTGAAGGTGCGGGCGACCGACGGTGCCGGCTGGCACGAGGACGTGTTCGTGCCGTTCAATGAGCAGATCCTGCTGATGCCTTGGCGCGGCGGGCTCGTCAGCGTGCCGGGCGTGACGGCACCAGTGCAGATGCAGCTGGGCAACAATTATCGCCTGCTTCCGGCGTCGATTAGGCTCGATAAATTCGAGGCCGACGCGTACGGCGGCGTGGATATCGCCAGCGCGCCGATGATGCGCGATTTCCGCTCCACAATCACCATCACCGACCCCCGCAGCGGCGAGCGCGTCACTGATACAGTGTATCTGAACAATCCGGTCTTCTATCAAGGCGGCGACTGGATCTTCTTCCAGTCCGGCTGGGATAATCAGCAGCAGCGATTCACGATCCTCGGCATCGGCAATCGCCCGGGCGTGCGGATCATGGCGATGGGGTGCGGTCTGATCGTATTGGGGATATTTTACGCGTTCTACATCAAGCCGATCATCATCAAGGCCAATAAGCAGCGCGCCCTGGCCAAAGCCGGAAAAGCAGCACAAGCATGAGACAGATCTTCATCATCCTGGCGACACTCACCGCGTTGGTGTCATCGGCGCGGGCCGCCGGGGCGGACTCATTTTCCAAGCAGATCAATATCGATCCGATCCGCTACATGAGCCTGCAGGACAAGCAGACGATCAAGACGTTTGACACCTACGCGCGCGAAGCGATGTTCCACATCACCGGCCGCAGCACATTGGATGGTGAATCGGCGACATTTACCGTGCTGGACATGGTCTTCAATCCGCGGGCGTACGCCGAGCGGAATCTGATCTATATCCGTAACAAGCCGTTCCGCGCCGATTTCGGCTCGCTCAGTTTCATCGATGCCGCGGAGAAGCAGCGCATACTCAAAGAGGGACAGATCTCGCTGAAGTTCTGGTTCGATCCGCACACGCAGCAGGCGATGGAAAAGCAGATGGCCAGCGCCACCGTCAAAGCCAAAGCGATCCAGGAGATTCACGACCAGGCGCTGGCGCTGTCGCAGATTCTGGATTATCCCGGCTTCCGCGGCACGCTGGTCACGCAGGCAATCGTGCCCCCGCTCGATGGCGATTCCGCCAACGCCCGGCCGTGGCAGTCGTTGCCGGATGCGTCAATGAAACTGGTGCAGAACCCGCAGGTGATGTCCGGCGCGTACGCCGGCTCAATCGAGAAAATGATTACCGCCGTGCAGGGGCTGAATACCGCGTGGGTCGCCAAAGATGCCGCGAGCGTCAACCAGCAGGCGATCAATCTGGCGGCGGCAGCGGAGAGCGTGAATCCGACGATTTATCCGTCTAAAACGAAGCGCAAGTTTGAAGTCGCGTACAACGCGCTGTCGCGCCTGACTTGGCCGGGCGCGGCGCTGTATTTCCTGGCGTTCGTCTTCTTTCTGCTCGCGTGGCAGACCGAGTTGAAATGGATGTATGTCACCGCGTGGATCGCCGTCGTCCTGGCATGGCTGGTGCACGTTGGCGCGATCGCGATCCGCTGGTGGCTGGTGCAGAAAAATGTGGGCAACTGGTTCGAGGCGATCCCGATCAAGAACCAGTTTGAAAGCGTGATGTTCAGCGCGTGGTTCGGCACGGTGGTGGCGCTGGTGCTGGAGACAGGGCTGATCAACCGGGTGTTCAAAAGGCTCGCCGGCTGGGATTTCCGCAAACTGCACGGCCAGGGCATCTTCGGTGCCGCTGGCGCGGGGATCGGGATGCTGTCGCTGGTGGCGCTGTTCGCGGTGCCGTTTGTGACCGGACAGGACATCATCGGCGCCGGCATCCGCCAGAACGCCGGCATCCTGATGACCTACTGGCTATACGTCCACGTCACGCTCGTGACCGCCAGCTACGCGCTGATCGGCATGACATTCGTGATCGGGACTTGGTACGCGATCCAATACCTCGCCAACAAAGACGCCGCGATCCTCCAGACGCTCGATGCCGCCAATCTGACGATGCTGCAACTGGCGTTCTGGATCCTGGGCATCGGCATCATCACCGGCGCCCTCTGGGCCGACGTCTCCTGGGGCAGGCCGTGGGCATGGGACCCGAAGGAGACGTTCGCGCTGATCACGTGGATCGTCTACTTAATCATCGTCCACATCCGCATCGTGACCTCCGGCACCAACCGGGCGCTGATCACCAGCGTGCTGAGCATAGTGGGCTTCGGCGTGATGCTATTTAACTGGATCGGCGTAAACTTCTTCCTGGTGGGACTGCATAGCTATGCCTAAGCAACAGGGAGATTGGGCCGCTGATTGCGCAGATTGCGCGGATAAGACCAGATGAATATTGATCTGATCCGAATTATCCGCGCAATCTGCGTGATCTGTGGCCGTATTTAGCCACAGCCTGTTTAGGCGGCGCAGTCTCGTCGCTGTGTTTGGCTATGTGGCGGTAAACGCCGCGCGTCGCAGCGCGTGGTTGTGGAGTTGGCGGAAGATATCGCGGACGATGGTGCGGAAGGCGTCGGTCCACGTGGTGCCGCGGGTGCGGAGGTCGAAATTGCCGAAGCGGTCGTGGACCTTGGCGGTCATTTCGACGTGTCGGCCGGTGCGGCGCATCGTGATCTTCATGACGAAGTCGCCGATGCGGTCACCAATGCGAATGGCCCGCTTCAGGCGGGCCATCAGTTGCTTGCGATGCGTGGGCTTGAGCAGAACGTTTCCGGCGTCGAGCGTAATCATGAGAAAGACTCCTTTACTCGAAAACTTTAGGACGCGGTCAGTTGCACAAAACGCTTCATTTAGGCCATCGTTGAGACCTGAGCAATTCCGATGCCGCATGATACTAAGCGCCCCGCGTGCTAGACATTAGAAAAACAACCGTTTATGTTTCCGGACCTGAAATGAAAGGAGTGTTTAATGGGTAAACCCCGCCGTCGTCGAAAAATTGGCTCGAAAAAGCGCAAAGCGCGTCGCGATCGCCGCAAGCGATAAGCGAATAATGATACATTGAAACCCGGGTTCGCTCGCTATTTTGCGCGCTTGCCCGGGTTCTGTGTTAATCGCGTGTTAACATTGCACAGGTACCGTCGGTGCTGAAACTTGAGGCAGGCTCCGCTGCGCAGTTGTACTTGTGGACGGAGCTTTAAATCTGTTTGTTCGCGGGAAACCGTATATGCCCCCCCATGCCGAGGCCGTCCGGTCGAAGAAGTACAAGTCTGAGCCATCGGACAAAGCGCTGTTTCTCAATCGCGAGTTAAGCTGGCTGGACTTTAACGAACGTGTGCTGCAACTGGCGCAGGATCAGCAGATTCCGCTGCTGGAGCGCGTCAAGTTCCTGGCGATATTCGCCAGCAATCTCGACGAATTCTTCATGAAGCGCATCGGCGGCCTGCAGCGCCAGCGGGCGGATAAGGTGCAGGACCGGTCATTGGACGGGCTGACCGTCGATGAGCAGCTCACGGCGGTCCATAAGCGGATTCGGCCGGTGATTGACGAGATGTACCGGCTTTGGTTTGACGATCTGCATCCGTCGCTCAAGAAACACGGCGTGGCGATCCGCAAATATCAAAGCCTCAAGCCGGCAGAGCGGGAGCACACGGATGAGTTCTTCCGCAAGCAGGTCTTCCCCATTCTCACGCCCCTGGCGGTCGATCCGGGGCATCCGTTCCCGTTTATCTCCAATCTCAGCCGCTCGATGGGCGTGATGCTCGAAGGGCCGACCGGTTCGCGCAGCTTCTGCCGGATCAAGCTGCCGGAGAACCTGCCGCGCTGGGTACCGCTGCCGGACACGCACAGCGTCGTCCCGTTGGAGGCCGTCATCGCGGGGAACCTGCAGAGCCTTTTTCCGGGCATGACGGTGCTGGAGCACCACCTTTTCCGTCTGACCCGCAACGCCGACCTGGAACTGGACGAGGAAGACGCCGACGACCTCCTGGCGATGGTCACCGAGGAGCTTCGGCAGCGCCGATTAGCCAAAGTCGTCCGCCTCGAGCTGCCGGCCGCAATGAGCGAGGAGATGAAGCTGCTGCTGATCGACGGCACCGAGAGCGATCTGGAAGACGTCTACACCGTCCCCGGCCCGATCGATATGGACGACTTGATGGCGCTGGCGTTCATCGACCGCCCGGATCTCAAATACACCCCGTGGCAGCCGTTGGTGCCCCAGCGGCTGGCGGACGAGGAAAGCGATCTCTTCGCGGTGATTCGCGCCAGCGACGTGCTGGTGCACCATCCGTATGACAGCTTCAGCGCCAGCGTCGAGCGCTTCATCAAGGCCGCGGTGAATGA
>JACMML010000254.1 GCA_014379105.1 Phycisphaerae bacterium
GACAACAACTCGGCGCCACGGGCCGCAGCCGCATCTCTAATCGCAGCAAGGTCGTCCGCCGACGCCGCTCGGAACGTCACGGAGCGCAGCTCGGATGCGTCGCTTTGACGAAGCGCGACGATATGGTGATCCGACCCTGTCCCTCGAAGATAAACGGCATCGGCTGTGCGTGCGGCAACATCGAGCCCCCACACCGTCGTATAAAAGCGCTCGGATACATCCAGATCCGGCGTGCCGAGTTCGACACTTCGCAGGGCGCAAACAGGAAAGCGGATCACGCCATCGCCTCTGATTTTCCCTAACGTTGCCGGCTACTGCACGCCACGTCGAACCAAACGACTAGAGTAGATACTTCTGCAATGAGAGCGAAATCGCGGGAATGTACGTAACGAGCAAAAGCGCGACGACCGCCAATGCCACAAACGGCACAAGCCCAACGTACAAAGTTGCCGAGGGCGTCTTAAAGAGGGCCTGACAGACGAAGATGTTTAAGCCGAAGGGTGGATGGAACGTCCCAATTGTCAGGTTCATGACGACGATGATGCCGAAGTGAACCGGATCGACGCCAATCGACACCGCGATCGGCGCTAGCAATGGCGTCAACATGATAAGCGCCGACGCCGGATCGAGAAAGCATCCGACGAACAGCAGGAAAAGATTGATGACGAGCAATACCGCCCAAGCCGGCGCATCCAACGCCTTTATGAACGCCACTGCATTCTGAGAAAGACCGCTGATCGTCAACAGCCAGGCAAAAAGCCCTGCGACAGCGATGATGGCGAAGATCAACCCGGTCAGATACATCGACCGGGCCGCCGTTTCGAAAAGCTCGCGCAGCGTGACTTCCTGGTAGACAAAATAGCTGACGAAAATCGCATAAACGCAAACGACGCCCGCTGCCTCGGTCGGAGAGAAGACGCCGGAATAGATGCCGCCGAAGATGATAGCGATAGCACCCAGCGCCCAGACACCGTCGCGCGTGGCGCGCAAGAACTCCATGATAGAAAAGGGCTCTGCGGTCGAGATGCCGGCCTTGATGGAGTGATAATAAATGTATCCGGCAAATAGGCTGGCGAGCAAAAGGCCTGGTCCAATTCCAGCAGCAAACAGCGCGGAAATCGATGTTTCCGAAGCAATGCCGTAAATGATCATGGCGATCGACGGAGGTATCAGATTATCGAGAGCGCCCTCCGCGGTGATCAAGGCCGATGAAAACCTTTCGCTGTATCCGGCCTTGCGCATGCGGGGATAGGTCAGCGTTCCGATCGCGGCCGTGGCCGCCGTCGTGACGCCCGAGATTGCTCCAAATAGCGCGGCGAAGCCGAGCGATGTCATGGGGACACTCGCTCGAAATCCACCGACAATCGACGCCACCCAACGCAACAGCCGCTCCGATATGCCGCCGCGCGACATCAGGTCTCCTGCAAAAACAAAGAACGGCACGGCAAGGAGCGCGTATTTGTTCAGGCTGCCAAAGATGAGCTGATGCAGGATCGTGAGCGGAACATTGAAGAAGAACAGCAGCATCACGATCGACGTTGCCAGCAGCAGCAGAAAGATCGGAAAGCCCAAGAGCAGAAGACTGAAAGGCATCAACGCCATAACCCAATACATTATGGCTATTCCGCCTTGTCGGGCGCGCCGGCGACGTACTGCCGAAATCGCAACACGACCGCGACCGCCATCATGCTGAAGGCAAACAGCACGGCGGCATGCGGTATCACCATCGGCACCTCCGCGGCGGTGCTGACATTTCCGTTACGCGCGTAGAGCATAACGACGCGCCAGGACTGCACCGCCGTAAACGCGGTGCATCCGATGAAGGTGAGTGCTATCAGCCCGTTCAGTATCTGTTTCAGCGGTGGTTGAACCTGGACGTAGAACAAGTCCATGTTCAAATGCGCCTGCTTGAAGGTGATGGCGACCATGACCAGCGCGACGGTCCATATCACGATGAAGACCAGCACTTCTTCCGCCCAGAATATCGGGGCGGAGAACACATATCGCGCAACGACGTTTGCGATGTTAATGCCGACGGCGATCAGAAACAGCAGCCCGGCCAATGTGTGGGGCATCTTGACGAAGATGAACTCCTGGATGCGCGCAGACCGAGACAAATCCTGAACTCGCTGCTGGTCCATGCGTTGCTCGGGCGCCATATCGTCTCGATTTCGGCATCGCGTTGCCGTTCACGCCGTAGCCAATCTGCGCAGCAACCGCGCCCTCGCCGGCCACATGCGAGGGCATTTCACCAGTGTGCCTGTGCTCAGTATTTATCGGAGGTCGCGACGACCTTGTCGTAGAACGCCTTGATCGCCGGGTTGTCCTTCGTGATCTGCGCCCCGATTGGCTTCAGTCGCTTCTGCAGCTCGACCATTTCCTCTGGCGGGAGATTGATGATTTCGCCGCCGCGATCGAGCCATTTTTGGCGCAACTCGATCTTTTCGTCATCCGATTGTTGTTTTGATCTGGACTGCAAACTGCGAGCGGTATCGATGACAGTCTTGCGCAGGTCTGCGGGCAGCGTATCGAGCCACGGCTTGCTGAGTGCACCGAAGGAGACGAGAAGCGTGTCGTTCGTTTCAGTGATCGTTTTGCTGATGGTCTGCAGGTTGAAGTTTACGTAGATTGAAATGCCGCTCATGGTGCCGTCGATGACGCCGC
>JACMML010000255.1 GCA_014379105.1 Phycisphaerae bacterium
GCGATCGGCAACCCGTTCGGACTGGATCACACGCTGACAACGGGCGTGGTGTCGGCGCTGGGGCGCACCATTCGCTCGGTCGCCGGCGTACCGCTGGAAAACGTGATCCAGACAGACGCCGCGATCAATCCCGGCAATAGCGGCGGCCCGCTGCTGGATTCCGGCGGCCGGCTCATTGGGATGAATACGGCGATCCTCTCGCCGAGCGGCACCAGTGCAGGAATCGGGTTTGCCGTGCCGGTCGATACGGTCAATCGCGTGGTACCGCAGCTGATCCGGTTCGGCATGGTGGAACGCGCGACGCTCGGCGTAACGATCAGTGACGATCTTTCGCGCCGGTTCGCGCCGCGACTGAACTTGCAGGGGCTGGTGGTGATCCAGGTGATCCCCGGTTCCGCCGCCGAAGCCGCACAGCTCCGCAGCGCCCGTCTCGAGAACGGCCGGGTGGTTGTCGGGGATATTCTGTTGAAGATTGACGATAAATTGATCCGCACCAGCGACGAGCTTTACCTGGCGCTTGAAAAATATAAACCCGGCGACACCGTCACGCTGACATTCTGGCGCGAAGGACAAACCAGCACTAAGAAGCTAATGCTCGACAGCACGGTACGCCTAAAGGGCAAATGACCACTTTGCCGATTCACCCACGCAGCGCCACGATCGGCGGGCTCCGGCCGCTGGTCTGGGGAACCGGATTGCTGCTGAGCGCGGTCGCGATGGCGGCGATGCTGGTTGTGTATTCACTGGTGTTTTTCTCTTTCGGATTGGTGCTGGCATCAGTCGTGGTGAGTTTCCTCTGCGCGATACCGGCCGCGGGCTTAGTCGAACAACGACGCGACTGCTTTCTGATGGCGACGGTCATCGGCGTAGCAACGGCGGCACCTGTGCTGCTGGCGGCAACTGAACAGTTCTTATCGGCGATTCAGGTGCTGTTCTTATGTATCGCGACGGTAGTGCTGACAATAGGATGCTGCCGGACGTTGAATATCCTGATGGACCGGTCATTCGCGGCGTCGATCGTCCTCATCGCCGGCGTGCTATGGATCACCCTGCCGGTCTGGGCGTCTCCGTGGCTCGACAGGCCCGCCATGTCATTCGTCGTCGACTGGGTGCTTCCGATACAGCCGGTCATCGCCCTCAACGGCGCTTACCCATCACTGGGCGCCTGGTCCCACCAGGCGGTGAGTTACAAGTGGCTGACGAATCTGGGGACCGACGTTCCGTACAAGCTGCCCGAGAACGCATGGCCGGCCATCCTCGCGCATGTCGCGGCGGCGGGTGCGGTGCTGGCGATTTGGCGTGGACGATCGAACGCAAAAACCCAGGCATGAAATGCCTGGGTTTTGCTTTAAATCCATTGCTAGTCTGCGGGACGTCGGCACTCACCGTCACCCGGGCAATTCAACCCGCGTCGTGCGCACGCTCAATTTATGAATGTGCCGATTGAGCCGTTGAATGTTGAGCCCGAGCATCCGTGCCGCCGCGGCTTTGTTGCCTTTGGTTCGGCGCAGCGCCTCGGCGATCGTGCGGCGCTCGACCTCGTCGAGACGCAAATCGGATGGCGTCTGCTGAACTCCGGTCGCGGAGAACATCCGCTTCGGAAGGTTGTCGGACAGGATGTCCTGGGTCGTCGCAAGCACGTGCGCATGCTCGATCGCATTCGCCAGCTCGCGGACATTCCCCGGCCAGCTATATGCCAGGAGCATTTCACGCGCACACTGGGCAATCCGCTTGGGCGCTTCGCCATAGACGGCCGCCTGCTGGAGCAGGAAATGCTGCGCCAGCGGAATAATGTCCGTCGGCCGATCCCGCAGCGGCGGGACATGCATCGTGATGACGTTGATTCGGAAAAATAAATCCTGTCGGAACGTGCCGGCCGCGACCATTGTCGCGATATCGCGATTTGTCGCACAGAGCAGCCGCACGTCTACGGGATAACTGCGGGTGTCGCCGACCGGAATCACCAGGCGCTCCTGAATGACGCGAAGCAACTTCACCTGCAATGCCAAGGGCAACTCGCCGATCTCATCAAGGAAAAGCGTGCCGGTATCCGCGGCGCGAATAAAACCAATCGAATCGCGGATCGCGCCGGTGAACGCACCGCGCACATGGCCAAATAACTGGCTTTCAAACAATGTATCTGTAAGTGCAGAGCAATCGACGGCTACGAAGGGATTTGAATGCCGATCAGAAATGCTGTGGATATGGCGGGCAAGCATCTCCTTGCCCGTACCGGTCTCACCCTGGATGAGGACCGTTGTTCGCCGCGATGAAATGCTCATCGCAACGTCTTTGATAGACCCGATCATCGGTGATGCGCCCACAAGCAGCGCGTCCGGCGGGCCTTCATCCACCTTCGGCGCGTGCGCGCCATCGGCGGGAGGTAAATTGAAATTCATCGTCTCGCTCTCTCCCTTCGATTTCCACCTGCCTGCTGCCCGAAGGCATAGGCGGCCCGCTCCCGGGCATTTCCACTGTCCAATCTCACGGATGCCGACGACATATGCAAGCTAATTCGCGCTATTTCTTGTTGAGCGACTACGGTATCCTCAGCGCCTCGAGCGATTATTATGCCTTTGACGACGATCCGGCTCTTTCTTCCGCATTGCGTTATTCCAGCAATCGCGATCTTTGCCCACATGGGACTGGCCGGGGAAGCAGACCGATCCGGCAACAAGCCAGCTGACGTAAGTATCTCTGTACCAGATGGTTGTGTAAAATTATCACTCGGAACACATGCGGTTATTTGTGCTCCGTCCGATCAAATGTATGCTTCCGACGTTTTTGCCGAGTTTGATCGGCGTAGGGCGGCAGCTAAATCCCCCGACGAATTGATCGCACGTTTCTCGGCGAAGCGCGAACTGCTCGCGACAGCGGTCTTAAAGGATCTACCATCGCTGACCCCATCGGCGGTGGATTTGTTCTTTGATACGGAAGTCGTACCAGCACTACAGGCGGCAGCTTCACCTAAATCACCGCAGGTCTTTCTGCTGATGACCGAGAAAACCCTGAAGCAGGCACTGACGGCCGGCTGGAGCACGCCTTCGATTCAGTATCACGCTTTGGCGGACAAAGTACGCGTGGTGGATGAAGGATTCGCCATTGTAAGTGATTATCCTAAATATACTTATGTTGAAATCAAGCCAACGGATGCTGATTACTCTTCTCGCGTCACCAGCTCGGCGGACGCGGTGATGGAGGCGGAATCGCGTGATTTTGCTCTGCGGGACGCCAAGGCGATCGCCGGTGCGATGACTCGGTTTGAGACCTTTATCGGACGCGCTCTCCCGCCAAATCTCGTAGCGAGTGCCGACAAAGAATGGTTCGGTATCGGCCTGCGTGGGGCGTTGGCCGCGCGGTATGTCGCGCTGTTTCACGGCGACCCGCCACGCCGCTTCGTTGATGCGATGGTCACACCGGTGGGTAATGTCGTTGTGCGGGCCGCGGAATTGGATCTGTTGCAGCCCTATCCATTGACGTCATTAAAGCCTGCTTATGTGCCGGTGCATCAAGACGCGCGTCGTCGCAAGTCGGTCGCGATCATGCATCACTGGTTGGATCGTATTGAAGCCGGTCAGGTCGCCACGACCCTACAGGCGCTGGATCGCTTAGCACCGGAAGACGGCCTTACACTTGCCCGGATCGTGCACGATACGAGCGGCGTTGAGCTCACGGCGCTACTGCGGCCGGCGCGTTAGATGTTCCACGTGGAACTCTACCATTGACATGCTATTCAGCCGTCAGGTCAACACCCAATTTTCGGACTAGCTCGTCAAACTGATCCAGGCTTGTGTAATGGATTACGACCCGCCCTCGCCCTTTTCGTGGTGCTGCACGCACCTCGACTCTTAGCCCGATCTGGCGCGATAGATTCGTCTCCAGATCTTTCAGATGAGCTGATGGCTGCGATATAGTCGACCGCGTGGCCGGTGCGCTGGTGGTGGATTGAACCAGGCGTTCGAGGTTCCGGACCGATAGGTCTTGGGACGTGCAGAGGTCCGCCAAGCGGAGTTGTTCAACTGTATCGGTGATCCCAGCCAACACCTTGGCGTGGCCGAGCGTGAGTCGGCCGTCACGGATTAGATCCTGAGCGGTAGGCACTAGATCAAGTAGCCGCAGGTAGTTGGCGATGCTCGACCGCTGCTCGCCTAAACGGGCCGCCAGTTCGGCTTGGGTGAGCCCGAGTTGTGTCATTAAGCTCGAATACGCCGCCGCCCGGTCAATGGGGTTCAGATCGGCTCGGTGGATGTTCTCGACCAACGCCAGCTGCGCCTGCATATAGCTATCGACTTCGCGAACGATACAGGGAATCTCCGTGAGCCCGGCGAGCCGGGCGGCCCGGAAGCGGCGCTCGCCAGCGATGAGTTGGAACGCCCCATCAACCTCGCGTACAACGATTGGCTGAATGAGCCCGCTACTCTTGAGGCTGGCCGCTAACTCGGCCAGGACCGCTTCATCCATGTGTCGCCGCGGCTGATGTGGGTTGGGCGAGATCGCGTCCAAAGGCAACAGCCGCCATGGCCCGTTCACCGTAGTCTCAACGGACTGACTGATTCCGTCTGTTCCAACAGACCGCATTACGGGATTGGGCGTTGATGTTCTTGTTGAGGTTTCAGTGGATTCGCGCACCGCCGAAGGTTCGGTGCCGGCGAGAAGGGCACTAAGTCCGCGTCCCAGGCGAGGTCGATCGATCTGCTTAGCCATCATGAACTCCTTTTCCTGACGTTATGTTCCACGTGGAACTGCTGCATGCTAGCTACTTTTCAAAACGCCTCAAGCTAGTGCAGAGAAGCTAGCAGTTTATAAACGACGCAGTAGAATCATATGTTTTATAGAAATCATATCCAACCTGAAAGGCATAGACGCGGGCCAGAAACCGCCAGCGGCAGGGCCGTAGTAACCGCGATACAGATCGATACAATTCTCCAACTCGCCGAAGCGCTTGGAACAAGGCTCGGCTTAACGATGAGGTTGATATGCCGTTTACGTTAGCCGAAGCCCCGCCTGATCAGCCGCAGCAGGAGGGGCCGACCGATGCGGGAAATCGCTGGACTCTCAACTTCGGTCCACAGCACCCCGCGACCCACACCACGCTCCGGCTCGTCCTGGAACTGGATGGCGAGCGCATCATCCGCTGCACGCCGCACATCGGATATCTGCACTCCGGATTCGAAAAGCTTGGCGAACATCTTAATTACAACCAGTACGTCACAATCGTAGACCGCATGGATTATTCGGCACCCATCTACAACGAGATGGCGTGGCACGGCGCGGTCGAGAAGCTGATGGGGATTGAACTCACGCCGCGCTGCAAAGCGCTGCGCACAATCGCGAATGAACTCGGGCGCATCCAATCGCACCTGCTCTGCGTCAGCGCGGCCGGCCTGGATCTGGGCGCGTTCACCGCATTCCTTTACGCGTTCAACGAGAAGGAAGCGATCTACGACATTCTCGAGTTCATGTCTGGCCAGCGTTTTCACAACTCATGGACGCGGGTCGGCGGGCTGAACCAGGATCTGCCCGACGAGCAGATGTTCCGCAAGATGGTGACGACATTCATCAATGAAGATCTCGCACACGCATTGGAAGACGTCGAAAAACTGTTGAACAGGAACCGCATCTTCGTCGATCGCACGAAGGGCATCGGACATATCAGTCATGACGACGCGATCGCGTGGAGCCTCAGCGGCCCGATTGCGCGCGCCAGCGGCGTCCGCCGCGACGTGCGAAAAGACGAGCCGTATCTCTGCTTCGCAGACAACTGGGACGGGCAGGGGGCCAAGGCGGTTGATTTCAAAGTGCCGGTCACGACCGGCGGCGATGTCTATTGCCGGTATCTGGTTCGCATGGAGGAGATGAAGCAGTCCGCCCACATCATCCGCCAGTTGATCGACAACATCCCGGCCGGACCGGTGAACGTAAGCCCTGAAGGCAAAGAAGTGCTGCCGCCTAAGGACCAGGTCTACAGCAGCATTGAAGGACTGATCCAGCATTTTGAATTGATCATGACCAACCGCGGCTTCGTCGCGCCGCGCGGCGAGGTGTATGGCTGCATCGAAACCGGCAACGGCGAACTGGGTTATTACATCGTCAGCAATGGCGACAACAACCCCTGGCGCGTCCGCACCCGCCCGCCTAGCTTCATCAACTACCAGACGTTCCCCAAGATGATCGAAGGGCACCAGATCTCAGATGTCCCGGCGATTCTCGGATCGCTGAATATCATTGCGGCGGAGTTGGATCGGTAGAATGAATCGCTTGTAAAATACATTCTTCGCTGACAGAAGCCGCTCGCATGTGCCGGATTCGCCTCCTTGATTCAAGCATTCGTCACCAATTTTGATATGCTTCGGAGTAGCCCGCAAAGGCTTTTATCATGAATACGATTATCGATAGCATCGAAGTGCCCGAAGACATTCTTCAAGAAGCCATGCGGATCGCCGGTACCAAAGAACCGAAAACAGCACTCATCGAGGCGCTACGCGATTACACGCGACCCCGCAGTCAAAAAGACTTGATTAAATACCTGGGAACGTCCGACGGGTTCTTCACGGCCGAAGAACTCGATCGGGAACGCGAAGCATACTGATGAAACTGGTCGATACGAGTTCGTGGGTTCACGCGTTGCGCCGCAAAGGCGACCAGGCCGTCCGAGACCGCGTTGTCGCGCGACTTGATCGCGGTGAGGCGATCTGGTGTGAAATGGTCCGGTTGGAATTGTGTTGGGGCGCAAGTAGTGATTGGGACAAGGCTTTGTTGGAAGGTCTGGAGTCTCACATCAAAACGTTGCCCATCACGCCCGGCGTCTGGCAGCGAGCCGTATATCTCAGCCAGGACCTTCGCCGCAATGGTATCACCGTTCCAGCTCCCGATTTGATCATTTTCGGGTGTGGCAATTTCCATAACGTGAAGATCGAACATTCTGATCAGCATTTTGACATACTCCAGCAGCTTTATCCCATTTGATTGAGTGATCAACTATGCCCTGGATTTCCGAAGATCGTCGTCACACCCGCGTTGCCGAAGGGCAGCCGCTGCTCACTGAATCGCTTAAAGCGGTTCTGCGCGACAAGTATTTCCCGCGTTATCCGAGCAAGCGCGCGGTGCTGTTGCCGGCGCTGCACTTGCTGCAGCACGAATACAATTGGCTGCCGACGCAGGCGGTGCAGGAGATCGCCGAGTTTCTGGAGATCGCGCCGGCCGAGGCGCTGGATACGGCTTCGTTTTATGAAGAGTATTGGTTGAAGCCCAAGGGCAAGTATTTGCTCCAGGTGTGTCGCTCGCTCACGTGCGAGCTTTGCCAGAGTGAGCAGCTGCGCGATCATCTTTCGCAGAAGTTGAACGTCGATCCCGGCGAAACTACGGCCGACAAACGTTTCACACTGGTCGAGCTCGAATGCCTCGGCGCCTGCGGGACCGCACCGGTGGTGATGGTCAACGAAGTGCTTCACGAAAATGTTACGACCGACCGACTGGATCAGATCATCGCGGCCCTGCCGGAGGATCCGCACGATATGAAAGACCCCGGCATGACCTGGGACAACGACGGCCATTAGCATGACGACCGACGTTAACGCGGCCAGTTCGCAAACCGGACCCACTGAATGGTTAAACGCGGCACCAAAGCACTCTTCTATTCCCTCGCCGGTCCGGCGATAAAGCTCAATGGCGCGGCCTATCGCGCATTGCGCGCGCCGCGCCGGTACGGTGAAGGTGCATCTGGGTCCAGGGCAGAAAAGTATCTGGACGGCACGGTTGATGCGCTTTATTCACATCACGTACAATCCTCACGGCGTCTTACCTGACGGAAATCGCCGAATCGATTGGATTTGGTGAAGTTGCGGTACGCAAGCCTATTCGCGAGACGGGCTATCCGCAGTGGTTTGATGCGAATCTGCTCGGCAAGGAATTTGAAAGTGATTTTGACTGGCCGCACACGTTGATCATCGAGGCCGTCAAGAAATAATGAGACCGTAACATGGCATTTACCGAACCCGTCCTGACCAAACGCATTCCCCTCGACGCCAGCCAGCGCAAGCTCATCGGCTACGACGACTACGTCGCCACCGGCGGATACAAGTCGCTGAAGCAGGCGCTGGAGATGCCGCCGGCGGACATCATTAAGACCGTCACCGATTCCGGCCTGCGCGGACGCGGCGGGGCGGGGTTCAGCGCCGGACAGAAGTGGTCCTTCATCCCCAAAGAAAAGAAAGGCCCGCATTACCTCTGCGTGAACGCCGATGAATCCGAGCCCGGCACGTTCAAAGATCGCTACCTGATCGATCATGACCCGCACCTGCTGCTCGAAGGCATCGCGATCGCCTGCCTCGCAACGCAATGCGACATCGCGTACATCTTTATTCGCGGCGAATATCATTACAGCGCGAAAGTTCTGGAACACGCACTCAAAGAAGCCTACGCCCACGGCATCTTCGGTGGAGACGGCGTGCTCGGATCGGGGAAAAAAGTAGAGTGCTATGTCCATCGCGGCGCGGGCGCCTATATCTGCGGCGAAGAGACCGGCCTGCTCGAAGCGCTGGAGGGAAAGCGCGGCTGGCCACGCAATAAGCCGCCATTCCCGGCAATCGCCGGCGCGTTCGCCCGGCCGACGGTGATCAATAACGTCGAGACGCTGATGTGCGTCCCGCACATCCTCGAGCGCGGACCGGCGTGGTTCAAAACCATGGGCACACCATCATCGCCAGGTCCGAAACTCTTCGGCATGAGCGGCCACGTGAATAACCCCGGCGTCTACGAGGACGAACTGGGCATCACGCTCGACTACGCAATCAACAAGCTCGCCGGCGGGATGAAAGGGGGCGCGTATAAGGCGTCCGTGTGCGGCGGCATCAGCATGGGGATACTCGGCACGAATCAACTCGACATCAAGCTGGATTTTGACGACGTCCGCTTCCGCGGCGGTTGCCTCGGGCTCGGCACCGCGGGCATGATCGTCATGAACGAGCATACCGACATGGTGAAGGCGCTGCGCAACTGCGTCCGCTTCTACGCCCACGAATCGTGCGGCCAATGCACGCCGTGCCGCGAAGGGTCCAACTGGATGCGCAAAATCCTCGACCGCATTCTCGACGGCGACGGCAAAGCCGCTGATCTGCAGATGCTGATGGAGCTGGAAAAGACAATGGGAATCATGCCCGGCACCACCATCTGCGGGTTAGCAGACGGAACAGCATGGGCGACGCGAACGTTCATCAATAAATTCTACGACGAGTTCGCGCTGCGTTGTCCCGAAGCGCCGACTAAGACGATCCCTCTGAAGGTTTCGTCCGGTCGATTGAATGTGCTGACACCGATGGGGAGTAATACGCGGTAATTGGAAAGATCAGCAGCTTCGCGTTGCTACGCTGCAGCGTAGCGAAGCGAAGCTGCTGATCCGATGTCAACCGTAAACGAATGCAAAGGGACGCATATGCCCAAACCCGGACATGGATGGTGGCATCTGATGTGGCACACCTATGCCGCGTGGCTTCCGGGCGACCCGCGGGGGTTTCGAAATCGGCATCATCGCATTCACTCCTCGGGCGACTATAAAAATCCTCCACCCCCAGGCGAGCATGCCGGGCTTCATCGTTACGCGAAGAGGGTCAGCAACGACGAAATCGTTCTGCGCACCGAAGACCTCCGGCGTCGCGTGGGCGAGTCATTTGTCCGGGCGTCTCCATGCGTCTGCGCCGTGAGTGCTGGGCAGCCTGCAATTGGGTGGTGACGGTTGAACTCGACAAAATCCAATCGATCTGCGGATATGTTAACACAGCGACGCTACTCTTAATCCGTCAGCGTGTGATATCTCTACTGTGACTTGCAGCATCCTGGGATTATAAACATCCCTATGTCCAACTCCATCCAGATCACCACACAAGAGCGTTTCGGCCGGCTTTGCGCGAGTTCCGGGAGCAAATGGGAACCCAAAATGGGCTATTCCCGAGCCGTCCGCAGCGGCAACATCATCGCCATCACCGGGACCGTCGGCGTGAATTCCGACGGCACCTATTCGGCGTCCATGGGCGAGCAGGCTCAGCGATCGCTGGATATCATCCTGGCTGCTCTGAAAGCTTTAGGCGGCAAAGCGGAGCATGTGATCCGTACGCGGATGTATGTGACCGACGTTTCCCGCTGGGAAGAGGTGGCGGCTGTGCACGGGAAGGTGTTCGGAGAGATCCGCCCGGCCACTTCGATCCTGGAAGTGCCGCGGTTGATCGATAAAGACGCGTTGATCGAGATCGAGGCCGACGCGGTTGTTGCGTGAGCGCGCGGCTCGTCGATGGAAATCTGCGGTCGCGCGCAACAGACCATTTATGTCGGGGCGCAGCGGTTTTTCGTGGCACGGGCTTCCAGCCCGTGTTTTTCGAATCGAAATCAAACATGGACTGGAAGTCCATGCCACAATTGCGTGGAATTTGCTACTTGTGAGATTCCGACGAACCGGCCAGGGCGTTACGGGCGGCCAGCACGTGATCTCGCGCCGCGGCCGCAGTATCCGCGAGCGCCGTGAGATGTCCCATCTTGCGCCCGGGCTTGGCGTCGCTTTTTCCGTAGAGATGCAGCTTCACGCGAGGGTCGGCCAAGGCGCGGTCCCACGCGGGCTCGCCGTCGGCGGCGATCCAGACGTCCCCCAGCAGGTTCGCCATCGCGGCCGGGCGGAGAAGCGTCGTGTCGCCAAGCGGCAGGTCGCAGACGGCGCGAAGCTGCTGCTCGAATTGGCTGGTGACGCAGGCATCAAACGTCACGTGTCCGCTGTTGTGCGGGCGGGGGGCGAGCTCGTTGACGATCACGTCGCTGCCGGTGACGAACATTTCCACGCACAACAGCCCGATCAGATCGATCTTGCGCGCGATATCGCGCGCAAGCACAATGGCCTTCTCCTGCAGAGACCACGGCAATCCCGCGCCGGGCCCCGAGACGGTGGTCAGGTCAAGAATGTGGTTGACGTGGACATTCTCGAACACGTCAAACGTGCGCGATTCGCCGCGCGCGTTGCGCCCGACGATGACGCTGATCTCCCGGTCGAAACGGATGAATCCTTCTAGTACGCCCAGCGGGCAGTTCAGTTTTCGCCACGCGTCATCGGCGTCGTCGATAGATTCGATACGCGATTGGCCTTTCCCGTCATATCCAAACTCGGCGGTTTTGAGGACGCACGGCGTGCCCAGCTCCGAGATCGCGCGACGCAGTTCCTCGACATCGCGAATCGAGCGGTAGGGTGCGACGGGAAAGCCGTTGGCGGATAGAAAGTCTTTTTCTCTCAATCGGTGCCGCGTCGTATCCAGCACGAATGGCGACGGATGCACCGGCCGCAGTTTTTCGATCGCCGCCAGGGTCTGCGACGGCACGTTCTCGAATTCAAATGTTACGACATCAACTGCACTGGCAAACCGCCGGGCGGCGTCGAGGTCGTCATACGGCGCGTTCACTTCGTGATCGGCCACCTGCCCGGTAGGACAGTCGCGCGTGGGATCGAATGCGTGGACACGATATCCCATTCGCCTGGCCGCGATCGCAAACATCCGCCCGAGCTGGCCGCCGCCGAGAATGCCGATGGTTTTTCCGGGGAGAACCACGGGCGTAGAGTACATGGAAATCCGAATCACGAAACCCGAAATCCGAATCAAATCCGAAGGCAGAATGACGAAACCGCCCGAAGGATGCCTTTGAACATTCCGTCATTCAGTACATTGATTCGTCATTCGAATTTCGTCATTCGGATTTCCAAGCCAGTCCCGCACACCGCGACGCCAGATCCCCGCGCGCAACCCATTCCTCACCCGCTTCGGAGATCAAGTAGGCGCCGGCGCGATCTCCTTCGACCATTTCCAGCGTATTGGCGATCAGATAATCCGCGCCGCTGGCGATCCGCGACGCTTGCCCGACCGAGATCAACTCTTCTTTGGTGATTCCGACTTCCAGCTTGAATTTGACGAGCAGATTCTTGTAGCCCCACTCGCGGCGGAAGCAGTCGATGATCTTTTTCGTCGGCATGCCCAGCACCGCGATCGCCGGGTGGCTGCTCTTCACCTTGGCGGCCTGCACGTCGCGGACGGTCCACTGCTCGGACCCGTCCGGCAATACCGTCCGCTGGCTCACCGCGAATGAGCCCGCCGGCGAGTAATCCGCAACGGCCGCGGTCATGAAAACCGCATCGAATGCCGTTGTCGTCACGCGCTCGGCCAGCAGTGCCAGCAGGCTCGCGTGATCGGTAAATGACCGCGTGGTCATGCCCAACGCGCGGGCCTGCTCCAAATGCGACTTATTACTCGTGATCAGCTCCACATCGCCTAGTGGCCGCAGCGCCTTGGCGATCGCAAAGCCGGTGTTGCCGGTGAAAATATTGCCCCAGTCGCGTACGCGATCAATCATCTCGCGCGTGTTGCCGGCGGTGACAAGAAATCGAGGTTTTTGATTCGCTGGGGGCATCTGGAGGAGATTTGTCCACGAATCTACACGAATGAACACTAATGAAATACGTCCATTTGCCCGCGGTTGGGTCTATATCGATGGGCAAAATCGCTTCGTGAGCCGATCGCAATATTCGGTAGCGCGGATATCGGGACGTAGATTCAAGTTCGGAATAATCTTCTTAAACATATATTATATAAGCATTTACGCATTATTCGTGTTGATTAGTGAAGATTCGTGGATAAATGCTTCGGCTCAATACTTAGGAAAATTCTTGACAATCGGGCTCAGGTATTCAACCATATATCCGCATATACGGATGAAGCAGTCTTCGCCGCATGTGTTTCTAGTTGATTGAACAAACGAACCCAAATCGGAGCCGCTCATGACCGCAGTGTTGTCGAACCCGCCCAAAGCCGGGAAGTTGGAATTCAAAGTCCGTGATCTTTCGCTGGCTGAATGGGGCCGCAAGGAACTGATGCTCGCCGAGCAGGAGATGCCCGGGCTGATGTCGTGCCGCGCCGAATACGGCGCGAGCAAGCCGCTGAAAGGGCTGAAGATCGTCGGATCATTGCACATGACGATTCAGACCGGCGTGCTGATCGAAACGCTGGTGGCATTGGGCGCGGACGTGCGCTGGTGCTCGTGCAACATCTTTAGCACGCAGGACCACGCCGCCGCCGCGGTGGTTGTCGGCCCGAACGGCACAGTCGAGAACCCCAAAGGCATTCCCGTGTTCGCATGGAAAGGCGAGACGCTGGAAGAATATTGGTGGTGCACCGAGCGGGCGCTGGATTTCGGCAAGGGACCAAACGGCGAAATCCTCGGCCCGGACCAGATCGTCGATGACGGCGGCGACGTGACGCTGCTCATCCACAAAGGCACCGAGTTTGAAGCCGCCGGCAAAGTTCCGGGAACCGAAACCACGGACAACAAGGAATACAAGGTCATCCTCGCGCTGCTCGCCAAGACGCTGAAAGAATCGCCTGACCGTTGGACGAAAGTCGGGCAGGCGTGCCGCGGCGTGAGCGAAGAAACCACCACCGGCGTGCACCGTCTGTACGAGATGCAAAAAGCCGGCACGCTGCTGTTCCCGGCCATCAACGTCAACGACAGCTGCACCAAGAGCAAGTTCGACAACCTCTATGGCTGCCGCCATAGTTTGATCGACGGCCTGTTCCGCGCCACCGACGTGATGCTCAGCGGCAAAGTCGCGGTCGTCTGCGGCTACGGCGATGTCGGCAAGGGTTGTGCACAATCCTTGAAAGGCCAGGGCGCCCGCGTGATCGTGACCGAAGTCGATCCGATCTGCGCACTGCAGGCCGCGATGGAAGGCTTCCAAGTGCTGACGCTCGAAGACACGCTCGGCTACGCCGATCTGGTCATCACAACCACCGGCAATTACAAGATCGTCACCGCCGAGCAGATGCACAAGATGAAGGACAAAGCGATCGTCGCCAACATCGGCCACTTCGATAATGAAGTCGATATGGCCGGGCTCGAGAAGCTGGAGGAATCAGGTCAGGTCAAGCGGACGAACATCAAGCCGCAGTACGACATGTACACGTTCAAGGACACCGGCAAGAGCGTGCTGATCCTCGCGGAAGGCCGACTGATGAACCTCGGCTGCGCCACCGGCCATCCGAGCTTCGTGATGAGCGCCAGCTTCACTAACCAGACAATCGCCCAGATCGAACTGGCCGAAAACGCCGGCAAATACGACAAGGCCGTCTACGTGCTGCCGAAGCACCTGGACGAAAAGGTCGCCCGATTGCATCTCGATAAGCTCGGCGTGCGGCTGACTGAGTTGACAGAGGAGCAGGCGAAGTACATCGGGGTGCCTGTGGAAGGGCCTTATAAGCCGAATCATTATCGGTACTAAAATCCGGTGTCTCAAAGAAGGGCGGGTTTTTAGCCCGTAACTCGACGTTTTCTAAATGGTTTCATAGGAAACTTGCAATCCGGAAGGTGGATTCATAGGATAATTGGATATCCTATGATATACTGCGTCTTTATTATATCTTCGCTGACTTGCTCTGAACAAAGGCAGAACAGGGGGGGCGATGAATAAGGAAGATTTTCATCATCAATCTTCGGGGACGCTCTTAAATAATCTCGAAGGGCGGCTGACATTTGTGCCGGACCCGCTGTACCCGGCATTCCAGTTGACGGGAAAGATTCAGACTCTCATCAGCGAAGTAACCGTGCTGTTGGGACGTCTGGACGGCATGGCTTTGACGTTGCC
>JACMML010000256.1 GCA_014379105.1 Phycisphaerae bacterium
CCGGACCATCGCCATCGGAGGTGAAAATGGCCGTTCTTTGACACGGCTGTACGCTCAACTCCACAAGAAGATTGCGGTGGATGTGGAGAGGGCAATGCTCTAGGAGGAAGAAAGGAAAATAATAAAAATACGATCGCAAAATTGTGAGGCGTACTTATCCACCATGTTTCCGCGAGAATGGGCAGATGCCCCGTATAACTACGAGTATAACACCCCCATAAAAAAAGACCGGTCGGCACGATCAATATCTCCGATGCTCATGGAGTAATGTCTGTCACTCGTTCAGCAATTGTATAAGGGATATCTATCATAAACTTACAGGAAGATGTTAGGTGATCGTCATCGCCATCGCGATCGTATTTCACCATCAAATTTCGTGCGCCCGGCAGATTCTTATTGCCATGCGTATCAAGATTTGGGACCGCAACTGGTCCATGATCGGTCTTTTCGTGCATGTCTATGCGCCCTCCCAGTGATCCTTTGCTAATCCACTGACCATCATTAGGTGTTGAAATTTTGAATCCCGGGGAAACCAAGTTAAATTTAAAAGACTCTGACCCCCTCATTTCTGTGTCCTTCTTCTTGTTGAATGAATTCGAAAATTCATGCACTAAATACTCGGCATCAACTAAGACACCGGTCTTTGGCTCATCAGTCTGCACGCGGTACTTCACCCAGATTCGTGCGGCGCTATCTCCGATGTCCATCTCGGTATCCCTCGTAAGTGCATTAATCGGAGGCCCTATTTTGATGGCGATCTCTTTGTATAATGTCTGTCCTGGACGAATTTCTAAGAAAGGCTCCCAGTAAGCATAGTTCATTGTCTCGCCAACATATGCCGTTGCATTGTCACGCGCATATCGCAAGCTGAAGGAAATAGGAACTGCCGCGGTCAGAGAATTAATTTTCTGAGTACCGGCAAGGTAAGTTTTGAGTCTATTAGCTATGTTATCAAACGATCCTTCAATGACTTTACCGACGTTATCATCGGCAACACTTCCAACAATAACACACCGAATTTCGCTCTGATCAAGCAATGTTCTAGTTTTTGCATCCAGCGACGTTTCGCCCCCGGCGACGAGCCAATTTGCGGCAGCATTCGCCGCGACATTGAGCTCGCTTCGGGAGAGTTCTGAAGTGATGAGAAGGAATGCGTAACGGCCATAGTTGACATCCGAGACGTATGCAATTTCGGCCTTCCTTTCACCGATCTCCCGTGACAATTTTGTAGCAGCATCGCCGCGTAAATCGCGGAAGGCCAGTGGACCACCAGCAGGCAATGTCGGCAGGTCTAGCCCGACTGTAAAATAGCTTTGTTTGAGCGCGATAACGAAGGAAGATCGACGATTTAAATCTTTGCTATTGACCTTCACACTTCCTTCAGCAACCCCAAAATAACTTGCTGATAACCCAAGTTGGATGACGGCTTCTTGGATCGATCTCGCCGAAAGGATTTGATAGTCTAAATTCGTCGCGTTTGAAATAACTTTTATCTTGGCAAGTTGAGTCTTAAAGTCCGATGCAGTACCATCAAAATCGATACCACCTATGGGTTGATCGTTACGTGTAAATTCACCCCCACTTAGTGCAGCCTTTAGAGGTAGCCTAGTGTTGACATTGACCGGGTTAAAGTTTCCTTGTCGTACAGCATCCCACCACATCAACGCGCCGGGATGTATGCTTATGGAGATATCTGGCCTAGCGAGAATCATGGCGGAACTGGCGTCGATTGATCGCTCTACCTTACGACGCCGCAGAATCATTTCCTGTTTATCTCTCGTAAAATGCTCGTCGGTGACATCTGTTGTTGCCGTATCTTTAGAAGTTAGCTGGGTTTTTTCAACTGAAGTACGCGGTTGATCCTTGAGCACATGCAGTACGGATTGTAAGTTCGATGCAGTTGAATGACAACCAAGTAACATTAGTCCTGCCGCGATGAGGCTTAGAATTTGAGGGAATAAACTGTTCATGTTCTTTCCTTTATGCTGATTTTTAAGCCCATGTGATGCCGATGCACTGAACAGTAATAGCGTACTAAATGTACGGCAAATTCTTCCATTGCATCTATTAGGATTGAAGATTATCACACTGTGTGGAAAAAATATATTTTTCCTGCTGCACGTGACATGCTTAAATATGGCGTCGATTAATTTCGAGAAGCTACGACGAGCCCAGCTTTATATGCTCATATTTGAGTTTCATGGGTCTGTTACGTGGACCATATTCCTAATTTGTTTAGCGAATGATCTGATAAATGCGTCCTCTGCCGCCTCGTGATGGGTTGAGGCGGCGAATCCGCACCTTCGTTATTTGCTGGGCGCGTCTATAGTGAGCTACCATACTTAGCGCATGTTCGAAGCGACGCTCTTACCCGAACAACTTCGCCTGCAAGAATCCGCCGAACGCACGCACAACTGGCAGCGGTGGGGGCCTTATCTTTCTGAAAGGCAGTGGGGGACTGTCCGCGAGGATTATTCCGCGGACGGGGATTGCTGGAGCTCATTTCCGCACGATCATGCTCGAGCGCGGGCCTATCGCTGGGGGGAGGACGGGCTGCTGGGGATTACGGATCGCGAGTGCCGGATGTGTTTTGCGCTGGCGATGTGGAACGGCCGCGATCCGATCCTGAAAGAACGGCTGTTCGGACTGACCAATCTGCAAGGCAATCACGGCGAAGACGTTAAAGAGCATTATTACTACCTGGAGAGTTCGCCGACGCATGCGTGGATGCGCGGGTTGTACAAGTATCCGTTCGCCGAATTCCCGTACGAGAAGCTGATACTGGGTAATCAACGAGCGAAGAACGAATCGGAGTATGAGCTAAGCGATACCGGCGTGTTTGAGCAGAGCCGGTACTTCGACGTGCAGGCCGATTACGCCAAGGCCGGGCCGAACGATCTGTGCATCCGCATCACCATCTTCAACCGATCGGCCGAGCCGGCGACGCTGCATCTGCTGCCGCAATTATGGTTCCGCAACAGCTGGTCGTGGGGCGGGCCGGAAGAAGCGGCGGCAGTTCCCAGCCTGCGTCAGGTGGGCACGGGGACGATTGAAGCATCTCACGAATCGCTCGGGCAATTTTATTTCCACGCTGCGAACGTCCAGGGCAAAGCGCCCGCGCTGCTTTTCACGGACAACGACACCAACGCGCCACGGCTGTACGGAAAGCCGCCGGAGCCCGGGCATTTTTATAAGGACGGATTTCACGATTACGTAATTGACGGTGCGCAGTCCGCGATCAACCCGGCGAATGCGGGCACGAAGGCAGCGGCGCACTATGTCTTGACGATTCCAGCAGAATCTTCGGCGAGCGTTGATCTGCGGCTATTCAGCGAAGCCGAACGGCCGGCAGAGGTGTTTGGGGAATCGTTTGAGAAGGTAATGATCAGTCGACGGGAAGAGGCCACGCAATACGTTACCGAAGTGATCGGCACGCAATCGCCGGAAGTGCGTGAGGTGGCGTCACAGGCGTATGCGGGACTGCTCTGGAGCAAGCAGCATTATCACTACGTCGTGCGCGAATGGCTGGACGGCGATCCCAAACAGCCGCCGCCTCCCACCGAGCGCGATGACAAGGCGCGGAACCGGGAATGGAAGTGGCACCTGTTCAATCGGGACGTCATCTCCATGCCCGACAAATGGGAATACCCGTGGTATGCCGCATGGGACCTGGCGTTCCACATGATCCCGATGGCGCGGATCGACCCGCAGTTCGCCAAGGACCAATTGCTGCTGCTGCTTCGCGAATGGTACATGCACCCCAGCGGGCAACTGCCGGCGTATGAGTTCAACTTCTCCGACGTGAATCCCCCCGTCCACGCGTGGGCGTGCTGGCGCGTCTATAAGATCACCGGCGTGAAAGGCCAGCGCGATCGGGCGTTTCTGGCGCGGGCGTTTCAGAAGCTGATGCTCAATTTCACCTGGTGGGTCAACCGAAAAGACGCCAGCGGAAAAAACCTCTTCGGCGGCGGCTTCCTCGGTCTGGACAACATCGGAATCTTCGATCGTTCACAGCCACTCCCCACCGGCGGCCGGCTGGAACAGGCGGACGGCACGGCGTGGATGGCGTTTTTCTGCGGGACAATGCTCTCCATGGCGCTGGAACTGGCAGCGGAAGACCCCGTCTACGAAGACGTGGCGAGCAAATTTTTCGAGCACTTCATCGCGATCGTAGACGCCATGCATCGGCTCGGCGGCACCGGATTGTGGGATGATGAGGACGGATTTTATTACGACCAGATTTTCCTCAAAGGCCAGGCAAAAAAGCTCAAAGTGCGCTCAATGGTAGGGATCATCCCGCTCTTTGCGGCCGAGGTGCTGGATGGAGAAACCGTCGAGAAACTCGGCGGCTTTAAGAAACGGATGGATTGGTTCCTGAAATACCGGCCGGACCTCACCCACTATATCAATATGATGTGCAAGAGCTTGACCGGCCAGCAATACATGCTCGCGATTCCCAGCAAGGACCGGCTGACACGGATGCTGAAGTACATCCTGGACGAAAACGAATTCCTTTCGCCGTTCGGTGTGCGGTCCCTCTCGCGAAAGTACGCTAAGCCGTACACCTTTTCCGACGACGGCAAGTCATGGTCGATCGGCTACGAGCCGGGTGACAGCGCGTCGGGACTATTCGGCGGTAACAGCAATTGGCGCGGGCCGGTGTGGTTTCCGGTGAACTTTTTGCTCATCGAATCACTGGAAAAGTATCATCATTTCTATGGAGACGAGCTGAAGGTCGAATGCCCGACGGGTTCAGGAAATATGATGACGCTACAGCAGGCGGCGGCGGCAATCCGCAACCGGCTCGTGAGCCTGTTCCTGCCGGATGCCGCCGGGCGACGCCCGTGCCACGGCACCGAATCGCAATATGCGACCGACCCGCACTGGCGAAATCTGGTGCTTTTCCACGAGTTTTTCCACGGCGAGACCGGTAAGGGACTGGGCGCGAATCATCAAACCGGCTGGACCGCGCTGGTCGCTGAAATGCTTCGTTAAGTGCAGCGAATTATGATGGGGATTATGATGAGGGCTATGATGAGGGGGTTATGACGAGCGTGGGTTGACCGGGGAGCATCTGTATGCGGTGCAAGATATTGGTAATCGCCGTAGTTTGCATCGCATCGGCGGCGCCCGCGGGCACGCTGGTTACGATCGAAGGCAAGCGCTACGAAGGCAATCTGAAAAAGACTCAGGAAGGGTGGAACGTAACCGCCGCCGACGGCTCGGTGGTCGCTGTTCCGGGGAATCGCGTCAAGGCGATCGAGCTGACCAGCGTCGGCACCAACGGCGGCGCCGAGCGGCTTGCGTCATTGCGACGAAGTGTCGAGGCGCTGGACGACATTCCCAAGATCATCGAGCGATATCGCCGCTTTATCGAACAGATGCGCGACCCGTCGATCCTTGAAGAGGCCAACAAAGATCTTGCCGGCTGGCAGGAGCGGCTGAATAAGTCCTTAGTGAAAGTCGGCAAGGATTGGATGACAGTCGAGGAGCGTAAGCAGCGCACCGTCGAAACGATCGGCCAGGTGACGCAGGCGCGTGAACTGATCAAGACAGGGCGCGTCAAGGACGCCGACGCCGCGTTACTGCAGGTTTTAGAGCGCGATCCGGGCAATCTTTCGGCATTTTATCTGCAAGGCGTAATCGCGCTGCGGCAGGATAAATTGCCCGATGCGAAGCGGCTGTTGACGTCGGTGCAGCAGTCATTGGGTGATCACGCACCCACGCTGGCGAATCTGGCGATCATCAATGCCCGTCAGAAACAATGGACGGCCGCGTGCAACATGCTGGAGCAAAGCCTTGGCGCGGCACCTGGCGTGCAATTGCTCGTAGATAATGCGGCCGAACTGCTGAACGCGCTGCCCGACGACCAGAAGAAGACGGCGGCCGTGCAGAAACTTCTGAGGCGCTTCACCGAGCAGGACGCAAATCTCCAAACACGCATGGCGGAGAAGCAGCTCTATCGCTGGGGCGCGACCTGGGTCGATCGGCCGACGCGCGACAAGCTTGCTGAAGCCGAGATTGAAGTGAAGAAGCGGCAGGACGATCTGCAAGGCGATTTTGATCTTACGCAAGGTCGAATCACGCGCATCGATTCGCAGATCGAGGAGAACAATCGCACGATGCAGGAGATCGCATCCAGTTCGTTCACGCGGCTCGCCGACGGACGCTATGTCCAGATGCCGATGCCTTCGTCGTATTACGAAATCGAGCGGGAAAACAATAAGCTGCGCTCCGAACGCCAGGAGATGGTGAAGCGATTGGAGGCATTGCGGGACGGAGCGAAACGGTCCACGCAGTTGCTGCCGGTTCCCAAATACACGGGTGTGCTGCGGCCGATCGAGGAGGATGGCGTGCCGATTGTCATTCCGGCCGGAGTTCAGATCGATATCCCCGCGACATCCCAACCGGCCGCCGAGCCAGGCACGGCTCCCGCAGGCGATTCGCCGCCGGTGATCATCAAAATCGGACCGGCGGATGCCGAGGGTTAATATCGAGATTAATCGCAAACCCGGATCGATGATGCTTTGAAAATTAGCGCCGGGAATGAGCGAGATGTATCGACGATTTGCCGAAGCACGCCGACGAGGTTACGCGATCGCCAGTTCTGCTTCTTCGACCACTTCGATCTCGAGCGTTTCCTGAATGCAGGATTGGTCCAGCCCGATGCGGGCTTCGGAACGGATGGTCTCGAGCATGATCGATAGTGAATCGCGCAGATTTCTACGGCAATCGTCCAGCGAATTCCCGTGTGTAATGGTGCCGGGGACTTCCTCGACCCATCCCACATACGAGCCTTGGCGTGTCGGCTTGAGAATGGTGTGATAGCTCTGCTTCACGGCAGCATTGTCAGGTTAGGCAAGACAAGTAGTCAAGCACAATCTTGCCTGCCAACAGCCGGAGCTTGGAAAATGTTCGCCGCTATTTCAGGTTCAGGAACTCGAACATGTGCTGGTCAAACACTTTCTGAGCCTGCGGATCGGACAACGGCAGGCGGAGTTCGTTGATGACTTTGGTGCCCATCGCAATCCACTCGCGCCAGCAATCCGCACAGACATTCTGCTGAATCGTAAGCCCCGTAGCATGAGAAAATGGCGGCCGGGCCATACGCGGCTTGACCAATCCGCACCGCTTGCAGAGCACCTCGCCCTCGGTGAGGGTTGTCTGTGTTTCGGTTGAAGCCAGTTCGGGCATCTCCACGCCGAGTTCTTTCAGTGACCGAAGCATGTCATTCTTCGGCATCATGTCCCCGCGGTCGTGCGCCACCCGCGCACCCGCCTGGAGAGTTGCAATCGCCGCGTCACGCTGACCCGCCGCGAGCTGGGCCTGTGCGAGCAACTGATATGCCTTGCTCATCTTGGGATTAATTTCCACCACGCGCGTAAACGCCGTCGCCGCCGCTGCGGAATCGCCACTTTCCAGTAGTGCCCGCCCGAGCGAAAAAAACGCCAGTTCGTCGTTAGGGTTCGCTTCGGCCATGAAGCGGAATTGTTCGATGCGTGCCTTCAGGTCTGCCACGGTATTAATTCTCCAACCTCATCTGTGCCCTCGTTTGAAACGGAGGCAGCGATTGCTTTTTCCAACGCTTCACCCACGGTCCCTCGATACTCTACGACGCCGGTCGCACGATTTATATGCCAAACCGCCCGCCACGGTTGCTTCTCGGCATAGTAACGCAAAAGGGTGATATTCGCTGCACCTCGGTCGTGTGCCCTGATGATTTGTGCATCATCCGGTGATGCGGTTTCCATATTGTAGACGGGCTCATCATGGAAGTTGCACCCCTTTGTATATTTGAAAAGAACGACTGAAGGCCCAGAAATCGTCTGTGGAAGGATCTCATTGGCATGTGTCGTCGCGCGGAACGAGGTCGGCGCATCTTCGTGAGCAGCTGAGCTGAACGGTGGCATATTGGAAAATGAGACGCAGAGTGCGAAAGTTCCATAGAAAGCCCCGATCGAGTTCGATCTTCTCGGCCAGAGCGCTTTCAGCGCGTTCACACCCAGGAACGAAAGTACAATTAACGAGGGAGCCACAATCACGGCGTAATGCGGAAGATAGAACAGGTGAGGAAAGTACACCGTCAGAAGTAAGAGCGGAATCAATGCAAATAAAAGTCGCAGCCTGCTCGTGACGCCGGCAAATCCAACTAGCACTAGTATGTAAAGAAGAGGGTTCGGTAAGCCGAATCTCAGCGTCAGCGGTATACGCTCAAAAACAGTAGCGCTCCAGGAGCCGACCCGCTCCCTGTGAGCGATGAACGGCACCAGCCACTCGTAGTAGTAATCATTCTTCTGTGGCAGAAGTGAAATAGGCTTCCGCTCAATCATCGCGTCAAAATTGGCGTTGGTGGCGTAGTTAATCCTGGGGTAGTTGTCATCGTTGTACTTCTGATATGGGGTATAGAGCATCTTGCCCGTAACAGACGAGTTGAAATGTAGCTGCAAGAGCAAAAACGGTAGCGATCCGCCAATGCCGCACAAAAGGTGTACGAGACGTTTTTTCCAAGCTAGCCTCCAGAGATCAGCAAAAAAAAGAATCGCAACCGGCATCAGATACGCGATGGCATCCGCAGGCCGGGTGACGCATGCACATCCCGCAACTACACCTATCGCAATGACCCAGCATAGGTTGTTGGTGCGACGCCAGGCGAGCCACAGCCAGATTGTCAAAAGGCCGAGCATGAGCATCGGTAGGTGGGACGTGACTCGCGGCGCAAGGAACCGGAAATAACTTAGCGACCAAAGCATCGGCACCGCCAGGAGGCCGGCTACGCCGTCGACGGCGCGAGTGACCAGCAAATAGGTCACCGCGACGGTAATCCCGGAGATCAGTAGCGGAACGGCATACGTCGGAAGGCCTACCCAATCACCCGGAACATTAAGGAGTGTCGTGCCAATAAAATGAATGCCTGCATAAATGGGCTTCACGAAAACGTGAAAGGTCTCAAAGAAGTCCGCAAGGGGATGTTGCGGCATCCATAGCCGACCTTGGCCGAGCATACGAACCTGCACGACATGCATTTGATCATCGTGCCAAAAAGGCGTTAAAGTCCTTAGAACCCAGTTGTTCGCAAAGACCATGTAGATCGGCGTCGCCAAAAGCAAAAAAAGCCCGGTCAGGCGGCGCTGCAGCGGTGTCGGGTCGCGGAGTCGCTGCAAGAAGCGAGGCTGCTGCACCCCTACCGAAAGCGCGACCGCCAAACCAAGCAAAGACGCCCAGGCGGCGGTGGCACTCGCGCCATAATCTTTCGCGAACCCGGACAACGCGCACGCGCTCCCGAGGCATGCAAGGATGGAAATAATGATTGGACGCAACGCGGCGCGCACGCTCATCCATATAACTTAGAAGAGCGTGTGCGAATGAGCAATTGATCCATTTACAAGGAACCGGTATCCATAGCATGAAAGGAAGTCGCGTGGACCGAGTGCATATTTCAATTGTCGTCCCGTGCCTGAACGAAGTCGAAGGGCTGGGTGAACTGCATCGGCGGCTTTCAACAGTCTGTGCGGCGGTAAAAGAATCGCACGAAATCCTGCTTATTGATGATGGTTCCACCGACGGCACGTGGGAGCACATGCTGCAACTATGTGCGGCTGACAAGGCAGTCCGCGCCGTACGGATGTCACGCAATTTCGGCCATCAACTGGCATTGAGTGCGGGATTGACATTGGCGCGAGGGGACCGAGTTCTGATAATTGACGCAGACCTTCAAGATCCTCCTGAACTTTTGCCAGAGATGCTGGCGCTGATCGACGCCGGGGCGGACGTCGTTTATGGCCAGCGCACCGCGCGAGAAGGCGAAACGTGGCTGAAGCGCTCTACCGCCCGTTGGTTCTATAGACTACTAAATCAGCTTTCCGAGCACCGGATACCGGCGGATACTGGCGATTTCCGCCTGATCACTCGCAGGGTTCTGGACATTCTCAACCAGATGCCTGAGCGACATCGCTATATTCGTGGGATGATCGCATGGATTGGGCTTCAGCAGGTGCCTATCACCTACCAACGCAAGGAGCGATTCGCAGGCAACACAAAGTATCCGTTTGGAAAGATGACGAAATTCGCTTTCGATGCGATCACTTCCTTCTCGGTGAAACCTCTCAAGCTTTCCATATGGCTTGGATTGCTCACGTCGATCATCGCAGTCCTGATGCTCGGAATGACAATCGTCGCTTGGTTTCTTGATTTGGCGGTCGTTGGGTGGTCAAGCTTGTTTGCCGCGATCACCTTTTTCAGCAGCATACAGCTGTTCATCATCGGCATCCTTGGAGAATATCTCGGCAGAGTGGCAGAGCAGCTTAGGGGCCGGCCGCTCTACGTGATCGAGCAAGTCGTCTCCGGCAGTACCGACCTGGAGGCTAAATCATCCAGAAATGCGCTGCGCACTGAGAGCGGGGGTGACAATTGAGTCTAAAAGGTGTTTTGTCCCACCCCTCGGCGTATTTTTATCTCAGGCAATTATTCACGCTTGGTTTACCCTATCAGCAGCTTGTTGATGAATTCGGTCTATCCGATCCGATGGCCCGAATTGTTGATATCGGTTGCGGGCCGGCGGACATCCTCCGATATTTTCGTAAGCAACGTCCGCAAGCCGCGTATTTGGGGATCGACATGTCCGAACGCTACCTGCGCCAAGCTCACCTGCGCGCGATCGAAAAAGACATGGACGCTCGCTTCGAGAAACTCGATCTCTCCCGGTTAGAATCTCACGTCGACATCGCGGAGCAGTTCACTGCGATGCTTGAGCAATTCGCGCCAGATCGAGGATTGCTTCTTGGCGTGATCCATCATCTAAACGATCATACTGTACTGACGACGCTAGACTTGCTCGGTCAGGTTGAGTCGCTCCAACGCGTTTTCACATGGGATGTGGTGATGTGCCCCAGAAGACGAGTAAACAACTTTCTGGCAAGGCATGACCGAGGCGGGTTTGTGAGAAATGTCGCAGGGTATGAGGACTTGCTTCAAAAATCCGGGTGGAAGATACAGAGGATGTTCTGGACCCGGCCGGGCCTAAAGGCGATTGACTATATCAATTTCGAGTTGGCCCGCTGAATGCACAAATCCATGCCTACCCAAGACGCGGAATTTGATGTCTTCGCTGAAGACTACGGGAAACTTGTAGATCAGAGCATTAAAATCTCCGGCGAATCGTCGCAGTATTTTGCAAACGCGCGCATCGAGTGTCTCCGGAGGATGCTTGATCAATACAAGATTTCGGCGCGCAAAGTTCTAGATTTTGGTTGTGGTATCGGGCTCGCAGCTCCGTTGCTGTTGCGTGGGCTTGGTGCCCATCATGTCCATGGGGTCGATGTATCATCGCGCTCGATTGATGTCGCTCGCCGCAACAACACGGGGCCACAGTTCGGTTTTTCGAACCTGCGTGAATTTGTTCCCGATGGCTCTTATGACGTGGTGTATTGCAGTGGCGTCTTTCACCACATTCCTCTGGGTGAGCGCCGGGCGGCAATCGAATGCGTGTTCCGCTCACTCAGGCCCGGAGGTCATTTTGCGCTGTGGGAACACAACCCATCTAATCTTGGAACGCGGTGGGCGGTGGCAAGTTGCGTATTCGATGTGGGTGTGATCCTTCTTCGCCCGATCGATGCGGAGAGGCTGTTGAAAGGTGGTGGATTAGAAATCCTTAGCACCCGTCACCACTTTATTTTCCCCAAGTCTCTATCTCGGCTCCGTTGGACTGAGCAATGGTTTGTCCGCCTTCCGATCGGCGCCCAATACCAAGTTCTTGGAAGAAAACGGCTAACTCAGAAATGACACGTGCGGCCCCTTTCGCAAAAGACAGCTATGGTGACTAAATCGGTTTCAGTGTCGGCACCCCTGATTGAGCGCTCCTGTATTCTTCAATGTCCCATCGCTAACGCCAACGCTTCGGCTGCATTGTTGGTGCTGGCGGCCGGGATCTACCAACTCGTTCTCGGGCCTTCGGAGGGCCTGTTTCACTATGAATTGCTTCTTTGCGCGATCCCAATGATTATATTGGCTTGGGCTTCGCTGGTTCTGCGTGTGCGGCGCGCAGAACAAACGGCCCGAGTAGCGATGTTTCTTGCGATCATGGCTACCGCCGCGCAGCTCGCCGTTTTGCCATTTTCCAAGCATTTTAATCATTACGTTCCTCCGCACAGTTTCGGCCAGTGGTTGCCGTCTGTCGGCATTGCGGCGATTGGCGTTCTCGGAGTGTTGTCCATCGTATTGAACAAATCAGGACACTGGTTTCTGGGCTTGGCCGCGCTGCTGCATTTGTTTTTGGCGTGCTGGACGATCCACTTTTCTGCCAAACCGTTTATTGACGTGTGGCTGTTTCATCAGGATTCGGCCGCTGCGCTTTTGCGGGGTGAGAATCCGTATGCGATCACTTTCAAGAATGTCTATGGCGAGGGGAGCGTGGTTTATTCGGCGGAAGTGCAGAAGGACGGACGGGTGCTGTTTGGGTTTCCGTATCCGCCAATGAGCATGTGGATGTATCTGCCGAGTTATTGGCTGACTGGTGAATCGCGGTACGCGCACGCGGCGGCATATGCGCTCAGTGCCCTGGGCATCGGACTTATGTCCCAGCGGCGACTTGCGCGCGCGGCGGCGGTGATGCTGCTGACTGCGCCGGCGTGCTGGCTAGTCATCAGTAGCGCATGGACGGAGCCGTTTCTGCTGATTTCATTGGTCGGCCTCGCATTGGTTGCTCTCCGAGTACCAGCGTGGACGCCTGTGATGCTCGGGCTGTTTCTGGCCATGAAGCAGTACAATGTCATCTTCCTCCCGCTGGTGTTTTTAATCCTTCCCAGGCCGTTGAAGTTGCGCACAACCGGCCGCTTTTTCGGGATCGCCGTGGCGACGGGTCTGGCGGTCTCGCTGCCGCTGGCGCTGTGGGACTGGGCGGCTTTCTGGAACAGCAATGTAACCATCCAGGTCAAACAGCCGTTCCGCTACGACGCGTTCAGCTTTCTCGCACTGGTGGCAAATGCAAAGCCTGCTGGATTCGTGCCGCCGAACTGGTGGTCGGGGATCGCATTTGCGTTGCTTGTACCGACATGGGCCGTGCTGCTCTGGCGATTGCCGCGGAACATCGGCGGATTCGTGTTGGGCGTGTCGCTGACCTCGATCGTGTTCTTATTTTCGAATCGACAGGCGTTTCTGAATTATCACACTTTCGCCGCCGGCGCGATGTTGTTGGCGATAGCCACGTTGGATGCGGTCACTCATCGGGACGAGGATCCGGCACGCAGTCCTTAGGCCGCGTTCTGAACCATGTGCCGCTCGCTCTGGCTCACCAATTGATGCACGCCCGGAAGCGGCCGACAGACGACGAGGCTTTGGAACGCGAACATCGACGGCCAAACATTCGCCAGCACGTTGCTGATGCGGCCCAGCAGCCGGCCGGTTGCGCCAGGCATCACCGCTTCAAATGGCGCGGGAACCGGGACATATTTATCTATCCGGTACCCACAGTCGCGGAGCGTGCGAAGCAGCGTCCACTTGGTGAACAGGCGCTTATGCGTGATATCGAGAATGCCGCGCTCGGCGTAGCTGAATCGGCCGAACAGTAGATTCAGGCGGATGCCGGCGAACGCGATGTTGGGCGTGGAAATAATCACCGTCGGCGCAGTGCGCACCTCTCCGGTCGCCTGGCTGCCGTTGCGCAGGTCGAGCAGGAATCGCTCGGGATCCGCGAGATGCTCGATCACGTCCAGCAGCAGCACCGCGTCGTAATCGAAAATATCCGCCGGCAGCGTGTCCTGCTCCAGGTTCGCATGATGAAACTCGCTCATCATCCCGGCCAACGGTTCGTAGGCGTCCACTCCGGTTACACGCGCGCCCAGCTTTTCACACTCTTTGGCGACAAACCCCGGCCCGCAGCCCAGATCGAGGACATTCGTCGGCTTTGCCTTCGCGAGTTCGTTGAGCGCCAGACGGTGCGAGGTAAACATCGCGCTGGTCTTATCCCGATACCGCAACGGCTCAAGGTGCCGATACTTCAGCGAGCACATCAGCCCGAAGCGGTGCAGCTTGTACTGCACAGTTGAGAGAATCACATTTTTTGCGTACGCCATGTGCGGCACACGGCAGACCTCATCCCCGTAGTGCGTGGGGATCGGAAACTCAACGACTTTCGCGCCCACGTGAAACGCCTGCAGCAGAATCTCGGTATCAAAATGAAACTCGTTGGTGTTCACTTCAAAAGGGACCGCGCGCAAAAAGCGCGTCGCGTAGCCGCGATATCCGGTGTGATATTCGCTGAGCTTCTTGCCGGTCAAACGGTTCTGCACGCCGGTGAGGAATCGATTGCCAGCCACCTTGTACCAGCGCATGCCGCCCGCGCGGGCACTCTGGATGCTGTGCATGCGCGAGCCGAGGATCACATCTGCGTTCTCGGTCTTCCAAGTGTCGATGAACTGTGGAAGTAATTCCGGTGCGTACTGGCCATCCCCGTGGAGCAGGATGACGAACTCGAATCCGGCCGCCACCGCCAGGCGATATCCGAGCTTCTGATTGCCCCCGTAGCCCTGGTTGATCGGGTTGCGGAGCGCCGTCAGGTTCCGGATTCCGCGCTGGCTGGCCCACTCGGCGGCGATGTTCGCGGAGCGATCGGTGCTGGCGTCATCGATCACGAGAAAATGCAGATCCGGGTCGCTCCAAAGCTCCCGCGGAACACGGTCGAGCACGCCGGCGATATGCTTCTGAGCCTCGTACGCGACAATGAAAACCAGGATGCGGCCTCGCAAGCCGGGGAAGGGTGCGTTCACGGTCGGGTCTGTCGGCGGCATTTCAGTAATATCGGTCATTTCGCACTCCGTCCGCAGAATCGACGCCTACGCGCGCTCGATTCTAGCGTTTCCGGCCCAATGTGAGGTACTGCCCGCCAATTGGCAATCTACAAAGGGGTTTTTCCAGGAAACGCAGCGACGCGAGCGCTTTGGGGAAGATGAACAGAAATTCACTCGCGAGTACGTCAAAACCGTGGCTGCTCATCAGCGTGCGGGTCTGTGGCGGCGGAAGGGTGATTGCGTCACGATCAAATGGAATCCGGCTCATGACCAGCCGCACGCCGGGGTTCCACGGATTGTTCTCCCAAAGCGCGAACAATCCGCCTGGTCGCAGCGCGCGATGAACATAATCGACACACGCCGCCCGACTGGCCGGCGGAATGTGGTGGAATACGCCGTTGCAGAACGCCAGATCGATCGATCCGGCGCCGTGCCACCGATCGACATGCGCGAAAGTGGTTCGCCGATCGGTATACAGCCGTTTTGCGATGTCGATCGAAGCGTCTGAAATATCAACACCGATGTGCGATTCCACGTCGTTAAGAGATAGCAGGTATGGAGTTGATCCGCCGGTGCCGCAGCCAAAGTCCATCACGCGTCGCGGTGCGAAATGCAGCCGCTCCAGCCTGTGCTGCATCCATTCCACACGGCGCTTCGCGAAATAAGCGGCGTCCTCACCGGTGCTCGACAGCCCGGCCGCCAGCGCGGCGTTGTAGTTGCCGGCGTATCGGTCGAACAGCGCTTCGCCGAGTGGTTCGCTCATTTGCGGCGCAGCCCCAGGACACTAAGGAAGAAGCTCGCGAGTATTGATTCGAACCCGAGCGCCACCAGTGTGCTGCCGGGGATCACCCAACGCAGCGACTGGGGATAATCGAGCGGACCAAACCCAACCAGCCGCCATTTGTTCAGCGCGACGCCGATCATCGCCAGTCCGATGACCATCATGCCGGCGGCGAGAATCAGCGCGCGTTCGAGATTGATGATCCGAAGAAAGCGGTCCATCCGCGGGTCTGTCGGCAACAGTCCGACCGAGATCGCGAATGCCTTGGTGAACACCGCGAACATGATCGCCTGGAACCCGATGAGCAGCATGAGGCTCGCGACGAGCAGCGTATTCACATCAAATTTGACCAGATGGCCAGCGATTTGGAAGCCCATCTGAGGATACGCGACGACATATCCGACGACGCCGAGCAGAAGCGAACCGAGCCCAGGGAATAGAAACAGCCACCGCGGGCTGAAGAGGAGAAAAAATCGCAGCGTTCGCCAGCCATCACGAAACGTGCGCAGATGCGGGCGTCCGGCGATCCGGCCGTCGCGGTGGAGCGTGATCGGCACCTCGGCAATTTTCCTTCGATTGACCGCCGACTTCAGGATCATTTCGGTCGCGAATTCCATGCCCGTGCATCGCAGATCCATCTCGTCATAAAACTGTCGTGTGAAACCGCGCATGCCGCAGTAGACGTCATTCACCGGCGACCCGAACCACGACCGCGCCAGTTGGCTGAACATCGGGTTTCCCCACCAGCGGTGCAGGAACGGCATGGCGCCGGGCATGATCTTCCCACCGCCGCGTGGCAGACGACATCCTTGCGCCAGTTCGGCGCCTTGGCGCAGCTTATCGACGAATTTCGGGATCTCCAGCAGATCGTAGCTGTCGTCCGCGTCAGCCATGACGATGAATCGGCCTTGTGATGCCGCGATGCCGTGCATCAGCGCGTTGCCGTATCCCTTCGGGCCGACATGCACGACTTGTGCGCCGGCGCTGCGGGCAAGATCGGTGGAACCGTCGGTTGACCCGTTATCCGCGACGATCACTTCGCCGTCGATGCCGGCTTCGTCCAGTGCGCGCATCGCCTTGCGGACGCAGGTTGCGATGGTGTCGGCCTCGTTGAGGCAGGGTATGACGACGGAAAGTTCAGGATCGGCCACGCTGCTGCATCTGAGACATTTGACGACAGTACGTCAAGACATCACCGCGCTGGCGACGGGAAAGCGGTTGGTTAGAGTGGCGGGTATGAACGTCCTCATCATCGGCGGCACGGGTCTGATCAGCACGGGAATCGTCAAACACCTGCAAAAGCGCGGCGCGGATATCAGCATGTTTAATCGCGGTAAACGCGAGAATACGCTGGACGGTCCGGTCGGCGTATTCACCGGCGACCGGAACGACCCGGCCGTGCTGGAACAGTGCGTCGCCGGGGGGCGAAAGTGGGACGTTGTGATCGACATGATCTGTTTCACACCCGAACAAGCCACGGGCGCTATTCGGACCTTCGCCGGTAAATGCGAGCATTTCATATTCTGCTCGACCGTCTGCACTTACGGCACGAAGGTGCCGCCGGGCGTGGTGATTGACGAGACATTCCCGCAGGAGCCGATCAGCGGGTATGGCAAGAACAAGGTGGCGTGCGAGAACCTTTTCACAGCCGCGCACGGGCGCGGCGATTTCGCGTGCACGATCATCCGACCCAGCCACACCTACGGCGAAGGTTCGCCGTTGATCGACCAGCTCGAGCCGGACGCAATCGCGTGGGACCGCATTGCCCGCGGCCAGCCGGTGCTGTGTGCCGGCGACGGAATCGGATTATGGAACAGCACGCACCGCGACGACGTCGGTAAACTCTTTGCCTTCGCGGCCCTTAACAGCAAGACGTATGGCCAATCTTATAACGCTACTACGGAGCGGGTCTTCACCTGGCGGGATTACTACCGCGAGGCGGCCGACGCGCTTGGGACAACCGCTCAGGTCCTGCCGATGCCGGCGGAGTGGATCATTGGGCATGATCCAAAACGGTTTGGATTACTTCGCGAGATCACCCAATTTCATGGCCCTTACACATCCGCCAAGGCACGCCGCGATGTTCCGGAGTTTGATGTGGAGATTGATTTCCGATCCGGGGCCCAGCGCACGCTGGCTGATGTCAAGCGGCGCGGTGCGTGGCGCGACAGTTCCGCGGATGCGATGTATCAAGGGATGATCGATAAAGCTGTTGCGCTCGGAGTACGGCCGCTGGACTTGTAGCAAGCTTATGGCGGGAGGGGTTCGCTAGTCCCGGTCGAAGGCTTGGGGATGGCGGTCCAAAGGGTGCCGACGTCGGGGAAATCCACGGGCGTATATCCGCCGGCGCGGGCGCGATTGCTGAGCTCATTTTCGATCCTTCCGTCCGCCGCCCCGATGAAGACTGCCGCCGGTGGGTTTGTATCGAAGAGGTCCACGAGATCGCCACGGCCGGGCATTCGGTACTGCGCCTGTTGTGCTTCGGACAGGTACTGGCCGGCGCGGATCCCGAATCGACCGGTCGCGAGTTCGGGATAAATCGCTCTCCCGCCCTCCAGCGCATAGACGGGCTCGATGGTCATGATCCGGCCGGGCGGCGATTCGGCTGCGATTCGCACGCCGACTTCATGAATCTGAACGGGTGTCCACGAGCGGATTGACCCCAGATGAAGCAGCCCGTCGTACTCCACGGCCCCGAACGGAATAATTAAAACAAGCCCACCCACGGCCAGTCGCCCGAACCGACGGCTTGCCAGCAAGTGCGGCATCGCGGCGAGTCCGCGCACGATGCCCAGAATCATGAAAGGCGTGGCGGCGTAGAGATACTGACGCTGTAACGGCGCGGCCGCGAAGCCGGCCGTGAACAGCACGATGACCAGAAGCAGTATCGCGAATTGTTCGCATACACGCGTGTCGATTCGCACTTGGCGCACGCGCAGCGTTGCGATCGTCAATCCGATGAACGAACCGACGACCAGGCCATTGCCCGGCAGCGTGAAACAACTGATAAATATGTGCAGAAGGCGCGCCCCGACGGTGAATGGGCGCTTTCGTGAGACATCAAATTCGAGGTGATATCGCGTACTCAGACTCGGATAGACAAAGTTTCCGAACCAGGCATTCTGCGGCGATTGCATCCAAACCCAGATGCTCGGAATCGTTGCCAGCACGACACCGGCGCCAAACGCCGGCACCAGCAGAAGTTTCCGCCGCCAGGGGATTCCGGGGTAAAGCAAAAGAAATACGCCGAACGGTAATAACGCCGTGGCAAACGTCACGCGGGACGTCGCCGCCAGGCCCACCAGCACGCCCGCTAATATGGGGCAGAGTAGTCCCGGACCTTTCGCCAGTCCTTGGCCAAGAATTAGGAACCCCGCGAAACAGCAGAGCAAGGGAAAATCATGATTCCATGCGAGCCCGGTCGTGTAGACGAATAGCGGATTGAAGAGAAACAGCGCGCCGATGCCGATGGCAAAGCCAAGCCGCCGGCTCGGCGCGAGGCCCGCGAACGCACGCCACGCGACGACGAACATCAGCGTCACCGTAGCAGCGGCGCACAATGCGGAGAAAGAGCGGGCGATCAGAAGTAAATGCGTGCCGAGCTTGAACAGCCCGGCGTAAATAATCACCAGCGACGGCATGTGATTATAGTGAAAATCACGGTACGGAAGCAAACCCTCATTCAGCAGTGCTGCACTGGCAACAAATACGTTTTCATCGACTTCTAGATTTTCTTCAATGCTCCGACAGAAGATCAGCACCAGCGCGATGGTTGCGAAGAGAGCGATGACCAGAACGGGTGGAGTGCGCGATTCAGCGGGTACCAAATGTCAGAATGATAGCGACGAAGGGCGTGTGTCGCGACCGCGCGCGGCCGGACAACGCCATTTACCAGGCGCGCTTGGGATTTTCGTTGTACATCAACGTGAGAATCTCACTTCGGCTTGACGGGTTCTCTTTAAAAATGCCGCGCAGGGCGCTGGTGACCATCGTGCTGCCGTGCTTCTTTGCGCCGCGCATCGTCATGCAAGTGTGCGTTGCTTCGATCACGCACGCCGCGCCGATCGGCTGAAGCTCTTCCATCAGCGCGTCGGCGATTTGGGTGGTCAAACGCTCCTGCACCTGCGGACGCCTGGCATATCCTTCAACCAGCCGGGCGAGTTTTGACAGTCCGACGACCTTCCCGTCCGGAAGATATGCCACGTGGGCACGTCCGGTGAATGGAAGGAGGTGGTGTTCGCAGAGGCTGTGGAACTCGATATCACGCAACAGCACGACTTCGTCATAGGTTTCGGTAAAGACGGTCTTAAGATGCCGCTTTGGCTCGTCGGCTAGACCGGCCATGAGTTCGCCGTAGGCTCGTGCGACGCGATTGGGCGTTTTCAGCAGTCCCTCGCGATCCGGGTCCTCGCCGATCGCAATAAGAATCTCTCGCACGGCTTTCTCGATTTTGGGTATGTCCACCTTGGCGGGCGCCAGATCGGCTGAGGGGCGGATGTCGTCGTCGTCACACGATGCGCCCAAACGCTGCGGCATGCATTCTCCTTGGATCACCTAAAGTCTTGAGGCTGCCCGAGTTACTATAGCCGCAACACTATAGCCGCCGACAAAGCGGGAGTCTCGCGCGGAGACTGTCGGCGGCCGAACATGTGGGGCCGGACGTTGTGAATTGGCGAAATTACATCGATCCCGCAGCGCCACGATCGGGCTGCGCACGGGGAGGCGGGCGCAGGTCTCGGACGCGATCCGCTCCGCGCTCCACCATTTCCACCTTTTCCCGCAGCCCGTCCGGTATACGGCGGTGATCCTCGGGGGTTGTTAGCTCGCCGTCATAGATCACGGCGCCTGTGCGGTCTTTCACAGTGATGTGCTTCCGTTCGTCGTGGGTGGTGATTGAGATCGAGTGTTCATCGTCCACGTGCGTTACCACACGACTGACTCGTCCCTGGCCGACGCGTGGGAATGGGGTGTCGGGCATGTCCTGAGGGAGGATCAGCCCCGAAGGTGTTTCAACTGGGGGCAATTCCTTGCCCCCGAGGGTCACTTGAAGGGGCATGGGTTTGCCCTGGCGCATGACATGAAGCGTAATCACCTCGCCGACTTGGCGCGCCCGCACGAGCACGGTCAATTGATAGACACTGATAAGAAGTTGATCCTCCAGCCGCAGCAGGATGTCATTTGCCTTCATGCCGGCGCGGTCGGCGGGCGATCCGGGATCGACATGATCGACAAGCAGTCCCATGCCCGGCTGCAGGCCAAGATGTTCGCGCAATACCGGAGGCAGAATCGCGGTGGCGATACCCATGTAGCTGACAGGCTGCGTCGAGGGGGATTGGATCGCCGCGTGTTGCTCATCGCGGGGCACATCAGGCGCTGATTGCGTGCGCGGCGCGTCGGCCAAGGCGCCGACGGACATCGTAAAGAGAGCGCATGCCGCTAAAAGGGGACTCATGGGGGAGCGGTCCTTTTCCTACTGCTGCGGGTTACTGCTGATGTACCTGTACAAACAGATCGTTTTCAAATGGCTCAATAATCTCGAAGCGGCCACCGGTGGCCGGATCACGCCACCGCAATTGATCAACGCGCTGACGGATAATCCGCCGTGCCGGCACCCCGTCGCTGAGCAGCGCCGGACCCGCGTCAATCGTACGCTGCGAACTGGTGTAACGCAGCCCCTCCAAAACCGGCTTCTCACCATCCAGGGGCGCCAGCGTTTTTGGAACGGAGATTTCGGCAGTTGGCGTCACCGCAGCTATTTCAAGCTTGGGTTGTGTCAGTAGCCGGGGAACAGCAAAACCCAGCGCCACGCACGCGGCCATCGCGGATACCACCGCACACCAGGTTCGCAATGATCTAAGCCGCCGATTTCGCGTCGCCAGACTTACCCGCATTGGCTCGATAACCCGGGATTCGAATTGCCGCGCCGCACGGCCGCGCTGGGCATCAAGCTCAGCGCCCAGGTGGTTGCGGAGGAGATTTTCAAGATCGTCACGACTCATAGCAGCACACAATTACGCTTCCGTATTTTTCATGACAGACCACAGTCTGTCCTTCAGATGCCCCCGCGCCCTGGAAAGCCGCATGTCCACTGCGGCCGGTGATAGGTCAAGCAGTTCGCCGATCTCTTTGCTCGACAGATTTTCGTAATACCGCAAGACAACACACGAGCGTGACAACTCGTCCAGAGACGCGACCGCGTGATCGATCTGATGTTTGTGTTCGGCAGTCTCCAGAATCGTATCCACGCCGCCCACCCCCGGCGGATCAATCGAGGTATCCAGCGGCAACGGCCGACGACGACGTCGCAGATCGATCGCAAGATTCCGCACCATTCGGCCTAGCCAGTGTCCGAAGCGGGAGGGGTCATCCAGCGTATCGAGACGTTGCCATGCCTTTAGAAAAGCGTCTTGAACGATATCCCCCGCATCTGCGGCGTTGCGCGTTCGCGCGTACGCGATTGACATCGCGATGCCTTCGTATCGATGAATCAATTCCGAAAACGCCTCGGCGTCATGGAGCTTGGCTCGGGCTACTAATTGTTCAACTGTCTGGTCCAATCGGCCGTCTCCAGGGTGCTTGCTAATCATCATTCTGACGCACAGAACGGGAAAAAACTAACGACTAGCGGAAAAGTCCATCGGATAAATGAGCACTTCCGCCACGCCGAACAGTTTAACCAGCGCCGACCCGTGTTAAAATAGCCCTCCATGACGACCAGGTTCACCAAGACGGCCGGCAATTTTTACGCGGCACCCAGTTGCGTGGTGGTGGGGGATGTGAAAATTGGGGAGCTTTCGTCATTCTGGTTTGGCGCGGTCGTCCGCGGCGACGTCGCGCCGATCGTCATCGGCCGCCGGGTGAATATTCAGGATAATGCGATAGTTCACTGCGATACCGACGTATCCAACATCATCGAAGACGACGTAACCGTCGGCCACGGTGCGATCGTGCACGGGGCGCACGTCGGAGCAGGCTCGCTCGTCGGCATGGGCGCGACGCTACTCAGCCAGACAAAGATTGGCCGCGAGTGCCTGGTTGCGGCGGGGGCGGTGGTTTCGCCGGGGACCGAAGTGCCGGATCGCATGGTTATCATGGGCGTTCCCGGAAAGATCGTCCGCCAGGTGAAAGACGAGGAACTGAAATATATGCGCTGGCTGACGACGCATTACGTCGAACTCGCCGAGAAGTACGCCAGTGAAGGCTTTGCCTCCCTTACGTGAACCCGTCGAACGCGTCTCGATCTGATGAGTCCCCGTCTGATGAACCCCCGCAAGTATCAATAAAAAACGCCCGGCACCTGGGGCGCCGGGCGTCGAATGTACTTTTTGTCCCGCGGGCCTTAGGCCTTGGTGACTTCGATGAACTCCGCCACGCTGCCGAGGTCGCGCACGTGCTGCGGTGTGGCGCGGATAGTCGCGCTGGTGCCGGTGACGAGATCGAGGTGGAGCTTATTGGGGCGCTTAGTCCAGATGCGTCCGCCGCGACGCTTTGGCTTCGCTTTGAAGTTGGCCGACCGCTGAACGATCGGTCCTGCAGTCACAGTGTCGCCCATAAACAGGCGCTCAAGCGTCTTCACGGCGGCATCGCGCGTGAGACTCTTGATGATCGTTACCTTGAATTTGCCGCCGGGAATCGCTGCCAAAGCCATCGGATACTCCAGAAAAATTCGAGCCCGGCAGTATAACGGTCACCCGATTTGAAGCAAGGGCCGAGCGTGGGCTTCAAGAAAGCTCGGATTTATCGCAATTGGCGCACCGAATCGTTGTAAATCTAGGCGATCTGGCCGATCATGAACTCTGGAGCGGTCTTTGGAAAATTTGGTCAGATGATTCGGAGAAAATCTTAATGCGCGCTACCCGTGTGTTGTTCCGGGCGGCGGTGCGAGCAACTCGCGCTGCCGGTTCTTGTACTTGTGAAACTCTCGAAAAAAGGCAGATGCTGGCGGTGGATGTCAACGTCGATGCGTCTGAAAAATTTCAGACCATCGACGGCTTCGGCACGTCACTGGGCGGCTATACGCCCATGAAGCTCACCGATTCGTGGCAGCTGCAGGACCTCTACTACGAAGACCTCGGCAGCTCAATCTTCCGGACGCAGCTCAGTTTCTCGATTCTCAAAGCCGACGACGGCAATCTGGCCACGCCGGTCGTGCTCGGCCCGGATATCAATAAGAACATTCGAAAGTTCGATTTTGGCGCCAACAGCATTGAGCAGTTCGGCAACTTCGCCAAAGGATCGCTGAAGCGGAAACTGGACGAGGTGAAGATCATCGGCTCGATCTGGTCGCCGCCGCACTGGATGAAAGGGCCGGAGCTAAGCCCGTATAGCGGCAAGCCGAACGGGATCATGCCCAAGCTGGATTACACCTCGTTTGGCGGCGCGGTGAATGCTTCCGGCGGCAGCCTGATCAACACCGACGCCAATCTCACGCAGTTCGGTCGATACGTGGCGGCGTATGTCAAAGGGTTTGAGCGTGCTTATGGCGTGCCGCTATATGCGATCAGCATCCAGAATGAGCTGGCTTTTCACGAGCCGTATCACAGCTGCGTCTACACGCCCGAGTTGTATGTCAATGCGGTCAAAGCGGTGTCCCGATGGTTCCGCAAGGAGCACATCAAGACGAAATTGCTGGGACCCGAAGACGTGGGCGTCGGTTCGGAAAAAGACCCGTATATTCTGGCTCGGCAGATGGACTACATCAAAGCGCTTCGCGCCGACCGCGAGGCCTATGAGGCGATCTGGGGTTATGCGATCCACGGATACGCCAACGACGGGATCACGCCGCAACGCTCTCCCGCGATGTGGGACCAATATTGGAACGGACGATCCGGTCAACCGACTTGGAAGGGGATTGAGAAGGACAACAAACCGTCGTGGATGACCGAAATCTCCGGCGGTTCACAAACCTGGCCGAGCGCGATGCGATTGGCGAAGAATATCCAGGACGCACTCGTCTACGGCAACGCCAGCGCATGGGTATTCTGGGGCATATCATCCGCGCCCGGCACCAAGGCCGACGAAGCTCTGACCAATGGAACGAACTCAAAAGCAAATAAGTACGTCGCGACCAAGCATTTCTTCCGATACGTCCGGCCCGGGGCAGTGCGGCTCGCAACCAACGCCACCAATCCTGAAGGGGTTTATGTCAGCGCATTTTCGCACGATAAGAATCGCACGCTTACCTCGGTCCTCATCAATGCAACTGATAAACGCCGCAGCGTGCAGCTGAATCTTTCCGGCTTGCGTATCGAGCGATTGAGCAGCGGATATCTCTCCACAGAAGGCGCGGCGTGGAGACGGATGCGAATCGTGAGACTCGAAAACGGCGTGGCCACGTTGTCATTGCCGGCGCAGAGCATCATGACCTTGCAGGGAACGACAGCCCGAAAGGCCGCGCCGTCGAATGCACCGGGCAGCATTCGCGGCGTGGCGTTCGGCGACACCAACAGCAACGGAAAATATGACGCAAAGTCATCAGACACCGTCTCGGTGGGCAAGACGATCTTCTTGGACAGCAATGCCAACGACCGGCTCGATCTCGGCGAACGCTTGACCAAGACCGACGCTCAGGGGCGATTCGGCTTTGATGATCTGAAGCCCGGTATCTACCGGGTGCGGCGCGTGTTGCCCGGCGGGTTCTCTTACAGCACCGAGCCGATCCGCCTCAAGCTGGAAGCAGGCCAGGACGCGACAGGTCTGTATATCGGGTCGAAAAAGGCCTGATAACCGCCGGGTCATTGGCGCACGCGGTTTTCTGTTATACTTCCCGGCCCTATGCGTCTGACTTATCTGGACAACAACGCCACCACGATGCCCGCGCCCGAGGTGGTGGCCGAGATGAACCAGTATCTGACGGATTATTGGGGCAATCCGTCTTCCGCCCACCGCTTCGGCCAGCGCGCCCGGCAGGGCGTGGATATTGCCCGACAACAATTGGCGGACCTGGTCGGCGTCGAAGCGAATGATATCTGGTTCGCCGGCGGCGGCACCGAGGCGGTCAACACCAATATTCGCAATTTGCTTGCATCGCGCGGGCACCGAAAAAAGATCATCACCAGCACCGTCGAGCACTCGGCGACTCGCGAACTCGGCCTGCAACTGGAGCGCGAGGGATACCAGGTTGTCCGCATCGGCGTAGACCGGCAAGGCGATCTCGATCTTTCGCAGCTACTTACCGAAGTGGACGATGACACCGCCTTGGTCTCGATGATTTGGGCAAATAACGAAACCGGCGTGGTTTTTCCGGTTGATCAGATCGTCGCGATCTGCCACGGTTGCGGCGTGCCATTTCATACCGATGCGACGCAGGCGGTCGGGAAGATCGTCACCGATTTCCGCGCCGCCGGAGTGGACTCGGCGACGTTCGCATCACACAAATTTCACGGTCCAAAGGGACTTGGCATCGCCTACGCCCGCAAAGGTCTGCGCGTGCGGCCGATGATCCTTGGCGGTCCGCAGGAGCGCGGTCGCCGCGGCGGGACTGAGAATGTGCCTGGAATCGTCGGCGCAGGAAAAGCAGCTGAACTCGCCAAGGCCGCACTCGCGGACGCGCCGGCAATCGCCGCCAAACGCGATCGGCTTCAGGCGGCGATCCTCCAGTCGATCGACGAGGCGCATGTCAACGGTTCGCTGGTGCATCGCGTACCCAACACGACGAACATCGGATTTTCTCGTCTTCAGAGCGAGGCGATTCTGCTTCTGCTGAGTGAGCAGGGGATCTGTGCAAGTGCGGGCGCCGCGTGCAGCAGTGGGAGCCTTGAGCCGTCGCACGTGATGCGGGCGATGAAAGTTCCGGACGTTATCGCCCACGGTGCTGTACGGTTTTCACTGAGCCGCTACACCACTGACGAAGAAATCAATCGCTGCATTGAAGTTTTACCCGCCGTCATCAATAAGCTCCGCGCGGTGCTGCCGGTGTCGGTCTGATCCGCTTGATTGGATGACCGGCCGCATGCCCAACCAGTTGCAATTGCCTCTCAGTTTTCTGGTTGGTGCATCAGTTGTGTTCTACATCGGCACACACGTGCTCTGGCGCGGTTTCGGTGCGCATCGTCCTGTTTATGCGCTGAGCCGGGGTGCGCTGCTTGGGTTGCCGATCGTTCTGATCGCACTCTGGCTAACCCTTCAGAGCCATGCCGGCTTGGGCGTATCGGTGCTGATGACGGCATCGGTGGTGATGGTGACGCTCGTGCTTGGGGTCAGTGCGATGAGCGCGCCGGATGACGACGGACTCGCGTCGCCGTCCCTGCGATTGCTCGTTCCGATCGCGGCCGCGGTGTTTATCGCAGGCATGTCCGGCGAGTTGCGGCTATCGCACGCACTGCTGATCGGCGTCGTGACCAGCGCCATGCTTCTATCGCGGCCGAGGGACGAAGTTGTCACCGGCACGCGCCGGGTCGGTTCCGGACATATCTGGCTTGGTGTGATTTGTCTTATCGCAGGCGCGATCATCCTCTCTCAGGCGGTCGATGCACTGGTTAAGCTACCGATCGTGCCACTGGTGGCGCCCGTGATCGTTCCGCTGACGATTCTGGCGGCGGTAGGGTTGCTGGTCGGAGACGTGCACGCCCGGTCGAATGCGGCCGTGATCGACACGGTTGTTGGATGCGTCATCGGCCTGCTGGGGGTCGGCCTGCCGCTAGTGATTCTGACGGGCACACTGGCTGCGCCTCTCTACGCGGATTTAGACCGGAGCTACGCCGTTTTGGAACTGGCGCCCGGCTTGGCGACCACCGCGCCAACCGCTCCGCCCACGTCCGCGCCGGCGGGCGTTCCCGAAGCGCCATTGATCACCATGCCGCTGGCGACGTGGCGCATTGACGCGGTGCTGTTGGTCGTTCTCGCCGGGCTGCTCTTCCCGGCCGGGATGGGCAAAGCGTCACTGGGACGAGTTGAAGGGATGTTTCTCGTGCTGGTCTGTGTTTTCTTCATGATCGTCACGGTGCTTACGGTTCGGGGCTGACCGTTCGGGGCTGAGCGCTTCGTCTGCGACTAATCGACAATCGGCGTCCGATCGGTACGATCACACCATGGAGTCGACGCCCACCCAAACCGCCAATAGGCCGATCGAAAAGAAGCCGTTTGAAACCGAGACATTTGATGTAATGGACGGCGCCGCGCGGTGGGAGATCAAGGTCCACGATCACGGCCTGGTCGCGTTGGTCGACGTTATGCCGCGACTCTGCCCGGTGGGAAAAACCGCCGACTACGCGATCGTGCAGGCGGCCCGCGTCAGCTACGGCGAAGGCACGAAGATGGTCAACGAGGATCGCGGATTGATCCGCTATCTCGCCAGGCATCGCCATACCACGCCGTTTGAAATGGTGGAATTTAAGTTCCATCACTGCATGCCAATTTTCGTCGCACGCCAGTGGATCCGGCATCGCACAGCCAACGTCAATGAATACTCCGCACGTTACTCGCTGGTACGTGATCGCTTCTACCGTCCGACGCCCGACTACATCCGCAAGCAAAGCCTCACCAACCGGCAAGGCCGCGACGAGCAGCTCGACGAAGGAACCGCCAACGAGTTTCTGGCGTACCTCGATCGGTGTGAAGCGATGTACGAAGACTACGAAAAATTGACCGAAAAAGGCGTCGCCCGCGAGATCGCCCGCATCGGCCTGCCGGTGAATGTGTACACCGAGTGGTACTGGAAAATCGATCTGCACAACCTGCTGCATTTCCTGTCGCTTCGGATGGACCCGCACGCCCAGCAGGAGATCCGCGACTACTCGACCGCGATGTACGACCTGATCAAACCGATCGTCCCGATCGCCGCCGAGGCGTTCATTGACTACAACCTCGAATCGATGCACCTGACCCGTCTGGAAATCGAAGCCATCAAGTCCGGTCAGCCGATCAACACCGCGAATAAACGCGAGGTGGCGGAATGGGACGCGAAAAAGGCAAAGCTTGGTATGTGACGGTACCGTCGCGATTGCCACGAGGTGAAGATGAAAATCTCGGTAATTGGCATCGGCAAAGTCGGATCCACCGTCGCGTTCGTCCTGGCGAAAGACGGGCTGGCGACGGAGCTTGTTCTCTACAACCGGACACGCGAGATCGCCCGCGCTGATGCGATTGATATTCAGCAGGCGGTGGCGTTCGTGCCGCATCGGGTGCGCGTCAGGGATGGCGCGATCGAAGACACCGCCGGCAGTGATGTGATCATCCTCTGCGTCGGCGTCCGTGTCACCGGCGATTCATCCGACCGTAACGAGTGGGCAACCGGCAACACCGCGCTGATGAAGGAACTGGTTCCGCAGCTGGTGGCGATGAGTCCGAGCGCGATCATCATCAACGTCACCAACCCGCTCGATGTCATCACTTATCACGTACTGTCTATTTCGGGCTTCCCCTGGCAACGCGTCATCGGCACCGGGACGCTGATCGACTCGGCCAGATTCCGCGAGATGCTAAGCGAGCAGGTTGGCATTCATCCAATTGACTTGAATGCCTACATTCTCGGCGAGCACGGCAACTCCGCCTTTGCCGCGCTGTCGATCGCGCGCAGCGGCGGTGAGCCGATCGATGCGACGCCTTCACGCCAGCGGATGATCGAAGAAGCCAAGCAGTCGGCCTGGGAAGTTTTTCGCACCAAGGGATACACCAATTACGCCGTCGCGATGGCCGTGCAGATGATTGTGCATTCAATCGTCGAAGACCTGCGCTACACCATGCCCGTCAGCGTGCTGATCGAAGATTACTGCGGCGTGAGCGACGTGTGCCTCAGCGTGCCTTGTGTCATCGGACGGCAAGGCGTGCACATGCGTCTGCGGCCGCAGTTGAGCGCGGAGGAAGAATCGCTATTTCAAAAAAGCGCTGCCAGCGTCCGCCGCGTGATCGAGCACACGCGGCCGATCATCGTCGGCGACGCAGGGCAATAAAGCTCATCCCAAGCACGCCGAGCATCGAGGGCTCGGGCACGATGCGGAATATCTCGCCATCGTAATCGATGATGTACATGTTCCCGAGATTATCCTGAGCGAACGATACGACATCAAAAACGCCGATGGCTCCGCCGACATCCGGCGTCATCAGTGCCGCGGTCCGATCCACGATGGTCACGCCGGCTCCCACCTGCTCGAGAGTCCAGATATTTCCTGTGCGGTAATCGGCGAAGAAATACAGCCCCTCCATCGATTTGGTCCCATCGGAAACCGTTGGACCCCGGTAAACGTATCCTCCGGTGATCGAGCCGAAGCCCGACGCGGAACTGCTGTAATCATAAATCGGGTCTACGCGATCGGCCGGGTCGAGCGTGCCGCCGGTGTTGGAGTTGTCGATGGACCCTTCACGAATGTCCCACCCATAATTCTGCCCGCCGGCGCTGCCGGCAGCTTGCTTGTTGATCTCTTCGCGCAGCGTGTCGCCAACATCAGCGATCCAGAGGTCGCCTGTGGTGCGGTCAAAAGCGTTGCGCCAGGGATTGCGCAGGCCATACGCCCAGATCTCGTCGGCGTAGTTTGCAACGCCCACGCCTGGATTGGTCGGCGGAATTTTATAATTCTTATTTGCATCACCAGGGAAATCGTCGCCGCTCATATCCAGTCTCAACATTTTTCCGAGTAACGCGTTCTTATTCTGAGCATTTTCGAAGGGATCGTTCGCGCCTCCCCCGTCGCCGGTACCGACATAAAGATACCCGTCGGGGCCGAAGCTCATCCATCCGCCATTATGGTTTGAGTGAGTAGGATGGGGGATCTTGAGCACGACCTCCCGATTCGTCGCCGCGCCCCCGCTAAATGTGTAGCGCGCGATCTCAATATCAGCGTCGGGTCCACCGTCAGTCTTGTAAATATAGAATTGACCGTTGGTGGCGAAGCTGGGGTGAAACGCCATTCCGAGCAATCCGCGCTCGCCATTGAACGTAATATTGGGTTCGGTGAGAATGGTCGATCCAGGCGTCGTGCCCGATCCACCGGCAAGGTCCAGCGTACGAATTGTCCCGCCTTGCTGGACGACCCACAGTGTATTGCTCGATCCCGGCGGGGCGGCTGCGAATACCGGGGCCGCGAATCCTGTTCCTTCACGAAGACTCTTGAGTTGCCCCAGCGCCGGTGCTGACAGCGCGCCTGCGATAAGGCACATGAACCACAAACTTAAGCGCATCTTCCATCTCTCCGTTTCCTAAAAACCCCCGCCGCGATCATCGTAACGAACACCCGCAAGTTTTCGCAACCCTTTTTCAAACGTAGCGAAACGGTAGACTCTACCTATGCCCAAGAGCGATCAATTGCGGAACATGCAACCAGACGGACGTGAATCCTGGCGAATTTTTAGGATTATGTCGGAGTTCGTCGAAGGGTTTGAGGTGATGAGCGCGGTCGGACCCGCGGTATCGCTGTTCGGATCGGCTCGCACCAAGCCGGACCACGCCGATTACAAAGCCGCCGTCGAGACGGCGCGCCTCCTCGCCAAAGCCAAGTTCGCGGTCATCACCGGCGGCGGGCCTGGGATCATGGAGGCGGGCAACAAAGGTGCATTCGAGGCCGGCGGGAAGAGCGTTGGCCTGAATATATCATTGCCGCAGGAACAGGAGGGGAACCGCTATCAGAGCATCTCGCTCGATTTCCATTATTTCTATGCGCGTAAGGTCATGTTCGTAAAATATGCCGACGCCTTCATCTGTTTCCCAGGCGGGTTCGGAACGCTGGACGAATTCTTCGAGACGCTCACGCTCGTGCAGACCCTGAAGATCGAGGCATTTCCCATCATTCTTTACGGTAGCAAATTCTGGAGCGGGCTTGTGGAATGGATGAAAGAGCAGTTGATCCCCCAATTCATCGATTCAGAGGACGTGGATATTTTTAAGATCGTCGATAGCCCAAAGGATGCGGTTCGGGCGATCAGGCAGGGTGTCAAGAAGCACTGGTGGCAGCCTATCGATGCAGTTGCGGTCCAGAAGACCGTCCGCGAAGGCCCCGTCGCCCAGACGCCGCTTTCGGGCTATCGCACCGATGACACCGGCGAAGGCACACGCTACGGCAAACGGCCGCAGATTAGCAAGAAGGCGCACATTAAATTCAATCGTCGCCCAACCACATGACCCGGCATTACGCCGCGATGCGTGCTGACGACCGTTCTGATTGCGCATTCGCCGGTCGAGAATCCCGGGCAATCATTGAACAGCCGGTCCGTAGGTCTGTCCGGCATCGGTAAGATTGAGGTGAGTCGTCGGCAGGCGAATGGTGAACGTCGTCCCCTCCGGACCGCTGCTGGCGCTGATCACGCCTTCATGCTCGGTGACGATCTTCTTCGCCACCGCCAGCCCGAGCCCAGTGCCGCGGTTGCCCTTGGTGCTATGAAAGATCTCAAAAAGATGCGGCATCATCGATGGCGCGATGCCCTGGCCGTTGTCGATGATCTCGATAATTGTCGATTTGTTCGCCGAATCGAACTTGCACGTGACCCGAATCAACCCTTCCTGCGCCTCGGCGGCATCCAGCGCGTTGGTGAGCAGATTCATGATCGCCTGGTGGAGCCCGTCGGGGTCCATCGGAATCGCCGGCAGGTCATTGTCCACGTCCGCGACCGCCATCACACCTTTTTCGTTGGCCATCGGGGCGATGAGTTCGAGGCACTCTTCAATCACCTTCTTCGGGTTCACCATCTCAAGCTTTGGCTGGCGGGCATGCGAATAGGCAAGAAGATTCATCGTCAGGTTGTAGATCTTTTCCAGATTGCGATCGACGATGCGCCAGCCTTTGCCGAGTTGATTCAGGTCAGTTCGCCGGATGCCCATTTCCACCACATCAGCGCCGCCGCGCAGTGCCTGCAGGATGTTTTTAATCGAGTGGGAAAGGGCGGCGGTCGTTTCCCCAATCGCAGCGAGGCGTTCTGCTTCCAGACCCGCCTGATAGAGCTTGGCGTTTTGAATCGCCAGGCCTGCCTGCAGGCCGATCGCGGTTAGAAGTCGAAGCTGGTCGGTGGAATATGTGTAATTTCGAACAGAGCTATCGATGTAGATGACGCCGACCACCTCGTCGCTGTTGCCGGCATCGTCGACTCGGTGGTCCAGCTTGCGGGCCTTGATTGGCACGCATAGCGCCGAGCGAATGCCCAGGTTGTGCACGCTCTTGCCCTTACTGAAGCGCGGGTCCACCATCGCGTTGCTCGAAAGCACACCGGAGCCGGAATCGATGACGTATTTGATGATCGTCCACGATGCGTTGATTTTCTCAGGCTCGGGCTTTGTGCCGTCCCCGGTCGTCTCAACCGCAGCGCGGCCGGTGGTGCCGGAGGCGCGGGTTTCGTCGCGCACACGAACCACCTTCGGGATCGGATTCTGTTCCTTATCCAAAAGCATGATGATGCCGCGATCGGCTTTGACGTGTTCGAACACCAGATCCATGATGACTTCAAGCACCTGATCAATATCAAAGCTCGAACCCAGCGCGGCCGAGAGTCGGTAGAGAATCTTCAGGTTGCCGATCGCCGCCGCCGCCGGCTCCGGCACCGCCATCACCATTGAATCGTCGTTGCTTGGAAGCGTATTGATGATCGAGCTGTCCATGCCCGATTCGGCGCCCATCAGCGAAACATTCGCTCCGCTCTGCCGCTGCACGCCCGGCTGAATGCCCACCACCAGAAGCGACCGGCCGACGCGGATCTGGTCGCCCATCTTGAGCATTTGAGACTGCTCAACGCGCTGGCCGTTAACATAAGTGCCGTTGGATGAACCGAGATCGACCAGTCTCCACTGTCCGTCATCTTCCGGCCGGAGTTCGGCGTGACGGCGCGACGTGGTCTGATCATTCAAAGGCAGCGCGCGGCTCTCCCGGCCGATCAGCGTGTTCTGATCCGGTAACTCGAACCGCCGTCCTTTGTCAGGTCCTTGCAGAACCAGCAGGGTGATCACGGCCGAGAGTATAACATAATGGGTGACGCGACGAAGAAAGTGGATGCTCGCGTGCACACATCGGGGAGAGACGAAAATGAGAAGGGCGTGATCAGTCACCTGATCACGCCCTTTGCTTGCCCTATTTGAAAATTGATTCCGTATTACCGCGGCAACCCGCCGGGTAGAAATCCTTCGAGCTTGCGAGCCCGCACCGGGTGCTGGAGCTTGCGGATGGCCTTGGCTTCGACCTGGCGGACGCGTTCGCGTGTCACCTTGAAGATGCGGCCGACTTCTTCGAGCGTGTAGGTGTAGCCGTCGCCGATGCCGTAGCGGAGCTTGATGATCTCGCGCTCGCGGTAGGTCAACGTCTTGAGCACCTGCTCGATCTTGTCCTTCAGCATTTCCTGCGTCG
>JACMML010000257.1 GCA_014379105.1 Phycisphaerae bacterium
AGGTGTTTATGTCCATGAGTTGTTCAATGTGGAGATTGCGCGCCGCGTTTTTCTTCGTTGCGATGAGCTTGATTAGCTGGACATGGGCCCAAACATTAACGCCCGCGCCGACCACCGCACCTGCGGGTGAGACCGGTCCGGCATTCATCGCGTTCGGCGACTCGGCCGGTGCGCAGGACGCCGATCGCGTCCGCAGCACGCTGGACGTCGCGAAAAATCGGAGGTCAATCGACCTGCTCGACGATGTCCACGCAGCTGCGCCCGGTGCCGCCGCACCAGGACTACCGCCGGAACTGGTCGCGAAACTGCGGCCGATGTACGAGAAATCGATCGCCGACCTTCAGAAGCAGATCGACTCGCTTGATCCCGTTAATGACCGTGAAACACGCGAGCAATTCGTAAATGCGCTCAATCAGACCAAGGCCGCGCTGGCGGGGATGGAGGGTCAAACTCCCGCTGCGCCCGCGCCCGCCTCAACCACCTCGGTCAAGCCCCAGCAATTGAAGCGGCCGACGGTTGTGGAGCGAGACCTGACCTTGGCTGAAGCGATCGCCGGCCTCGACCAGATGGTGCGCGAGAACGCTGACTCCGCGGCGATTGACGGATTCAAAGCGAGCCCCGACTACGCCTCGGCAAAGCGCTGCGCGGCGGCCGCCACGGCGGCGATGCTTCAGAAGCGTCCGATCGCCGCGATCGCGGCGATGCTGCGGGCGCATGAGTTGGAGCCCCAGAGCGCGGCGCACCTGATCAATCTCGCCGGGCTGACCACGCGACTGGCGATGCCGCGGCATACCCTGGCGCTTCTTGATGCGGCCGAGACCTTAGATCAATCCGCAAATGCAGCGTTCGGCCTGAATCGCCAGGCGATCATCCTCAATAGTCGCGGCATGGCGCTGGTACAGCTCAACAAGCTGGCAGAAGCCGAGGCGGCGCTGCGTCAGGCGGTGGCGCTCGATCCGTCGATGAGTGAGGCGCGGGTGAATCTCGCGCACGCGCTGTGGCGGCAGGACGATCCGAAGAAAAAGGACGAAGCGGTGCGTTTTGCCCGCTGGTCGAAGAAGCGCGCGATAATCAAGACCGCCGAAGAGGCGTCGGCTGCGCCGCCGGAGAAGTCCGAACCACCGGCGGGCACCGAGAAGATGACCGAAGAGAAGTTCATGGCCGGGCTCGTCGCGGACCGGCACGGTCGCCCGCCGGCGGCTCAGGTGTTTGATCTATCGCGCGGCAAGAAGGGCGCGCTGCCGACGATCAAAATTCCCCGCACAATCGGCGACGGATACGCGATGTATCCGAAGGTGAAGCAGCTTCATGAGGAGCTGCTCGCCGAGTCAAGCAAAGCCGGCGCGCGGATGAATCAGCTCGAAACGATCATGCGCAACCGCGAGCGCTCCGGCCAGATGCCATCCGTCAGCGCGGATCGGGCTCGCGATGTCTTCTGGTATATCAGCCACGCCAACACCGACCCAAGCCTGCGGGCGCTCTACTGGGACCAGTGGCGCGCGAGCATGGACATCGGCGTCGGCACGTTCGGCGGTCAGCTCACCAATCCATGGGCGTCACACGAGCTTCAGAAGAAGCACGACGCGATCATGGCCGCCTCGATGTCGTACGATGAAACGTGTCAACAGATGACCGACGCGACCGAGCCGTATCATTTATCCTGGCTCGGGCCGATCAAAAACTACGAGACTGCGATCAACCGCTACGCCCGCGCCGCCTATCGCCATCAGACCGCGCTGGCGGCCAACCTGTATGACCCGGTGCATCACGAGTATGCGAAACTGTTGATCAAGCAATCAATCAACGGTCGGGCGATGGAGTTTTTGGCGCCGCTGCTGACGGTGACGAACTACGACCAGCACTTCGCCACCGGCTGGGGTAAAGGCCGCGTGCACGGCTCGGCGGAGGACCCTGCACCCGGGGAGTACGAAGAGGCCGATGCTTGCCCCGCCCACCTCAGCGGCGAGTACAAAGTAAAAGTGGAAGTGCTGTTTGTCGAGATTTCCGGCAACTGTGAGAAAATCGGCGTCGAGCTGTCGGCCGGTGCGTGGATCAAGGGTTTCGCGGAAGTGGAAGTGACGTTCGAAGGTGAGATTAGCATCTTCATCGGCGGCGCCGGTGAAGCGTCCGCGCCCGGCGTCCCCGTCACCGCCGGCGCAAAGGCCGGGTGTTTTATCACGATCACCAAGGACGGCGATTTTGTCGACGCCGGCTTCAAGACCACCACCACATCAGGCATCGGCGTGGATGTGGGTGTTGGCGGCGCAGGGTACGAGCGCGAGATTGAAAACGTGATCAGCTTCGTGCCGGCGTTCTCGAGTGAGTGAGCCGCAGGCGGCGAAGTTCATCACGCCGCGGCGGCGACATCAATCGTCTGCTGATTGTGGAGGCACAAGCCAAATAGGATATGTCGCAATCGGTGCAGCGGTTCGCGCTGGTAAAACTCCGGGGTGAAATCCACCGGGAAGCGGCACTGAAAGTGCTGCAGTTGATAGATCAGCGCACCGCGATCCATCGATTGAATTGAATCGTTCAGTTCTTCGACCTGGTCTGGTGAAAGCATTTCACCCTCCGAGATGCCCGACAACCGGAAGCCCACTTCATATAAGACCGCAGATGAAACCGCTTCAGATGAAAAGGTCCAACAGCGTTCCCTTGTGAATCACATCGACTTTCTGCTGCATCACTTTAGTTTGGATGATTACAACATCAGGAATTACCGGAGGGATGACCCTCCACGGCGGCTTGATCGGGTTTGATTTTGCCAGTGATGCGGATTGTTCCGGCGAGATTGCACAGTGCTGCGGCGCATCGACGACACGCGGTTCCGGGTGTATCACCGGCCGCGGCTCGAAATGCGGAGTGGGATGTATCACCTGCCGCGGCGCGATGGTGGGCGAGGCGCCCGTATCGGATTGAAATTTGACATGCGGCCGCGGTGTGGCGGGATTCGCGTCGGCGGGGATCGTCCCCAGCGGGCCGGTCTTGGGGAGATTCGCGTTGATCGCGCCGCGAATGCTCTTGATCATCTGTAGATCAAGTGAGGCGACAATCAGGCTGACTTGCGTCCCGGTCACGACCGATAGGTAGCAAACCGGGCGCAGGCTCGGACGTCTGCTTTGCCCCAGCTCAATTTCGCCTGAAATATCGGGTTAGTCGCCGATCGGTTGTCACATAGTCTAAGTCCGTTTATGACGGATGTTGTTTTGTTGCAACACAGCGTGTATCTCTGCGGCAATCCGACAACTCTTTTCCCAAGGGAGCCATATGATTCGACGCGCTGCAATCAGATGTTCAATCGCGACCTGTCTCAGCCTCATCAGCCTGGCCAGCGCTAACCCGACGACCCAGCCCATTGCGCCGAACGGACCTGGCGCGGTTATGAACGAAGCGGTCTCGCTCTTGAAGCAAGGGGACATCGATCTTGCGATGAACCATTTCGTCGGAACCGATGGTCGCGATGAGCTGAAAAAAATGTCCGAGCAACTTCAGTCGGGGAGGTTGCCGATGATAGTTCTAGAGGAAAAGGTCGATGGCGATCTTGCCTACGTGATTCTCGATAACACGACGCCTGGTCGGAAGACACCGAAGATTGAAGCGGGGGCTGCCATTAAAATCGACAATAGATGGCGGCTGATCATGCTCGATCTACCGCCGGGCCACACAGAAGCGGATCAACAGCGTGTGCGCGATATTACGCAACGCGGCATGCAACGCGCCTTCCAGCTCAGCGGCAAAGGCGCTTCGACCCGCCCCACAACCCAGCCGTGAATACGTCTGATTTGGATTTCCATCTTCCACCGGAGTTGATCGCGCAGGAACCGGCGAGCGAACGAGCGGCCTCACGGCTGCTTCATTACCGGCGTGATAATCGGGCGATTGCGCACCGGCAGTTTTCGGAGCTGCCGTCGTTGCTGCGCGCTGGCGATTTGCTGGTGTTTAATGACGCGCGCGTGGTGCCTGCGCGGTTCACCCTCATCAAGCCAACCGGTGGCCGCGTGGAAGGGCTTTTTCTGTCGCAGACGCAGCCGAAGCAATGGAACGTGCTGTTGAAGAAAGTCGGCCCGTACACGGCGGAGACGATTTACGAATTCGATACGAGCGCTCCAGCCCCAAAAGTTCGCATTGTGAATAGTGTCGGGGACGGGCAGTTCGTTCTCGACGTGGACACGGAGGAAGACGCGATCTCATTCTTCGAGCGCATCGGCCGGATGCCGTTGCCGCCGTATATCCGGCGCGACAAGCTGCACGACGCCCGCGACGCCGCCGACCGGGAGCGGTACCAGACCGTATACGCCCAGGCCTCCGGCTCGGTCGCCGCGCCGACGGCCGGACTGCATTTTGATGACGTGCTGCTTCGGCGGCTCGATGATCGCGGCGTCGAGCGCGCGTTCGTCACACTACACGTCGGCCTGGGCACGTTCCGCCCGGTGTCGGCCGAGACGTTGGAACACCACACGATGCATGTCGAGCGCTACTCAATCGACGCGAACTGCGCGGCGGCATTGAATAAAGCGAAGCAAGAAAACCGCCGCGTCATCGCCGTCGGCACGACATCCGCGCGCGTGCTGGAATCACAGCCTCAAGGCCCGATCGCACCCACGGACGGCGAGACAGGCATCTTTATTTATCCGCCGTATGAGTTTAAGCACGTCGACGCGCTGATCACCAATTTCCACCTGCCCCGCAGCACGCTGATCGCACTGGTGGCGGCGCTGGTCGGACTCGATGAACAGCGGCGGATTTACGCCGAAGCGATCGAACAGAAGTATCGATTTTTCAGCTATGGTGATGCGTCGTTTTTGGAGTGACGGTATCAGACGGCGCTTGGATCGAGTTTCAGGCATCATGGCATGGGCTTCCAGCCCATGTTCGATTTTGACTTAGAGAACACGGGCTGGAAGCCCAAGCCACGAAACACACAACGCACCGAAAAGTTCCGGACATGTGATCACTCTTTGATCGACACCGTCACGCTCTTCTTACGGTATACGCTCGGATCAAACGCATAGAGCACGTCCTGAACCTGCGGCGGCGGGAGGGGGAGATCCGGCGAGGCGGCAATCTGCAGATACTCAAGCGAGCGCTGCAGCACCTGGCCGGCGGCTGGCGCGGCGACAGTGCCGCCGAAATGGGCGAGGCTTTTGTCCGGGTTGTGAATGACCATCGCAATCACCAGCCGAGGGTGTTCGTACGGGCCGCCGCCGATGAAACTGCTGGTGTAGTTGTCTTCGTTGTACGCGCCGTTTTTGGCGCTGTGGGCGGTTCCGGTTTTGCCAAAGAAGTTGTATGTCGTCGAGCGCGCCCGGGTGGCGGTGCCGCGGACGACGACGTCGCACAGGATGCGGCGCACTTGATTAGCCGCATCGGCACCGATCACCTGCGGCGCCTGGCTGAATTGCTTACGACTCGCATCGCGAACGATTCGGCCGTCCGGGCCGACTGTGCCCTCCACCACATGCGGCTGAACCAGGCGTCCGCCATTGGCATAGGCGCACATGCCGCGCGCCAGTTGGAGCGGCGTGACGCGCATCTCGTAGCCTTGTGCGATCGACTCGGTGCTGAAGCGATTCCACTTTTTCAGCGGATTCACCAAACCCGGGTCTTCGCCGGGCAGCTCGATACCGGTTCGCTTGCCGAAATCAAAGCTCTTCAGTGCATCGTGCAATCCCTTGTTGCCCATTCGCTGGCTGAGCATGCACATGCCGATGTTGGAGGATTTGACGAGCACGTCCCACAGCGCGAGGCGCTGGTAGCCGTGCACGTCGCGGATCATCCGGCGGCCATACCCCGCCGGCCAGGAGATGCCGTTGACCGGGAAGACCTCCGCGGAGCGCGTGACCTTTGACTGAAGCGCCGGGCCGACGATGAACGGCTTGATCGTGGATCCCGGTTCGTACGGATCAGTGAGCGCGCGATCGCGGCGGCGCTCCTGAGTGGCTTCGTTGAGCACCTGCGGATTGAATGTCGGGTAGTTTGCCAGCGCCAGCACTTCGCCAGTCCACGGGTCCATGACGACGGCTTCGCCATTCTCGGCTTTGAACTTTTCGCACGCGGCCGCGAGTTCCTGCTCGACGATCGTCTGGATATTCGCGTCGATGGTGAGGATCAGGTGCTGGCCGTGCTGGGCGGCGACATAATCGTCGGCGTCCACCGAGATCGGTCGGCGGCGCGCGTCTTTGAGCGTGCGCTTGTTCCCGTCGCGACCGGCCAGGAGCTTGTTGAATTTCAGCTCTACACCTTCGAGCCCGTTTCCGTCCGACCCTACGCCGCCGAGCACGTGCGAAGCGATCGAGCCCATCGGGTAATAGCGAATGTTGGAAGGCGAGAAGCCGATGCCGGGAAGATCGAGTCGATCAATCGCGCGAATCGTGGCTTCGTCAAGATTGTCCGCCAGGCGGACGAACCGGCTTTGTGCGCGATCGCCGAGAAGTTGGGAGATTTCAAGCGGGTTTCGGTCGATGATTTTGCAGATTCGCCCGACCGCCTGATCCATCTCGAGCAGGGGTTCGAGGCCAAGGTTCTTGAACTCGTCGGCCATGAACTTGGGATCGACGAACAGCGATTGACTCTGCACGGTGCCGGCCATCAGCATGCCGTTGCGGTCGAACACGCTGCCGCGACGCGCGAACAGCGGCTCGGCCTGAAACTGCTGCCGTTCTGCCCGCGCGATATTTTTTTGAGAGCCCCACGACTGAAGATATCCCACCCGGCCGATCAGCGCTCCAAAGATGAGCACGATCAGCAGGAAGACGCCCGACGCTCGGAATGATGAAGGCGCAACCATGTCGTCCGATAAGGATCGGCCACGCCGGGGGTTTTCCTTGAATTGATCGTGCGGCACCGACGAGAACGGCCGTTGGCGCACCGCGCGGATGTAGCAGGCAGAGGTATTAAGAATGCGTTGCGACGATGAATCCCACCACAAACACCGCTGGCAGGAATGGAGCCATCGCACCAAGAAAAAATCCCGCGAACAGACACAGGCCAATGGCCACGAAGCTTAATCCGATCATGCTGGTTCTCATTCTGGATCAATATATCTGCTTCTTAACTTCTGCCGATTACAGCATGCGGTTGATTCTATAAAAAGAGAACCCCGGAAGATCTCCGGGGTTCTGGAAAAACTTGGTGGAATGGCGACGGCGTCTACTACTGTGCCGTGCGCTTCCCGTCGATTTCGCGGGTGGAGACCTGTTCGGACTTACCCTTGATCGTATCGCCGGTAATGGTGGCGGTGTAGGTCGTGGTGGTCTTCTGGCCGTTCATGTCGCGGACGACTTTGAAAGCCAGCGTGTTGCCCTTAAACGTGCCTTCTTGCAATTCGAGTTCCTGATTGCCTTGGCCGGTGACGGTGCCGGTGACCTTTTCCCCCTCCTGCTTGAGCTTGAGCACCACTTCCTGGGCGCCATTGCGGCCTTGCTGTTGCCAGGTCCAGGTACCAGTGATGCCAGCTGCCGCTGCGGCCGGGGCACCGGCGGCGGGCGCATCCTGCGCGGTGGCGATCATGGGGACGCCGACGACGCACGCGGCGAGGATGAACGGGACGAATCGAACACGTGAAGCGATCATTGAGACCTCCAGGTTGGTTGAACCGGCGGTCGGCCGGGCGACAGCCGCGACGATCCGCCATAACAGGTGTTATCGGGGGAGGAGGCCGGATGTTGCGTCGGAAAACAAAAAAAGCCCCGGGCATGATGACCCGGGGGCTTTAGTTATAAGGCTGGCAGTGACCTACTTTCCCGCTGAAGCAGTATCATCGGCGCGGCAATCCTTTTGCAGGACCGGACGCGAAATTGGGATGCTGCGGATTTACCGCCACCCTCCTTGCCGCGGGGATTACGACCAGATCCATATCTTCCATCGGAACCGCACCTAGAAGCACTTCATCTCCTAAAACCACTGCACCGACGTAACACTCGCGATTCTCGAATCGCACCCTGATGGGACCTACGTATGGGCGCAGGCTTCGCATTCCGTCAGCAGTCGTGACTTCCTTTTGCGAGGTTTCTTCGAGCTGGAGTTGAAGTTGAATGTCCTGAGGAATGCACAGGAAGAGGGCGCCGGTATCCGCCAGAGCGTCAACGTCGATCGGAAGGAGATCAGGACGCTTGGGATTTTCAAGCCGGATTCTGACGTTAGCGATACCCATAGGTACTGAGCATCATAGTTGATACTTGTTGGCGATCGCAAAAAAATGAACGCGATCATGTCGGAAAACAAAAAAAGCCCCCGGGCATGGTGACCCGGGGGCTTTAGTTATAAGGCTGGCAGTGACCTACTTTCCCGCTGAAGCAGTATCATCGGCTCCGCAAGCTTAACGACCGTGTTCGGAATGGGAACGGGTGTGACCTTACGGATATAGCCACCAGCCAAGCCGACGAATGCCCTTGTGGGACACTCGCCGGTGATTAATTGGCAAGTTTATTGATGAGGTTAAATCGCGATTCAGATGAAATCGCCGCGATATAGATCGAGCACCTTTTCGGATCTCCGTCTCAAGCTATTTCCAATGACCGAAGTCATCAGACCAGCTAGAGACGATGATCGATAAAAGTGGTCAAGTCGATCGACCGTTAGTACCAGTAACCTGAAATCCTTTCGGACCTTACAGCTCTGGCCTATCAACCCGGTAGTCTACCGGGGGTCTCATGGGAATCATAATCTTGGTGTTGGCTTCACGCTTAGATGCTTTCAGCGTTTATCCTTTCCGGACATAGCTACCCAGCCGTGCCGCTAGCGCGACAACTGGTACTCCCGGGGTGCGTCCTTCCTACTCCTCTCGTTCGCTGGAAGAGGTGCCGTCAAGATTCCTCCGCCCACAGCAGATAGGGACCGACCTGGCTCACGCCGGTCTGAACCCAGCTCGCGTACCGCTTTAATTGGCGAACAGCCAAACCCTTGGGACCGCCTTC
>JACMML010000258.1 GCA_014379105.1 Phycisphaerae bacterium
CAGGCACGTGACGGTCGTGCCGCGGCCGACCACGCTGTCGAGCTTCACCGTGCCGCCGAGCGCCATCAGAGCGTGCTTGACGATCGCAAGCCCCAGACCCGTACCGCGTCCGCTGGAGCCGCTGCGCGCGGCATCTACCTGATAGAATCGCTCAAATACACGCTCCAGGTGCTGCGGCGGGATGCCGATGCCCGTATCCGCGACCTGCATCATGATCTGAGAAGCGCCGACGCCCGCATCGCGCTCTACGCGCACAGTCACTCGACCGCCCGATGGCGTGTATTTCACCGCGTTCTCGACCAGATTCTTTAGGACCAAATCCAGCAGCCGCCGATCGGAATGGAAGGTGATGGTCTCGTCGGCTTCGATAATCAATTCGATGTTCTTATTGCGCGCAAGCGGCGTCATTGTGTTTCGGATAACACCGATGACATCGCCAAGCCGCAGTTGCATGATCTCGGGCTTGATTTCGGAATTTTCCACGCGCGACAAGTCCAGAAGATCCTGAAGGAGATCTTCCAGCCGCTTGAGATGCCCTTCGATGATGGTGATGCAGCGGGCGGTCTGCTGCGCGTCTTCGGTATAGACCTCGCTGAGCGTCTCGAACGCGAGCTTGATCGCGGCGATCGGCGTGCGCAGTTCGTGGCTGGCATTGGCGACGAAATCCGTCTTCATCAACACCGCCGCCGCGAGCCGGGTGACGTCGCGCAGGACCAGCACGATCCCGCCGGCGGGCATTCGCACGGCGACCGCCTGGTACGTGTAGCGCTGCCCGGCGCGCACGACGCGGATCTCCCGCATGTGCGGCGTCCGCGGCTTGGTGTCACGGCTCGCCAGTTCGTATAGATCGAGCAACGATGGCTCACCAAGAACGGAAAAAAATCTGGCGTTGATCGCTTGCGCCAATGTCACCTGCAGAAACCTGGCGGCCGGGGCATTGAGGAGGACGACGCGGTGCTGGGCGTCGGTGAGCAGGATCGGATCGGGAAGAGAATCGACCAGCAGCGTCAGATCAGAGCGCTGCTGCTGCAAGTCTTCCAGTTGCTTTTGCGCCTGTTGCGCCAGCAGATTGAGTCGGGTCGTAAACTCCCGCAATTCCGCCGTGCCGTCTGGCGCGATCCGTGTCTGCCACTGCCCCGCCGCCATCTGCTCGGCGGCATCGGCGAGGCGTCGAACCGGGGCGACCCATCGCCGGTGCAGCGTGATGGCGAGCCACGACACGATGCCGATCGACAGCGCCGCAGCACCCGCGAGCAACGCGATGGTCCGCGCGTTGACCCATAACGGCGCACGCTCGGGACGACTGACGCGCACGACAAACCCCGGGTGCGCCGCCACCGTGTTCGCGGCGTAGATATTCATGATCCCTTGCGAGCTGCTGCGGCGGACCGACTGCCCAGTGCCGCGACCCCGTGCATCCAGCACTTCCGACCGGTCATTGTGATTATCCAGCTGTTCAAGCGGGACTTCGGAGTCGAATGTCACCCGGCCGTCCGATGCGATCAACGTATAGCGGACCTCGCGGAACTTGCCTTCCTCGCGCAGCCGCTGCATCACCTGCGCGTCGTCCATAGACGCTGCCCGGCCGACCACGGTCGCCAGCAGCGCGGCGTCGTTTTTCAGCTCGATGATTTGCTGCGCCCGCGCACCGGCGACACCAGCTTGATAGATCAACCAGCCGCTGAGCGCAACCACGACCACCATCATCACCGCGAACGGGATGATCAGCCGAAGCAGGTACGATCGGTTGGACATGCCTGGGGATTCTACCGGCAGGTCATTCGGCTTGCTCGTCGGTTTCCTGAAGTCGGTATCCGACGCCGCGAACGGTGTGCACAAGCCAGCTGGCGTCCCCGAGTTTTTTGCGGATGGCGGTGATGTGAACATCGATCGCACGGTCGGTGACGAAAACGTCGGTGCCCATGGCTTTGTCCATCAACTGATCGCGCGACAGCACGCGTCCGCGGGCGACGACCAGGGCGCTGAGCAGCTTGAATTCGGTCAGTGTGAGCCGAATCACCTCACCGCCGACGCTGGCTTCGTGCTTGGAGCTGTCGATCACGAGCGGTCCGGCGCGGAGAACATCGGTCTCTTCGCCGCCGGGTGCCGTTCCCCAGGCGCCATCGGCGCGGCGGAGAATCGTGTTTAGGCGCTCCATCAGGATTTTGACGCTAAACGGCTTGGTGACGTAATCATCAGCGCCCAGGCGAAGCCCGACGACCACATCCGTCTCTTCGCCTTTGGCGGTGAGCATCACCAGCGGAATCTTGGCCATCCGCGGGTCGGCCTTGAGGCGGCGGGTGACTTCCGTGCCGTCAAGTCCGGGCATCATCAGGTCGAGGATGATCAGGTCCGGCATTTCCCGCTGAGCGACCTCCAGCGCATCATTGCCGTTGTGCGCGGTGACGACGTCATAGCCGTTGCGCGTCAGGTTGAAGGACATCATCTCGACAATGTCCTTCTCGTCGTCCACGACGAGCACTTTCTTCTTCGTTTTAGTAGCGTTCATAGCCCGTGGGGACTCCAAGGTCTGGCTCATTCGTAGGCTCCGGTGTCGGTTATCCACGTGGTATTCCAATTGACCGGGCGCGAGAGTCAAGCCGCTAACGCCGCCTTAACTCAAAATGCACTGTCCCTTTGCAACGTTGCCCACCCCCGTAAGCTATGTCCAAATGAGCCAATACGCGACCCCGGCCAAACTATCGCTTCAGCGCGACCGCGAACTCAAAATCCAGTGGGACGATGGCGCCCAAAGCGTCTATCCCATCCTCTACCTTCGCGCCAACTGCCCGTGCGCGATGTGCCGGCAACTCCGCGAATCCCAGAAAAAATCACGGCTGACCGTTCTTCCAGGCAACCACTCGCAGCCGATAACCGCCATAAGTGCTGAAATGGTCGGTAACTATGCGTTGCGCATCGAGTGGTCCGATAATCACGCCTCTGGCATCTATTCCTTCACGTATCTGAAGGAAATCGCGCCTAAGTAGCCGCCATCGCTGTGGGCTCGTTTGCGCGGGTGTGATGCAGCACCCCATTGTGCCCGATGTATGAGGCGTGCAGCCTATGAGGGCTGTGAGTAAAGGGCGGTTATGGCGGCCATGGATACTGCTCTGCAGAACGCAATTCAGCAATTGCTCGCGACCGCCAGCCAGGCGATCCATGCACCGGTTCAGGCGGCGATTCGCTATGGACGGTTTGTCGGGCTGAGTGACCGCGATTTCGCTGAGACGACCATCCCGGCCAGCGCCCTCGATGCACTCGACTCCCCCGCCGTCGCTTCGCTTTGCGGTCAGGAGCTTGCGAAGCTGCCCGAACTGCTCAGCGCCAACGATCTGACGCTCTTCCCCGTCCGCGGCGAAGCCGGCAATACCATCGCGCTGCTGTGCGTGGCACAGGTCGACCTGCGCGAGAACATGCACCGGATCGCCGAATCGTTCGCGCAGACCTTTGCGGTGCTGTTCGAGACGCTTGATAGCGCCAGCACGAACCGGATAACACTCCTCCACGATCCGCTGACCCATTTGCCGAGCCGGGCGATGTTTGATCAGCGGCTTTCGGTGGAAGTCGAGGCGGCCCATCGCAGCAGCGCGCGGGTGGCGGTGTTTACGATTGACCTGGATAATTTCAGTGCGATCAACGACCAGCACGGCCGCGCTGTCGGCGATCGCGTGCTGCAGAAAATTGCATCGCGCCTTCATCACGCGGTCCGCCGGTCGGACACGCCGGCGCGGCTGTCGGACGATAAGTTTGCGGTGATCGGCGTGACGATGAGCGATCAACCCGAAGGCACACACGTCGCCGGGCGGCTGATCAAGGTGCTGAGTCAGCCGATGGAAATCGACGGCGTGACGATCAACCCCACGGCCAGCGTCGGGATAGCCGTCTATCCAATCGATGGCCTCAGCGCCGACGCGCTACTGCAGAACTCTCTGGCGGCAATGCATCGCGCGAAGATACGTGGGCAGAACAACTTTGAGTATTTCACGCCGCAGTTGCACGCCGACGCGATGGAGCGGCTTGAGCTGGAGAGCCGGCTGCGCGTGGCGGTCGAGAAGAACCAACTGGTGCTGCATTACCAGCCGATCGTCGACCGAGAGGGGAAAATTAGCGGCGTTGAGGCGCTGGTACGGTGGAAGCACCCGGAACTCGGACTGATTCCTCCGGGCAAATTCATCCCCATCGCGGAGCAGACCGGCCTGATCCTGCCGATCGGCACGTGGGTTCTCACCGAGGCGGCGCAGCAGGCGGCGCAATGGGCGATAGAGGGAATGGCGTTTCGGATGAACGTGAATGTCTCCACGCTCCAGTTCGCGCAGGATGATTATGTCAGCATCGTCGCCAGCACCCTGGAGAAGACCGCGGTTGATCCGAAGCAACTGGAACTGGAAGTCACCGAAGGGGTTTTCGCGACGGAGTCAGCCGAGATCGTCGCGAAGTTTGGGCGACTGCGGGCACTGGGCGTGCGGGTCGCGATCGACGACTTCGGCGCCGGCTATTCGAGCCTCTCACGCGTTCACAGCCTGCCGATCGACACATTGAAGATCGATCGCGCGTTTATTAATGAGATCACCGTAAAAGACGCCGCCACGCCGCTGCATCACCGCACCGCCGTGCTCCGCGCGATGGCGACGCTCGGCCACAGCCTCGGGCTGCGGCTGGTCGCCGAGGGCGTCGAGACGCGCGACCAGGCGGCATTCCTGCGGCGCATCGGCTATGACGCCATGCAAGGCTACCTCTACAGCAAGCCCGTGACCGCAGAGCAGATCCCGGACCTGGTAAAGCGCCTCGGCCTGAGCGGCGAATCAGCCGCGGCCGCAATCGCCGCCTGATTCTGGACCGTCACAGGGACGAGGCAGGCATATCCTTCCCTTTGGCGACACCGACGGGTACTGTTCCGCTGACCGCTCGTACAGGAACGCACGTATAGATCGTCCGTCTTCAGCATCAGGCACCGCTATGTCACTGAAATCCCTCATCGCAACCGGCACCAAGCTCTGGCTCGACTCAATCGATCCGGACCTGGTGAAAAAAAACTTCGAGATGGGCGCCGTCGGCGCGACGAGCAACCCCATCATCGTCTCCGATCTGGTGAAGACCGGCCGGTTTGACGAGAGAATGACCTCGCTCTTCGACAAGGGCATGAGCGACGAAGAGGCTGCGTGGGCGCTGACTGACCAGCTGGTGCTTGAAGCGCAAAACGTGTTCAAACCCGTCTGGGATAAGACGCGCGGCAACACCGGGTATGTCAGCTTTGAGCTTGATCCGCTGATCGAAGACTTTGACCTCTCGTTGCCGCACGAAGAGCGCGTCAAGCGATACGTGACCCTCGGCAAGCAGTGGGGCACCCGCCGTGACAACCGCATGATCAAGGTGCCCGCCACGCCCGCTGGGCTGGAGGCCGTGGAGCACCTAGCGGCCGCGGGTATTCCGCTCAATGTCACGCTCATCTTTTCAGAGCGGCAGTACAACATCGCCCGCGACAACGTCTGGCGCGGCGCGCAGAAGCTGGCGGATAAATCCAGGTTCAAGAGCGTCTACTCCATTTTCGTCTCGCGCGTGGACGTCTACACCGAAAAGCACGTCCCTTCATTGTCGGCCGCGGCGCAGGGGCTGGTGGGCATCGTCA
>JACMML010000259.1 GCA_014379105.1 Phycisphaerae bacterium
ACGCCGCCATGCTGACCGAAGCAGCACTTAACCTGCTGGCCTACGCCATCCGTCGCATGTAAACTCGCCGCGGGCAAAATCCTTTCAACAGGGCAGCTGGAAGCCCATGCCACAATCTCCGCATCACTTGGAGAATTCTGTGTCGGCCTGGGTCGCAGTTCCCCCAAACAACTCCGCCAGCCGGCCAATTGCCGTGCGGATGGGTTCTAGGTCGCCCGGGTCGGTTTCGCATTCGATGACGAGCGGGCCGGCGTAGTTGGCGTCGTGGAGCGCCTGGCAGAATGCTTCCTGGTCGATGTCGCCGGTGCCGAAGGGGACTTCTTCGCCCCATTCCACGCCGGGCGCGGTGCTGGTGATCGCGTCCTTGATGTGTACGTGGCCGATGTGGCGGTCGAGGGTGTGGACCGCTTCAACCGGGTCGCCGGACCCGTAGATGAGCATGTTCGCCGGATCGAGATTTACCGCGACGTTGCGGCAGTTCAGGTCGTTGAGAAACTGCAGCAGATCGCTTGCGCGCTCCTGGCCGGTTTCGAAAAGGATCGTCAGGCTTTTCTCACCAAATGCCTGCGCGAGTTCCGTGGCGCGCTCAATCAGCATGGGATAACCGGGATCGCTGCCCGGTGGCAGAAATCCGAGATGCACCGAGACGCGATCGACGCCGATCTCGGCGGCGAGGTCGGCGGCGCGGATCACCAGGTCCCGGCGGCTCGGCCAGAGGTCGGCGGGGACGAAGCCGCCGGTCTTGCGGATCATGCCGATGCTGGCGTAATTCTCACCTTCAAAATTGAGCATGCCGGCGGTCAGTGCGATCTCCGCCCGCGCGATGACGTCCAGCTCCGCGCGGCGATGCTCGGGTTCCATTTCCAATAGAGGCCGCAATGCCAGTTGGGTGTGATCCAGTTGAAGTGCGTCCAACGCCGCAACAAGCTCAGTCGCCGACGCGGGTTTGAGTGACCAACTGCACACCCCTATGTCATGGCCGCCAAGATTCATCAAGTCTCCGTATTAATCGACTTCGCGCTGTCCGACACGCCGGGTGCTATTTCCAGAAACACCCTCATGGACGTCACTCTCGCGGGCGTCGTAGCGCAGGTAGCGCATTTTCATCCAACGTACGCCCAGCAGGTCCACAAACGCGCGAAAAGCGCGATTCCGAAACCCGTATTTTGCGGTCCCGGCAAACCTGGCCGAGTGCTTGACCGGCGTCTCGATCACCTTGAAGCCGCGCATTTTCACCAGCGCCGGGAAAAACCGATGCGCGCCGTTGAACAGCTTGAGCCCCTTGAGCGTGTGGGCGCGATAGACCTTGAGGCTGCAGGCCGAGTCGTTGATGTCGTCCTGGCTGATCCAGTTGCGAATGCGGTTGGCCTGGCGCGATTGCCAGCGGCGGAAATTGGTGTCCTGCCGGTCCTTGCGCCAGCCGGTGATCATGTCCACGTCCGGGCGCTCGTCGAGCATCTTGGCGAGCCGGGGCACTTCCTCCGGATCGTTCTGCAGATCGGCGTCGATGGTGGCGATCATCTGCCCGCGGGCGACCGCGAAGCCCGCTTCAAAGCCCGCGGATTGTCCGGCGTTCTTCTGCATGCGCACCACACGCAGCCACGGCAGGCGCGATTTTGCTTCGTTGAGCATTTGCGGCGTCTGGTCGGTGCTGCCGTCGTCGATCAGGATCACTTCAAACGGCTTGCCGAGGGTGTTGAGGGACGATTCGACACGCGAGAGGAGCGTGGGGACGTTCTCCTGTTCGTTGTAACAGGGGATGACCAGCGAGAGATAAGGTGCGGCCGGATCGTTCATCGCAAAGAGCTCCGCTCTTGGAAACTCATAATTCTGCCCATCGTCAGTCACCGGCGCTTCCCTGGCCGGCGGAACGACCTTGGACAGGATACGAAAGAGCAGGCGAACTGTCACGACACCAATCACCGCCGCCGCGACGGCGTCGGTGAGATAGTGGTCGGTCGAGCCGACGCGCTGGAAGGCGGTGAGGGTCGCAAGTGTGTAGAAAAGGGTGCGAAATCGGGGATAGGCGATCGTCATTCCCGCCGCCCACGCGAACGCCTGCGTGGTATGGCCGGACGCGAAGGAGAGATCGCGCGGGGAGAATAGCCCGTCATATCCGTTGCGGAAGAAATCCCACTCCCACGCCTCGCCCCACTTGAATGGCCGCGATCGGCCGGAGACCCATTTCAATACGCCGTTGAGAAATCCCGCGAGCCCGGTGAGCAGCATGAACCCGGCCGACCGCCACGATTGGGCATGGAATATCCACAGCAACAGCGCGCAGACGACAGTCAGCCGATATTCGCCCGGCCAGCGCAGAAACGTCGCCCGGTCGATCGGGCCCGCGAGCCCGGTATCTCGGAAAAACTCCGCGACCGGCACGTCCAGCGCCATCAGGCCGATGACGAACACGATCGCCACCGGCAGCGCCAGGACCAGCCGCATCGGGTGGGAATCAGAGGCGAAATATCTGCCCGGATTGTTCATCGCTTGGTCAATCCGTCCCCCGGCCGGGTCATGCCGCGGAAGCCGTAACAGAGAAACAGCGTCTGTTCGCGAATCGTCACGCCGTGCCGCACGATCGGCAGCGCCGGCAGACGGACGACGCGCTCGAACGCGTCGTCAATGTCCGGCTGAGCGTGCCCGACGTAGACGGCATCGCGGCCTTTCAGCGAATCCTGCTCCAGCGATCGGTCCGGCCACATGTCGTACTGGCTGAGCCGGTCGCGGCGGGCGGGCTCTTTGAAATAGCTTCCGCAGTAATACGTCCGGGGATGTCCTTCTACGTAGAACGCCATCTGTCCGGCGCCCTGGTATTTCTCGCACAACACAAACGCGTCCGGACCGAGAATTTTCAATTGCGCGCTCACCGCACGGCCAATGTCGGCGCCGCCTTGCAGGCGGAAGCTCGGGTCCCACTTGCGCGGCTCGACCGGCATGACGGGATAGAGCACGGTGGTGAAGTGCAGCAGCGGGATGAAGAGAATGCCCAGCGCCGCCGCCGCGATCGTGATGTTGCGCGTGCGCGGCCAGCTGCGGGCGATGTACCAGATCGTCAGTGGCACGAGCGTAAAATAAGTTGCCGCCGGCCAGTTGGGCTCGATCTCCTTGAAGAATGTCACGACCGTCACAACGCCCATGAACGGCAACGAGAACGCCAGCAGAAAAGTATGGTGCCGCCCGCGCATCGCGACGCCGAGCGCCGCGATCATGATGACCGCAACCAGTGGGTTGAGAATGCCGATCTGGCTCCCGAACATCAGCCCGAGATTCTTTAGAATCTCCAGTACGTTGAAATGCGACTGGTTTTCGGTCGTCGATCGCGCGACATGCCCGAGCGTGACCCAGTCGTGCCGGGCGTTCCAGACGATCACGGGGATGGTGAAAAGCAGCGAGACGATGATTGTAACGTACGGCCAGATCGTTTTCAGGTACGCGCGCCGGGTCGGACTCAGGATCAGGAAAATCAGCAGGCAAACCAGCCAGATCAGCGCGGCGTATTTTGCCAGAAACGCCAAGCCGACAAACACGCCCGCCAGCGGCCAGGCCCATCTGCGGTTATCGAAGATCGCGACATGCGCGAGGCACGTGGCGATGCCCCAGCCGAAATAGTACGGCGGATCGATCGTCATCAACATGCTGCCGGCGACGAACATTGGGATGACGTGACACAGCAGCACCGCGCCCAGCGCGAGCGGCTCGGACCGGGTGACGCGCAATGTGAGCCAGTACGTCGCGACGCAAATGCCGATCGCCAGCAGCATCGCGGGAAAGCGAACGCCGAATTCGGTATCCCCGAACAACATACAGCCGAACCGGATGAGATAAGCGACGGCCGGGCCTTTGGAGTAGTAGCTGAGGTCGAGCTGGCGGGACCAATCCCAGTAATGCGCTTCGTCGCCGGACAGGCCGACCGGCGAGTCGATGTTGAAATACAACACGCGCCCAACAAATCCCAGCGCCAGCACGGCCGCGAGAATCAGGCGGCAGCGGATGGGGGAAAGCGCGGCGGTCATTTGCAGGACGGAGATCATGCGGCGTTGATCTTAGCGATAACGAAGCGATTCACGTGCGCGGCGGCTCGCCTTTTACAGTGAGGCGCACCGGGTGTCCGAACCACGCGCGCTCCCCGCCGGCGTATTTGTCTTCCAGCAGATCGACGACCTCCGTCATCGTGCCGTCGGCTTTCACCCAGCCGGCTTGGATATCAGGGAAATCGAGCTTGCAGTTGTCGCACTTTTTACCGTCGTAAAACCGAATCGGGCACCAGAAGGATTCGACGTTGCGAAGCATCTCGGCGCCCAGCGAATAGACGCCGGTCATCCAGTCGCAGTAGAGGCACCAGATCAGGTCGTGCCCGACCAGGCCGCCGAACTTCTGCCGGCTGACGTTGACCCATTCACCTTGCCGGTAGGTGGGAAAATTGAGCAGCGCGGGCAGAAACCAATAGAGACCGATCTCCACGAACCGGATCATCCAGAAGACCGGCAGCGCTGAGACCGTCACCCACAGCGCCACGGGATTGCGCCACCTGCCGGCGGTGCGGTTGATGAACTTGATGATGCGCGGGCCGCGGGCGGCTTCGGCATTAAGGCGCTCGTGGATGAAGCACCAGGTCAGCAGCGCCAGCACCTGTCCGGCGATTGCGGCGGGCAGGCCGATCCAGCCGAAACAGCAGACCGCGATGATCCACGGTATCCAGGTCAACAGCGCCACCAGCAGATCGAGAACCGGGGCGCGTGTCGCCGCCGCTCCGAACACGTGTCCGGCGAAGGTGAGAAATAGCGCCAATCCAAGGACGGATAAAAAAACCGTTACCAGCGCCGTCGCCGCGTGAACAAGGATTGGGTCCATATACGCACAGAGTGTCGGCCAATCACCCCCGAATGCAACGATTGGCCGGCGGGGAGGTGTGAGGTTTACGCGTCGTGAAGATGTGGCGCCGGTTCGTCGCTGCGCTGCCGTCGCGAAGTGGAGGTCGCACGGAAATCATGGATCGCATCTTCCAGAACCAGCCGATAAAACGATTCGGGCGTCAGCCATGTTTCCCAAAGTTGCCGGTTCGCCAGTTGCAGGTCTGCAAACGATTCCTGACTGAGGGTGCTGTGGAATTTTGCGAGCCGCTGGGGCATTCCCTTGATCTCATTGACGTTGATCCAGACGCAGTGATCCAGCCAGTTGATCTTATCGTTAAACGGCAGCACGCATTCGGTATCAACAAACAATGGGATGCGGCCGGCGGCGAGGGTTTCGTAAAAGCGGTATGTGAAGTTGCCGGCCCCGCGGATGCACAGGTTGTATGGCGAGCCGAGCAGATTATCGAGAAACTCGCGGTAGACGCGGTGCGCCACCTCCGAGTCGCGCTCCACCCCGGCGGGTCGGGTGTGTCCGAGGAGGCGACTTTTGAGCATCTGGATTCGGCGATCCCACAGCTTGAACGCGCCGCCCCAATACTGATATCGCTCGATGAATTTTGTCGCCACCAGCCGCGAATCCGACAATACCGACAACGCTTTACGACGCAGCGCCAGCCCCAGCACCTTGCGGCCTCGTCCGACCATCAGATAGCCCAGCAGCAAGCCGGGGGCGCCGACGTACCCGCAGAAGCCGACCAGCGGCATCGGCTGCTTCTGGAGCACCGTGACCTTTCCGTTGGTCTCCGCGAGCGGATCGTCGCAGAACGCGGGCATCGCCTGCTCACAGCCGGTGCGCCGGCTCGCCAGGATCGAATCGCGATAGACAATTCCGTACGGCGGCGTCGAGGGCTCGGTGTTGTCGGTCTGGCGGAAGAAAACAATGGGCAATCCCGCGTCCTCAGCCTGGCGGGCCAGCGCAGCGGTGTGATCTCCATTGACGTACTCGTGCGGGTAGACGACCACGTCCGCTTCCGAGATCGGAGTGACTTGAAACAACGTGGGGGCGAGTTGGCGCAGCTTGTCGTATCGATTGCCCGTCGCCGCCAGCACATCCGGCGCGCTGGTTGTCACACCAAGCACGGCCGCGAGCGGTATGACCGTGTCGTGTGAGTTAGCGCCGATGAAGTGGATACGGATCATATGACGGTTAACCGCGATGCAATGCGTCCAATGTCGCCAGACTCCTCGTCAGAATTCTTTGCCAGAGTTCCTTGCCAGAGTTCCTCGCTGCCGCTGTCTGACGTCTGTGCTAGTGCTCTAATAAAAAGCGCTCGCCTGAGAAATGGCCCGACGCGCATTCTTGCCGACGATGGGCATCACAGCAAGCCTCATTTCGCAACCCCGCCTCGCATCTCCGCCGCGCCGCTCGGCACCGCGACCGCGCAAATGATCGTTACGGGCGGGCAGAGGTAATCTTCTCCACCGCATCAGCGGCGGCGCGTGCGACGGCCGGGTCGGGGTCCGCGAGGCAATCGTGCAGAAAACTCGCGTCGCGCAGCAGCACTTCAACCGATCGCTCTTCACGCGTATTGTCGCGGATAAATGCGATAATTCGCTCCGCCGCCTCTGGCGCAAGCGTTGCCAGATCCAGCGTCATCGCCGCTTGCACGCCGCGACGACCGAGCGAGGCAAGTTCCTCCGAAGCGCGTCCGCGGGTGCGCGGATCAGGGTCGGCGAGGTCGGGGGTGAGCTTGGTGATGGTGGTCGTCATAAGCGGATCGATCGGCAGATTCGGAAAGACCCGGTACACATCCGCCGCCGCCGGCTGCATCACCGCCGCGCCGCCGCCGATCAGGCGCAGCACCGGCAGCATATATCGCCGCGCGTCGCCGGGGTGCCTGGCGAAGAGTTGTCGGGCCGAATCGGCGCGGTGAATGATCGCCGCATTGGTCTCCCCGATGCCCGCCACGCTGAGTTCCGCAAATTGCGCCGAGAGCACCACGTTTACGCTGGTCGGGCGATCGTCGATATCGATCAGCGCCTGGATGGATGCCTGGTGGGGGACGATATCGATCTTGGTCAGGCGCATCGAGTCGCCGGATTTCATGTCGTCAGTCGCCGCAATAACCCGCAGGTGCTGCGTGGCCGCCGAGCGGTTGTCGTTCCACACGCGCCCGGGGCAGGAGAGCTTCCAGGCGTAGTCGCTGCCGCCAATCTCGATAACCGATACGCGCCAGTTGCGAAGCAGGGGCGCGATCCAGCTTGCTGGCTGTGCGATCAGCAGGTGACGCCCATCGTCATCCACGAGCCGGACCAGATCGTTGATTTTCACCTTGGCGGCGGGCTTGGCCCAATATCCGTCAACCAGCCGCGAGCCGGGACGAAGCGCGGGCGCGGGGTGCGCAGTGGGCGCGGACTGTCCCCAGGCGAAGGAGGTCATCAGCACTAAAGTCGCAGCCGTTAGCTTCATCATGTACGCCGTCCGTGGATCGAATGGAACGTATCGTATACGCGGCTGGCGGTGCTGCGTAGCGCGATTGACTTGATTGCCCCGGCGATTCACCATTGGCTGTGTCATGAACGCACGGCGGCTCGTCACCTTTTTCTGCCATCTGAGCATTGTTTGCACGCTCGGCTGCACCCAGGCGGTGTCACAAACGATCGGCCACTGGCGCTTTGAAGATGCCGCGACCGACAAACCCCTGATTGCTCGCGACTCACTCGGCTCGGGCAACGAATTCCGCGCCTTCAACGCCGCCGTCACACCCGCCACATCCTCTTTGGTGCCGTACGACGTGCAGCCGCAGAGCGGTATGCCCAACAAGCAGTCGCTCGATTTCACAGCGGCCCCGGGTAATCGCATGCCCGCGCGCGATCTGTTCCTCGTCGGCTCGCCGACGGCGCTGGACCCGAATGTCGATCCGATCGAGCAATGGACAATCGAAGCCTGCGTGCGATTCAAGGCCACCGACGGGTGGGAGCGCAGCTTCCAGACCTTCATCTGCCGCGAAGGGTACAACGTGCCTGACGCCGGCCCGCTGGACGAGAATCAACTTGGCGCCCTGGGCTTCAAGAAGCGCGGCGATCGAAATCATCTCAGTATCGAGGCGTGGGATTCGGACGGGCACTACGTCGTGGTCGAATCGCCGGACGAGGTGCGGCCGGACGTGTGGTACAGCGTCGCGGCGTCGTCGGACGGTTCGGTACTCAGTCTATGGATCAAAGGACCAGGCGACGCCGCGTACACAAAGAAGGGCGAACGACCCTTTCACGGGCCACTTCCGAATACGCGAAGGGTGTGGTCGATTGGTCGAGGGTTTTTTGCGAATCAGATCGCCGAGCCGTTCGTTGGGTGGATTGATGAAGTGCGCTTTAGTGCGTCGGCGCTGAAACCAGAGCAGTTTCTCGCGTCACCTTTTTCCGGGAAGACTGACCGACCTGAAGTAGCGGCTAAGCCGCGAGCGGCGGATCCGCTGGGGGATTTTGGGGGGTCGCGGGCGATGCCGGATAATCTGCCGCGTCCGCACGATCCTTTCGTCATCGAGTCCGGCGGCGTCTATCACCTCTTTGCCAGTCACGGCGGAATATCACACTGGCGATCGAGCGATCTGATCAATTGGCAGCGCCTCGCGCCTGTTTTCACCGGCGTGCCCGCGTGGGCGACGCGGGATATCGCACCGCGCGCCGGGCTGTGGGCGCCGGAGGTGGCGTTTTTTAGTGGTAAATATCATCTTTACTATTCAACTTCCACGTTCGGCTCCAAGCGATCCGCGATCGGGCTGGCGACCTCGCCGACCCTGGATCCGGACGCGCCTGATTGCAAGTGGACCGACCTGGGCAAGGTGATCGAATCGTTCCCAAATTCTGATTTCAACGCGATCGATGCGTCGGTGCTGATCGCGCCCGACGGTCAGCCGTGGATCGCGTGGGGCTCGTACTCCGGCGGTTTGTACATCAGCAAGCTCGACCCGCAGACCGGCCTGCTGCCCGAAGGGCCGGCGAACTTTGTCAACATCGCGTCGCGCCGCCGGACAGGCCCGCGGGCAGGTCCGCTCGAGGCGCCGGGGCTCTTTTATCGCGACGGTTGGTATTACCTCTTTGCCAGCTACGACCGCTGCTGCGCCGGCGCCGCGAGCACGTACAAATTACTCGTTGGCCGATCGCGGGAGATCACCGGCCCGTATGTGGATCGTGACGGCCGGCCGATGCTGGAGGGCAACGCGTCGCTGGTCGTGCGCGGCTATGATCACCTGCGCGGGCCGGGGCAGAGCAGCGTCGTGAAGAGAGGGGATCGGTGGATGCTGGTTCATCACTACTACGATGCTCGCCGCAACGGCGTGCCGACGCTGGCGGTTCGTCCCCTCCATTGGGACGGCGATGCCTGGCCGCTCGCGGGTGAACCTATTCTCGAGCCTGCCGGTGAGAAAACATCGGCAACGAATCTGGCGTCTCTCATGGGCGACTGGCTGATGCTGAGCGACGACGTCGCCGGAATCCGCATGACCTTCACCGCCGACGGAATCATCCGATCCGATCGCGGCCAGGGGACGTGGAAGCTGGACGGAGATCACCTGCAGATCGTTTTGCCAAAGTCGCCGGAAGCAGCTAGCGCGCTGGAAATCAAGGCATTCCTCGCCGAGGACCGCAACTCATTTGTCGGCCGTCGATCCGATGGTGCGATCGTCCGTGCGCGGCTGCAACGGTGATTTGGGTCCAGTACCACCCGAGGTTCAGCCCCAAACGGGTGTGTTGAGTAATCGGTGCCCACTCATAGTGAACACCCCCCGGCCAGCGTATAATGCTTGCTAAGGAGATTCCTATGTCCATGTTTCCGCAATCTGGGGTTCGTCCGGTCGAGTTGGAGTACGGCGCGGACAATCGCGTGGTCTTCAACTTCTTCAATGCCGTCTACGGCTGGATGGCCGTCGCGCTGGCGGTGACGGCGGCGGTGGCGTACCTGGTGTCGCAGACGCCGTCGGTCATGTCGGCGCTGTATGGCAGCGGAAGCTTCGGCATCATCGCGCTGTTCCTGGGCGCGTGGGCACTCGCCTACGGCGCACAGCACGCGGCGGTGAAGATCAACGCCAATCTGGGCATTTTTCTGTTCATGTGCTACGCGGCGCTAATCGGCGCGTTGATCAGTGGGATTTTCATCGTCTACCCTAAAGCCACGCTCGTCTCCGCGTTCGTCCTGACGGCCGGCACGTTCGCGTGCATGAGCATTTACGGATTTGTGACGCGTCGCGATTTGACCACAATCGGCTCGTACCTCGTGATGGCCGCGTTCGGGCTGTTCTTCGCGTCGATCGTCAATGTCTTCTTCGCCAGCGACGCGCTGTCGTGGTTTCTCACGTACGCGATCCTGCTGGTCTTCGTCGGCCTCGTCGCGTTTCACACACAGCAACTGCGCAACATGGCCACCGAGATCGGCAGCGACGGTAACCGCGCGGGCCGCTACGCGGTCGTGGGCTCGATCATCCTGTATATCGCGTTCATCAATATCTTCATGTCGATCCTGCGAATCATGGGCGGCCGGAAGTAACCGCAAAAAAATCCCGCGCGGGGTAGATCGCGGTCAGGCCGCACGCAGCGGTTGATCGAATATTTCAATATCCGGCTGGACGGGCGCCGGGAACTCGGCGTCGCAGTGTTCGCATCGCTGGCGCGTGACCACGCGCCGCCGCCCGCACGATGGGCACTTGACGCGCGCTGGACGTAATCGGACGCACCACAGCGTCAGCAGTGCCGTGATCCCGAAGAGCGCACCGAGGACTGACCAAGTGATCGTCGCCGATCGTTCAAACCCGTAGCGCAGGCAGACCCAGATGATCAGGCAGATTGTGGTCACAAACGCCGCGACCGCCGCGATGATGTGTTGCAATTGCATCACGCCGGCGCGCTCCTCCGACCTCGGGATCAGGTAAGCCACAGGCGGGATCGCCAGCGACATCGGCAACTGCGCCAGACCCCATGGCGGCAGCACAATTGGCTGCGGGGGGTACTCGATGCGGCTGATAAGCTGCCCCCTGGCATCCAGCACCCGCACGTCGGTTCGATGCACCGAGCCTTCATATCGCGACATCTTCAGATAAAACCGTCCATCCACGCCGCCGCCAATGCTCGCCATGATCTGCGGATCATTCGGCACATCAACGGCGAACGATGTTCCGTCATGCCCCCGCACGTTCAGCTTTCCGGGAGTGAGGACTGCCAGGTAGTCGGTCCTCGGTCCGGAGAATGCGCGGGCATCTTCCGTGCCGATGTCGCCGGGCGCCGACGGTGGTGAATTCTTTTCAAATTGCCATGCACCGATAATGCGCTCAGGTGGCGAAACTTCGTACAGCGTCTCCAGAGTGCGACGTGCCTGATTGAAACGGTAGACCGTGTCGGAGGTTGTCAGCCATTGCCGGTCCCACCCTGGGAGCACCTTGCCGGTGATGGGCCTCGCGTCTTCACCGGGCGGATGAAAACCATCGAGTCCGATGCTGCCCACAAAGTCGCCGTCAATGTTGATGCCTTCGAGCCTGCGGCGCGCCGAGACATACGTCCAAGCCGTTCCGTCGGAGTTCAATACCGCAGGTCTGTGCGGTGCTATCATCGGGCGTAGGTAGCGATCGCTAACGGTGAATACATCGCCGTAATGCTGCCTGTAGCCGCGGGGCACGTTCGAATCGCTCGGATCGGCAAGCGGGACGTATGCCAGCGGCATCAGTTCCCGTTGCACCCGCTCACTTTCGGCCTCTGAGAGCAGATTGCCAGGCAGATCGGCGTACTCCATCGTGTTGCGATCAGTGACGCGGTACCTGAACGCATTCCCGTTCCGATCCAGTACGTATTGATCCATCCGATAGCCCGGCGCCGCGCCGCTCAGGGTCTGCAGCACTTCGGTGCTGACGTTGACCGCCAGCGCAATCACGGCCGCCGCGCCAGCGCCGACAATGATCACCTGAAGCGGCTTGATCCAAGGTCGCTGCGGCTCGTACTGCCCGTTGTGTGAGAAATACGCCTTGGCCGCGAGCGCAATCAGTCCGGCGCCGGCAAGGGTGATCGCCACGGCTTCGCTGAAGTAAATCGCCACGTAGAGCGCCGCGCCCAACACCATTACGCCGGCGATGCAGGGAAACACCCTGCTGCCGATCCACGCCGCCCGGCGCGAACCGATCAGCAGGCCGATTGTCAGCCCGACGACGCCGGCGAGTTGGTAGTAGATTGCCGGGACGAGCATCGACGCCGAGAAGGGCGCGCGCACGAACCGCGTGTTCATCGCAAGCAGCGTGATGACGAGCAGCGCGATCGTGGTCGCGGCGTAGTAAAGCCCCAGCCCGGCGAGGAGCTTGGCAACAAAGATTCTCCCGGCGCTGAGCGGGCGATTTGCGATAAAGCCCCATCGCCCGCGCCGCGTGTCGGTCAATATCTGTGCCAGGCCCAAGGCAGCGCCGCTGATCAAAAAGCCGGCGAGCATCGCGAGCTGGAAATCGCTAGCCACCAGCGAAAGGCCGTCACGCTGGCTGTAAAGCGATATCGCCAGCCACGCCGACAGCACGCCGGCGCCGAGCAGCGCCCAGCGCGCATTTTCACGCAATTCCTTGACGATAAACGCGCGCATCATGTTGCCTCCGCATCGGTGTGAACCGCGTCGAGCAATGAAAATGTTTGCCGCCGATCGCTCAAATATCCGATCGCCGCGTCTTCGAGGGTGAGCGGCGCTTCGGTGATATTTGGCGACAACCCGGCGATCGCACGGCGTGCGTCGTCGGTAATGTTGGCGACGATCAGGCTCAACTCCGCGCCATGCCGGGTCGCCTGCAAAAGCCCGGGGATGTGCGGCAATTCCGCCGGGGCAGTGCCGTTGAGCGTAATGACCAGGCGCTTCACGCGCTGGCGAAGCGTCTCGAGGCTGCAGCAGACGCGCAGCGCGCTGCGATCAAGAATCGCCACGTGATCGGCCACGCGTTCCACGTCCGCGAGTTCATGGGAGGTGAAGAACGTGGTGTTTCCTGAGCCGCGCGTGTTGAGGATCATCGCTTCCAGCAATGTGCGCCGCGCGACCGGATCGAGCCCGAGGCTCGGATCATCCATCACCAGCAATTCCGGCTGCGGCGCCATCGCTAGCGCCAGCGCCAGACCCGCCCGCTGCCCGCGCGAGAGCTGGCCGGCCCGCTGGGTGAGGCCGAGGCTGAAGTGATCGATGATCGCGCGGAAGAGCTTGTCGTTCCACGTGGAGTAGAAGCTTTTTTGAAACGCGTGCAGATCCCGAACGCGCAGGAACCCGGGCAGCGGATGGCCTTCGGGCACGTACCCGATCCGGCCGCGGACCGCGGGGGTGAGTTTGCTCGAATCTACGCCGAAGATCTCCGCCCGCCCGCGCGTGGGTTCGATCAGGCCGGTCAGCATTTGAATCAGCGTGCTCTTTCCCGAGCCGTTGCGCCCCAGCATCGCAAAGACGCAGCCGCGCGGGACCATGAAGCTCACTTGATCCAACGCGCACTTGCCGCCGAAGTAGCGGGTGAGCCCGAAAGTCTGGATGATCGATTGGTCATTCATGATTGTTTCCCCCGCACTTGTGCGGCCCGCGCGCGGATGGCGTCGGTGAGTTCTTCCACTGCGAATCCGAGGGAGAGTCCTTCGGTGATCAGCGCGTTGACCAGCGGCTCGATTCGCCGCAGACGCTCGGGGCGCGTGTAAATCTGCCGGGATGCGCTGACGAACGCGCCTCGGCCGGGCTGGGATTCAATGACGCCGTCGCTCGCAAGTTCTGAATAAGCGCGTGCGACGGTATTGGGATTGATTAACAGTCGCTCCGCCAGTGCACGGACGCTGGGCAGTTGCTCCCCCGACCGCAACTGCCCGGTCGTCGCAGCGAGGCGCACCTGATCGACAATTTGTCGAAAGATCGGCGCCGCCGAGCCAGGCAAAATGCGGATTTCAAACGCCATGAAGCTCCCGAACTAAACCCAACTGTACTAATACGAATAGTACACTTGCGGCACAAGTGGTCAAGAAGAATTTTCTTCTAATTCGGAAAACGTCGGAATCTGGCGCGGGTGTCGGCTACGGTCGTTGTTTTCCGGGAATGTCGGCTCGGAGTATTTTGCCGTGAACGCGGTTGGAAGTGACCACGTCGGCGATGCGGATCAGCTCCTCAGCATCAACTGATCCCTTCGGCCAGTACGCGGTCGCGCCGGCGCGGATGGCTTTGTTGCCTTCTTCCGGACCCTTGGCGCTGATGACGACAACCGGGGTCTTGGCGGTCATCGGCGCCGCCCGCAGGTGGGCCAGGACCTGCAATCCGTCCATCCCCGGCATCATCCAATCAAGCAGGATCAGGTCGGGCGTGTCGGTATGCGCGCGTTCCAGCGCATCGACTCCGGAATTGGCGAGTTCGGTTTCGTAGCCGGCGCTTTTCATCAATTGGTCCAGAACGCCGAGCATATCGGGATGATCGTCAACGATGAGTACATGGGGTACAGCGTGGTTCACTTGTGGTCTCCAATCCGATATTTCTACCAATTGGGAGATATGGGTAACGTCCGGGCGGGTACTCAAAAACTTACAGGTTTTCCCGGGAGCGCTATCGGGGATTGGTCTGAATCACGTCAATTTTCCAGGACGATCTCACGCCAAGTCGCGCTTCGCGACCGTCTGGCCGCCGATCTTGTCCTGCAGGCGCATGATGCCTTCAAGCAGCGCCTCGGGTCGCGGCGGGCAGCCGGGGACATACACATCCACCGGGACGATCAGATCCACCCCTTTAACCACATTGTACCCGTACTTGAAATACGGGCCGCCGCCCACGGTGCACGCGCCCATCGCGATCACGTACTTCGGCTCGGCCATCTGGTGGTAAAGCCGCTTTACCCGCTCGGCCATTTTATAGTTCACTGTACCGGCGACGATCATCAGGTCTGATTGCCGCGGCGTGGCGCGAAACGCACCGGCCCCGAACCGATCCACGTCAAACCGCGATGCGCCCACCGCCATCATCTCGATCGCGCAGCACGCGAGCCCGAACGTCATTGGCCAAAGTGAATTCTTGCGCCCCCAGTTGAGCGCAAAATCCAAGCTGGTGACGATTAGCCCGGGTTCAAAGCGGTTTTCGATCCACGACATTAGGTCTAATTATAAGACACAACCGAGTGTGTTTCACTCAATCAGGCGATATTTTTTAGCTTTGCTCTGGGTCTACATTGTCCTTGCCGTCGCTGTTATTTCCATTAATGGGCACGGTTGGATGCATGGAGAAATTCTGAGGATCAACCGACGAATTAACTGTACCAGGCTGTTGTATATCTCGATTCATCGAACCTTGGGCTCGATATTGCGTGGATTCAATTTCATCCTGACTGAGTTCCCGATAGTCGACAAGTTTTTTGACGGCTTCTCTCAATTCATTGCTCTTGAAGGGAGCGGTGATTTCAATGGGAAAAGTCAGTTCCTCAGGACATTCCGTAGAAGTAAACGAGGGGATGCGTCGACAAAGGGACTCTCGTTGTTTTTTTATTCGCTCGAAAGTCGAATAGCCGTTCGCCCCCTCTCGGTTGTTTTTCAACATTGCGGCATAGAACTGTTTGAACGACGCTGTCGCGAGCCAGATACGTGATAGAAGTTGACTATGCAGTTCCCGTTGTCCAAAGATGGCGGCGGCATTTTCACGGGTTTCTCCAGAATCCAAATTGAACACTGCGACATACTCGCGAGCAGGATCTTGACCGGAGTAATATCCAAAGCATGCGTTTGTGTTTAACAACATAAAATCGAGCACACCACTTCTGGCGCGAATTTCGGGACCTAATTCGCCATAACACGCAACGCCCCACTCGACCCCAATTCGAGTCTGCTGCATCAGCATTCTGACCACGCCCTCTTGATCCTTAAGTTCTTCATCACTCAAGAGAAAGATTCGCATGATTTTTGTGCCCTGCAAAACCGCATTATTATTGAGTTGAATATAGTCTTCTGCCAAGCGCGGATCGTCGTTTCCAAGCCAGAATGTTAGATCACGGTCACTGACAGCTTCAATCGTTTCGTGATAATTTCGAATTAGCAATTCCTGAAGATAGGTTGTTTGACCTCGAAATACCACTCTTCCCCTACTTAGCTCGCTTAATAAATCGCAACAGTAACGTAATAATTCGCCGCCGATTTCTCGAAATGGCTTGGCGTTATCCTTCTCCGATAATTCGGTGTAGTTGGCATAGTCGCGAACTTGTTTAATAATCGTATCGGCTTTAGAGCTCAGACGGCGTTCGACGAGACTCTGTAAATCCTGCCCACCTTGGATCATGTATGAAGTATTGAGGATGATTCCCAAGCTTCCCACAAACAGGGGGTAAATCAGCAAATACATGAGTGTCTGGGAGAAGGTGATGACCCAATTTTGCTTATCAGCGTTATCCCCACCAGTTGCTTTGCCTTCAATGGGCGTTGTCATAGCTGCGGGTTGTGCTGCTTGTTCCGCATCTGGCTGCGGATTCGGTAATAAAAAATTCGTGAGTTTGATACTTACCAGGTCTCCGGATTGATTGCCCAGATAAACCGACGTCAGCGCGACCCCCGCTATAGCCAAGACCGAGGCCGAAGCGAATGGGATGAATTTAACAACCAGATTCGGACCATTTTTATGCCACTGTCCAAGCGTGGGCGCCAGAAGTCTGCAACTCGCAAAGGTCAAGAGACTTAAGAAAGATGCCAAAATTGCGAATTGCACCTTGCTATCGTCTGTTAACCAAACCTGCGGCGCCGGAAGGACATTGACTGCCGACGCCAGCAAAGGCAGTGCACCGACAGCACTCAACATCGCGAGATAGGACTTCGCGAACCCGAAGAAGCGGGCATCTTCGGAACGAGTGACATCATCGGAAGTATGTTGACTTGCGATTTCACGGTCACGTGGACGGCTTGATTCACCGATATTCGTAGATAAAGCCATAAATTCCCCATAATTTGATCCGGTCTTTCGGCGAGCGCAACCGAAGACAGGCGCGCTAGCTTAGTCATATATCCCCGACGGATACAAAATTAGGTTTTTTCGTAACAGGCCATGTGAGAATTAACAAATAACGAACCGATATTGATTTGACTCCTTGCCTTACCCTTGCGATGCGCCTTCAGGGCGCGAGAATCTTGCTATGCCCGATTCGGCCGTATTGCCTCATCCCCCGCGAATTTCCCGTGCCTGGATCATCATCGCCTGGATCGTCGCCGGCATAGCGATGTCATATGTGATTGAGCGCGTTCCGCTGACGCGCACGCAGGAGGCGCGGGTGCTTGTCGGGGCGCGGGAGATGCTCGGCGAGCCGCCGGAGCGGTGGCTGATTCCGCAGGCGAACGGGGAACCCCGGTTGCGCAAGCCGCCATTGGCGTATTGGTTGTCAGCGGCTTCGTATCAGGTGTTCGGATATGGGGTTACGCAGGGACGCGTGCCTGCGATGTTGTCGGCGTGGCTGACGCTGGCGTTTACGTATCTGATTGGGAAGAGACTGTTCGAGGCCCGCAGCGGGCTTTATGCAGCGGGGTGTTTGTTTGGCTCGTGGCTTTTCTTCAAATACGCGCTGCTTGCCGAGACTGACGGGCTGGTGATGTGCCAGATGACTGTCGCGGCGTATGCATTAATTCGCGCGAATGAAGATCATTCATCGAGCACCCGGTGGCTGTATCTCACGGCGGTGATGGCGGCGCTGATGGCGCTGACCAAGGGTCCGCCGGCGGGGTATGTCGTGTTAATGGTCATCGCGCTGGATGTGATCGGCGGGAGACTCGGTCGTGGGCGATGGAGAACATCGCTGGCCTGGCGATCGATTCGTTCCGGCGCGGTGTTGCTCGCGGTGGCGATCGCGCTCCCCTGGTACTTGTACGCGCTTCGTCACGCCGATGGCGGGCAACTCACCGATGACCTCAGCAACAGCATGCGCGGCGGGCTCGGACATTCAGGCTATTTCTGGGAATACCTGCCGATGCTGCTGATCGCGCTGGCGCCGTGGACAATCGCATGGCTCGTCGCCGGCGGCCGATCACTCGCAGTCCTCGCCGGCCGGGATCGCGCCGCGAGCGATACGGGGGCGCGCCGGTCGCTGCTGCAACTGTATTGCTGGGGCGGGGGGATTCTGCTGCCGCTTTTGCTGTGGGGAAACAAGCAAATCCATTATCTGCTCCCGCTGATTCCGCCAATGATGATCACGACAGGTTGGCTTCTCCGGGGCGCAGTAACAGTTATGGCGCAGCCATCGAGCAAGCGGGGGTCATTGCGTGGCGCCGTGCGGTGGATTCTGATCGTCATGCTGATCCTCGCGGCGGCCTCGATCCCGTTGCCGCTGTTTGTCGGACCGCGCGACGCGCCGGGGGCTTCGTCCACGCACCTGAAGGCCGTCGCGGCGATGGCGTTCACAGCTGCGATGTTGGTCGTCTTTAGTGTTGTGCTGAAAAAGTTCCGCCTGGTGGAGACGACGATCATCGCGTTCATCGCCGCGCTGGTGATTCTTGTCGCCGGCTGGCTGCCCGCGCTCGAGGCGCACACGCCGCGAACGATCGCCGCCGAGCTGCGGACGCGCTTCCCCAGCGGCGTATTTGTTTTCCGTTCGCGGGCGTCCTTACCGATCTGCGCTGAGATGGGCCAGGTGATTCCGGTGCTGGATGAGTTTGATCTGGCGATCGCCACCGACGACGAACTGGCGCGCGCGTGGCTTGTCTGCATCGACACCACCGGCGACGCCGCGCCGTTGCCGGATGGCTACCGCGAGGTGACATCCATTCAAGACGGGAGCAACCGGATCACGATTTGGGTGATCGACGGCGACGCCGCCGAGAAGGCGTCAGCTGACGTGCCGCATTAGATGCGCCCGATTAGATGCGCTCGATGCGATGCGGTTACACTTCGCGGCATGCCTAAGAATATTCTTGTGCTATCGGCGTCGGTCGGTGCGGGTCACATGCGGGCTGCGCAGGTGGTTGAACTGGCGCTACGGCAGACCGACCCGTCCGCGGAGGTGGTGAACGTGGATGTTCTGACGCTCACCAACGCGCCGTTTCGCAAGATTTATGGCGAGGCGTATCTAGAACTCGTCAATCACGCGCCGCACGTGCTTGGGTATGTTTACGACATGCTCGATAAGCCGCGTCGCGCCGGTTCGCGCCGCGACAAGATGCGCCTCATCTGGGAGAAAATGAATCTCCGCAAGCTGTGCGATCTGCTGAGCAGCCGGCCATGGGATGTGGTGGTGAATACGCATTTCCTGCCGGCGGAAATCCTGGCGAGTCTGAAAAAACGCCGCAAGTCGTCGCTCAGGCAGATGACCGTGACGACGGATTTTGAGACGCACCGTTTGTGGGTCAATCAGCCGTGCGAGCGGTACACCACCGCGACCGAAGAAGGCAAGCTCTATCTGCAGCATTGGGGAATCCCGGCCGAGACGATCGACGTGACGGGCATACCGATTCATCCTGTCTTCAGCCAGCCCAAGCCGCGGGCGGCGTGCTTGAAAAATCAGGGGATTGTCGGTGATCGGCCGATCGTGCTGCAACTGGCCGGGGGGGTTTGGGGTGGGTCCGGTCGAGCAGATTTATCGGGAGTTGCTGCAGATCGAGAAGCCGTTAGAGGTTGTCGTCGTAGCCGGCAAGAACGCGGCCGCGAAGTCGAAGCTGGAGAAGATCGCGGTGCCGAAACGGCATCGCACCAAGGTGATCGGCTTCACCACCGAGATTGACGAGTTGATGCAGCTCGCAGACCTCGTCGTGAGCAAGCCCGGCGGACTCACGACCAGCGAAGTACTGGCGCGCGGCGCCGCGATGGCGATCGTGAACCCCATTCCCGGACAGGAGAGCCGCAACAGCGATTACCTGTTGGAAAATGGCGCGGGCATCAAGATCAATAATCTCGCGACGCTGCGGCACAAACTGATCCAGGTATTGGAGGACGACACGCGATTGGCGAGTCTGAAAGCCAATGCAAAGCGAATCGCCCGGCCGAACGCGGCGTTTGATGTCGCGAAGATCTCGCTGGCGTAACGGGCGGTTTTTCGCAGCGCATTCGATTGACAATCCGGGCCAGCGCATCAGACGACGCTGGACTCCCACCGCCCCCCGGTGTCTTTCCACAGCTGCTTTTTGTGCGGGCGCGTGTTGAGTTCCTGCACTTCGACTTCGCTGGCATCGACGACGATCAACTCGAACGTCTGCGGCATGGGCGGGATCTGTCCTTCGTGGTTGATCGCGGAAGTGAAGATGTCGCGGTTCTCGCGCGGGAGCTGGTCCCACCATTTCTCGCGCATGAACGTGTCGGCCTCGGCGTCGACGACGGTTGCGACGCCGCGGACGCGAACCTGCGTCTGCGTCGTGGAAAGCCAGAAGCAGATTTCGGTGTCAGGACAGGCGCGGAGATGGTCGTCCTTGCCGGTACGGCGGTCCGAGACGAACAGGAGATGGCCCGTGTGGTCGATCTCGCAGCAGATCATGCACCGAGCAGTGGGGCGGCCGTTAAGATCGACGGTCGCCATCACGCACACGGCGGGGCGCTGGGCAAACTCGGCGGTCAGACGTCCGCGGATTTCAGTGACCCATTGTTCCATCGAACGACTCCTGTACCGCCCGCATCATACGCGCAGGGGTGCCGGACGATAAGGCGTGAAGATCATGGCTGGTGACTAGACGCGGGCGTGCTCCAGCGCCACAGGCGCCCGGCCGTGGGCGGCCATGTACGTCGCGACCTGCTCTTTGCCCATGTAGCGCTGGATGGAACGCTGGTTGGCATTGACCAGATCTAGGATGCAGAGACAGTCGAGGCATTGGCCGAAGTCGGGATCGACATTGGAGCCGAGCGACTTAGCGCCGAGCTTCGTGTATTGCTTCAGAAGGATCGGAGACGCTTTGCCGTCGGGCTCCAGGTCGCTGACCAATTCATTGAGGTCATCAAATTCGCGGATCGCCTGCGAAAGCAGCGATACACGCTGCTGCACCGGCTTGCTGACCTTCAGCGGCGTCCGCGACCGCACCATGCCGGCCAGGTCGTGCGCATTTTCCGGACGCGCCATGAAGTCGTTGATCAGCGCGCGGCTCAGCGGCGAATACGCGTTGGAGATGCTCACCGGGCCGAACAGAAAACGGTACTTCGGATTCCGGCAGACGAACGCGCCGATTCCCTTCCACAACAGCATCAGCGGGGAAAATGATCGCTGATATTCGGTCCGCACGAACGATCGGCCGAGCTCAATCGCCGGGCCCAGACGCGTAAGAAACTCCGGCGGGAAATCGAAGAGCGTGTGCACGTAGAGCCCGGCGTTGCCGGCGCGGGCGGTGAGTTCGTCAACGAGCCCCAGGCGATACCCGCCAACCAGTTCGCGCTTCGCGCTGTTCCAAACGAGCAGGTGGTGATAGGTCTTATCAAAATCATCCAGATCGAGCGGGCGGCCGGTCCCTTCGCCGATGGCGCGGAACGTGAGCTCGCGCAGTCGGCCGACTTCCTGCATCGTGCCGGGTGCCTGGCGTGCGGTGGCGATGTAGCAACGGAGATCGCCGGTCTGGGCGAGCAATTGCTCCGGCGCCAATGTGCTCAGCTCGCGCTCGAGACGGTAGGGATCAACAGGCTGAGCGATCGCCGCGTGCTTAACCGGCCGCTTGAGCCCCATGGCCGCGATCCATTGCCGCCACAGCGGCACGCGCTCCCCGCACCGCCCGGCCAGGGCATAGGTGCGGTTCCGCAGAAAGTCGGCGGTGTTTTGATCCGTCTTAAATGAGCTCAGCTCGCGCGCGGAGATGACTCGCCCGATATGCACTTGGCAGGTCGCGTGCCGTTGTTTCAACGTCGCGCGGGGAATCAGCGCGGTGCGCAAACGCGGGCTGATCAGCCCGGCGATCTGGAAAACAGAGTCGTTGCGTCCCTCGAAATAGACCGGCAGCACAGTCGCGCCAGTGCGATTAATGAGCCCGCCGATGTGCTGGCTCCACTTCGGATCTTCGACGGTGCGGGTGGAAAGGTTCAGGTGCGAAACAGTCCCCGATGGAAACACGCCCAGGCACCCGCCGCCGCGGAGCAGTTGCATGCATTGCTTGAGGCCTTTGATGTTCTGCTGCACGTTGCTGCCGAACGGATCGACAAACACGCAGATCGGCCGCATCTCGGGGATGAGTCCGAGCAGATAATTGACCATCACTTTGAAATCGGGACGAACCTTCAGCAGCACGCTGGCGAGAATCAGTCCTTCGACGCCGCCGAATGGATGGTTGGCGACGACCACGAGCGGACCCGTGCGCGGGATGCGGTCCATATCTTCCTTGGAGATGCGGACCGAGACGTCCATATCTTCAAGGCATTTTTCGCAGAATTCGCTGGCGGTGACGGCGTGGGCGGTGACGCGATCGTAGATGCCGTTGATCCCCGGCAACGCGAGCAATCGCTCCAATGGCCGCTTCACCAGCGCGCCCATGGGCATCTTGCCGTTGATCGGATCAAGATTGAAGAGTCGGTTCTTGCGGACGCGAGCCATCAGTTGGGTTCCGCTGTTCATGATACATGAACTAACCTCAGACAGTGAGAAACTTGCTAACACAGCGTTAAGTGTTTGTATGGAAATCAAATTACAACAGACGTTTTAACTTGACATTTGAAACGCACGTTTTAATACTGATCTCGATGGCCGCTGGCATGCCCGACACCGCCGAATCGCCGGACAAGACCCGCCAGCGGATTCTTACCGCCGCCGCTGAGGTGTTTGCCGAAACGGGATTTCGCAACGCAACGATTCGGCAGATTGTGGAAAAGGCGGGCGCGAACATCGCGGCGGTGAATTATCATTTCGGTGGTAAGAATCAGCTTTATACCGCCGTCTTCGAGCAGGCGATGTCCGCGGGTTTCGCCGAATATCCGGTCAATCTCGACCTTCCGCCCGATCCGACGCCGGAGCAGCGCCTTTTGGCATTCGTGCGATCATTCTTCCTCCGCGCCTTTGTCGGCCAGGGATGTGGTACGCACCTCGGCCGACTGATCCTTCGAGAAATGGTGGAACCCACCGCCGAATTAAACCGGCGAATCACCGACACGATGCGCCCGATGGCTGAACACCTCCGGCAGATCGTCCAGCAGATCGTCAGCCGGCCGTTGAGCGACGATGAGGCGTTTCTGTTCAGCACGTCGATCATCTCGCAGGTGGTTTTTCACAAGCACTGCCGCGAAGTGATTGCGCGGATGTTCCCCTCCCGCACCTATGGCCGTGATGAACTGGAGCAGTTGGCGCGGCACGTGACCGACTTTTCAATCGCCGGTCTGCACGCGATGCGATCCAAGGCGATCGGAAAGCGAGCCCCATGAACTTCGTCGCGTTCAAAATGCTCACCGGCGATCGGGGCAAATATATCGGCATGATCTTCGGCCTGACGATCGCGTCGTTCCTGATCATTCAGCAGCTCTCGATTTTCTGCGGGTTGATGTCGCGGACGTTCGGCTTTCTTACCGACACGTCGCAGCCGGATATCTGGGTGATGGACGAAAAAGTGCAGTTCGTCGATGACATCAAACCGCTGCAGGACACACAGCTGCTTCGCGTGCGCGGGATCGAAGGCGTCGCCTGGGCGATCCCGATGTATAAAGGGCAGATCAAGGCGCGACTTGCCGACGGGACTTTCCAGAACTGCAATGTGATCGGCCTGGATGACGCGTCACTGATCGGCGGGCCGCCCGTGATGATCGCCGATTCCGCCGGCGTGGTCGGCCGGCTTGAGGATCTTCGCCGGGCTGATGCGGTGATCGTTGACGACGATGGCGCGAAGGACAAGCTCGCAAAAGTGACCGTCGATGCCAACGGCAAGGAAACAAAAACGCCGCTTCGCGTGGGGGACATGCTGGAATTGAACGACAAGCGCGCGATCGTCGCCGGGCTGTGCAGGGTAACGCCGACGTTTCAAAGCCAGCCGGTGATCTACACCACGTACAGCCGCGCGATGTCATTCGCGCCGCGGGAACGCAAGCTGCTCAGTTTTGTGTTGGTCAAGGCCCAGCCCGGCGTCGATGTGGCAGCGCTGTGTGACCGCATTCACTCTGAGACGGGCCTTAAGGCGATCAGCGGCGACGGCTTTAAGGAGATGACGGTCATCTACTTTATGAAGTACACCGGCATCCCGATCAATTTCGGCATCTCGGTCGTACTGGGTTTCATTGTCGGCACCGCCATCGCGGGGCTGCTGTTTTACCAGTTTACGCAGGACAACATACGGCATTTTGGCGCACTCAAAGCGATGGGCACTGCGGATTTTCAGCTTTTGAAGATGATCTTGCTGCAATCGTCGTTCGTCGGCCTGATCGGCTATGGCCTCGGTGCCGGCGGGGCGGCGTTAATGGGCTTGGTGGCCGGCTCAAGCGCGCTGGCGTTCTGGATGCCGTGGTGGGTGCTCGCCGGCGGCGGCGTGGCGATCGCGATGATTGTGCTGATGTCGTCGGTCGTCAGTATCGCCAAAGTGATCCGGCTGGAACCGGCGATTGTGTTTAAAGGATGAATTTTTTGGTAGATGCGTAGCGACATAAATCTGTGAAAGGCGTCGAGTCGGTTAGTCGGCAAGTCGTGGATCATGGCCACGACTTTCCGACTAGCCGACTTGCCGTCTCACCGACTTACAGTCTCGTCAAAGCGGAGGATATCTGGTGTCTCAGAGCGTCGCGTCCCGGACCACATTCA
>JACMML010000002.1 GCA_014379105.1 Phycisphaerae bacterium
CTTTTCCCGAATGCCTCCCCGCATCGGCCGTGGTCGTGCTCCATGAGGTGTTCGGTGTGAATGCCGATATGCGGGCAACGTGCGATGAACTCGCTTCCGATGGGTTCGTTGCGATCTGCCCCGACCTGTTCTGGCGACAACAACCTGGCCTCGATCTGAATCGGTGGACTGATGCCGAGTGGAAGATTGGCCTTGATCTCAACGCCGCCTTCGATCGCGATCATGGCGTGCAAGATGTTGCCGAGACGATTCAATTCGCTCGAGCGCTTGACGGAGTGACCGGCCGCGTCGGTGTGATGGGATTTTGCCTCGGCGGCCTTCTCACATTTCTGACGGCTGCTCGGGAAGAGGTTGACGCGGCAGTCGCCTACCATGGCGGGGACACCGAAAAATATTTGAATGAGGTTGCCTCGATCACAGCACCGATGATCATGCATCTCGGCGGGCGCGACGAATATATCCCGCCCGACGCGCAGGCCGCGATCAAAGCGGCGGTCACAGAAAAGGATAACGTGACAGTCTATTCTTATCCGGAAAACTATCATGCCTTCGCTCGCCATAGCGGGACACATTATGATCCCGTTGCCGCCGAGCTAGCCAACGGCCGTACGCGCGAATTTTTCAGCACACATCTGAACAAGCCGAAGAACGTTGCCGTCTAAAGCTTTGTGACGTCCACGATCGCCCGGGCAGTCTCGAGCGGTGCGTCCGGCGGTAAGATGTGAGCGATGCTACCCACCACGGTGCGATGGGACCTCTTTGGCTCCTTTTACTGGCCTGAGAGCCATCGCCGGAGCATCAATGAGCGCCGGGGAGACGCAACATCACCGTCGTGCCCTCGCCAACGACACTGATGATGCTCGCTGATCCACCCAGACGTTTCGCAAATGAGTGCACCGTGGCCAGACCGAGGCCGGTCCCTCCAATCGACGCCTTGGTCGTGAAAAACGCTTCGTAAGCCCGTGCAGTGACCGATTCCGACATTCCACAGCCCGAGTCCGTCATTCGCAAAAGCACAATTCTACGTTCGGCAACACGATCCTCTTCGGATGGTTCGCTGCTGGCCTGAATCGTAAGGCACCCACCCCCGGCCATCGCATCCCGCGCATTCACGACCAGGTTTATAATGACATTCTCGAGCTCGTCGCGATCGCAAATGATGGCCGGCACGTCGGGCTCGCACAGGATCTTTAAGTCGATTGTCTGCCCAATGACCAAGCTAATTGCCCCCCGGAGGCTCGAAAGGATCTCGTCCAGTCGAACATCGACGCGAAGTTGTTCGTTTGATCGTTGATCGAGCGGACACGGGCGACTGGCGTCGAGGATCTGCCTGACCAAGTTTGAGGCACGTTCTATCGCGCTTGCCGCGTCCTGAATAAGCGAGCATCGCCTTGGAGAGTCGAGTTGGTCCGAAACCCGCGCGACCAGGTGCAGCGCGCTAGTGGCTATCTGGAGGTGATTGGCCAAATCATGGGCGACCGCGGCCGTTCTCGGCTGGCCGTTTCCGTGGAGTCCGGACGACGCGTCGCCGAACGCTGCTCCTCCCTGGGAAGCAGATCTTGAATTGGCGTTTTGGTTTTCTCGGCGGGCAGAGCTTTCAGTCATGGCACCGCTCTCGTCTCGAAAGCCCGAGGTGGTGTGACCCATCAGAGGTCATGGTAGACCAACGCCGTGAAAAGCTGGCCGGAAATTATCGATTGACCCCATTTTTGATCTAGGTCGGAAGTAGGCTTTGAGCCCTGCACTTGTTCGAGCGTCATTCCACGCTTTTTCAAGACGGACACCCGGTCCCGAACTGTTACCAACATATCGCGAAATGCTATTTGAGATCTGCGATCCCCGACCGGCCCATGTCCAGGAACGATAATCGTCCGTTCACCCGCCATCGCGATGTTGGCATTTGCTGCTCTGATCGCCCCGTTGATGCTTCCGCCGGTGGGGTGATCAATGAATGGATACTGGCCGTTCCAGAACGTGTCGCCGACCGATAAGACGTCCGCGTCGATGAAGTAGACTGAAATGTCGTTGTCGGTATGCCCGGCTTGATACGGTCGGATGACAATGGTCTGGCCGCCGAAGGACAGCTTTCGCTCTTTCGTGATTGGAACATTCGGTAGTGCCGTAGAGCGGATTGGGGTGAAGGTATGCTCCCACTCGGGGATCAGGATTGTTTGTCCAAGTCGCTGGATCGTCTTCCGATCGGCCATTATGGTGGCACCTGATGCTCGAACCCAATCATTTCCGTCGGCATGGTCCCAATGCCAGTGGGTATTAATCGCGAGTTTGATTGGCACTGGATTGATCGTTTCAAGCGCCTGCACGATCATCTTTTTGGAAAGTCCAATCCCGGTATCGATCAGGAGAAAACCATCGACGCTACTGAGGGCGGTGATGTTGCCACCCGAACCAGACAACATGCTTATGTTTCCGCGTAATCGATCGACGTTAATGGGGCCGGCTTCGGCCGCGCTATTGATTGTCGAATAGGGGCTCGACCGTGAAGGGGAATCCAGAAGCGCGGATGCCAGCAGGAAGGCGATAACCGGAGCACCAAATCTCCAGCGAGAGTTTTCTCCAGTCATCGATCGATCCTTTCTAGTTTATGATTGCGGCGCTCAAATCACTGAGCGGAAGGCAGCCCGCATTCCGCCTGGCCCGGGCAAATGAATATCCGTGCGCGGCCGGATCCTTCAGTAAGTTGGTGTGGATAATCGTGAGGTCAGCGGCGCGGCACCGCGCCTGTAAAGTCGCGAACGCACGCTGTTTTCCCTGATCCTCGGCCTCATCTCAACTCACCAGGTCTCACACGACATGCCGTCTTCAGGCGACGATACTCTTCCGCATCGGCGAAGCGGACGGACTGCTTCTCCTTGGATCGAAATTAGGGAGAGTAAAATGCACCGCTGGATGGCTGCGGCCTCGATATTCACGGCAATGACATTTTCGACTGCCGCTTTGGCCGCCACACAGGACGGAAATAACGGCACGAAGCCAACAATCATTCTAGTTCATGGGGCGTTTGCTGGCTCCTCAAGCTGGAATGGCGTCATCAAGGATCTTAGCCGCGACGGATATCGCGTGATTGCCGCCGCTAATCCCCTGCGCAGTGTTAAGGGTGATGCCGAGTATGTTGCTCGCCTTGTCGCGAGCATTTCGGGACCCGTGGTATTGGTCGGTCATTCCTACGGTGGTGAGGTCATCTCCGTTGCCGCTGTCGGACAACGAAACGTCAAGGCGCTCGTTTTCGTGGCGGGACATGCACCCGATGTTGGGGAAAGCGCCGGCTCACTGGGTGACAAGTTCCCCACCGGCACTTTAGGTCAAACACTGGCACCACCCGTCGAACTCGCTGACGGCAGCAAAGATGTGTACATTGACCAGGCGCGGTACTGGAAGCAGTTCGCAGCGGACGTCTCAAAGGACGATGCGCTCAACATGGCCGTGACGCAGCGTCCCATCACTCAGTCCGCTCTTGCTGAGCCTGCTGAGTCGCAGTCCTGGAAAACAACCCCCTCGTGGTTTGTTTGGGGATCACTCGACCGCAATATTCCGGCGGCGCTCCATGCCTTTATGGCAAAAAGAGCAAATGCAAAGGAAGCGATTGAAATTCCCGGCGCGTCGCACGTCGTCATGATAACGCATCCCAAAGCCGTCGCCGATCTGATCGAGAGGGCGGCCGAAGCCCGGTAACAGAATCCGAATGACGAGTTCCTCACGGAGGCGTAACAAAACACGAGAAGGGTCCGAATCGGGACCGTGATGGACACTAGCTCGCCCGCCGATCGACCCTGAGGCCGTAGCTTCGCCCTTGTGAATAGGCGTCGCTGCCTGTGCGCATCGCGTGCCACCGTTCTCAATAGGAGGCCGAAAATGTCCACACAAACTACTACGCCGTCATCCCCGTCCCTAACAAACTCAGCTCC